>CALXKA010000040.1 GCA_944388765.1 uncultured Clostridia bacterium
TGGTACTTTTTAGTACCGCTTCGGTTTACTCTTAAAGGATTTTATTGTTTATTTTTCAATGTACTTTTATGTCCACTTTTCCGTGGAACGATTTTAATTATACAATGGTTTTTATTCTTTGTCAACACTTTTTTTATATTTTTTTTATTTTATTTTTTAACATTTGAATTTTTGCTTATTTTTCAAGGTTTTCGCCTATATTTTTTTATATAATATTAATAAAAAGTTCCCATATAAGAGAACTTTTTACTCTATTTTTACTAATCTTCAACTATTGTTAATATTAAACTTCTTACTAGTCCTGTTGTTTCATCATATTCTACATCTATATTATATTTTTCATTTTTATTTTCTTCAACAAAAGTTTTTAAACTATTTACTATTTCTTCACTTTTGTTATTATTATCTAGAATAATTTTTATTTCTGTACTACTAGCAATTTCTATATCTGATATATAGCTTTCACAGGCATTAATTACACTTAATATTCTATCTGATTCTAAATTTTGTCCTTTTAAAATCTCAAATTGAGAATTATATCTGCTTCTTTCTGCTTCTGTAATTCCAGTTGAATATAAATTATTATCTTCTTTCATTAATTTAGCATTTATTAGAACTTGTGTAATTTCATCCATATTTATTTGATTTTGAAGTTCAGTTAATTTTGTATTAATTCCTTCTTGAACTGTTGTGATTAATGCTTGTAAGTTTCCTTGATCTAATTTATCAATATTTATGGAATTTTCTTCTTCTAATACTATTTGTTCTTCAAACTCATTTACTAATTCAATTTGTTGATTTATTGAAAGTTCTACTCTATTGTCTGAATCTTCATATTGGGCAATCATATTTTTAGTCATATTATTATTTTCATTAATTTCTTTATTTTGTCTAAGTGTAATAGTTGAAACATTTTCTCCTTCTGTTTTTTCAATTATTGTTTCAATATTATTATTGGTTTTCTTTAAACTTATTTTTTGCCCATTACTTTCATTCAAATTATTTTTTTCATATTGTATAAAATCTTCTTGACTTGTTGATAAGAAATCTAAATTAATTTCATATTCTAGTGTTTGTATAGATGTCCTTACAGTATTTTTCATATTTTCATATATTATAATCTTTGTTTCATCATTACCTATATTATTTTGATTTATTTGATTTATTGTAGTATCTATTTTATCTATAAATAAATCTCTTATATCTTGAACATTTTCTTGCTGAGTATTATTTTGGCTTATTTGATTAACAATATTTACTATATTTTGTAATTTATCTAATTTGCCTAATATAATTTCATCATTTTTTAATTGTTCTAATATGGTTAAATATAAATTATTTAATTGTTCTTTTGTTAGTGTTACTATATAGGCATTTACTTGAACTGCTTTTCCGTCTATCTCTATTGATTGATTTTGTTCTTTTGAAAAATTTTGTGTATTAATATTATTTTCTATAATCCCAATATATCTATTAGAAAGTATTTCTTTTTCATCATCACTAATCTTTAATTGTTCAATAGATAATGATTCATAGGTTATTTCATTTGGAATATTTGCAATTTGTTCTTCTGAATAACCTAGTTTAGAAAAGAAGTCTTGTAAATTTGAATTATCTACTAATAAAAATTGTTGGAAAAGATCTGAAAATTTAATTCCATAAGTATTAGAATTTCTTCCACATTCTAATTCTAATAAGTTATCTTCTCCTTTATATAAATTTATTTTTTGATAATTATATTGATTAGCCTTATCAACTTGTCCATCTGCTACTATTTCTAATTGATTAATTACATTATCTGTATTTTCTTGTGTTGTTCCAATATTTTCTGTGTTGTTTACACTTATTCTAGTATTTACTGTATACTTATTTTGTTCTAACGAATTTTCGTAATCAGTTTTTGTACTAATAGCATTATACATTCCTTCTATATTTTCTGTATTTTTTCCTAAATACTTCATAAATAAAGTTTTATTTGATTTAAACAGGTCTGTATTTATATATAATAATAGAAATGCCATTAAGAATATCAACAAGATAATTACAACTGAAATTATTATAATCATTCTTCTCTTTTTTCTTGGTATCATAATTTACCTCCTCTTTGTCTTAATGCTTCGTATATTATTATTCCTGTCGAAACAGCTGCATTTAAAGAATTCACTTTTCCTTTCATTGGAATTTTAATTAAAAAATCACAATTCTTTTTGACTTTTTCCCCTATTCCTGATCCTTCATTTCCAATAACTATTCCTAGTGGTCCTTTTAAATCTTGTTCATTATACATGGTCTTTGCATTAATATCTGTTCCACAAATCCATAACCCATTATCTTTTAATTTTTTTATTGTCTCTGAAATATTTGTTACTCTTGCAATTTTCATATGTTGTACTGCTCCGACAAGATACTTTATTTACTGTGCTATTAACACAAGCTGATCTTCTTTTAGGAATTATTATCCCATGAATTCCTGCCGTTTCTGCTGTTCTTATTATTGATCCTAGATTATGAGGATCTTCAATTCCATCTAATATTAAGATAAAAGGATCTTCATTTTTTCTTTTAGCTTCATATAAAATATCATCAACCTCACAATATTCAAATGGAGGAACTAATGCTATTACTCCTTGATAATTTTCATTTTGAGCGATTTCTTGCATTTGCCTTTTATCTTTTTCTACTATTATTATTCCTCTTTCTTTCGCTTTTGCAATTATTTTATTAATTGACCCATGCTTTTCTCCTTTTGTTATAAATATCTTGTTAATATCTTTTTTACTTTCAAGTAACTCTAATACTGAATTTCTTCCTTCTACTTGATCATCAAAATTTTTTTCTTTTCTTTCATTATCTTTCATTAAAAATCTCCTACTCATCATCTAGTTTTAATACTGATAAAAATGCTTCTTGTGGTATTTCTACATTACCTATCTCACGCATTTTTTTCTTACCTCTTTTTTGCTTTTCTAGTAATTTTTTCTTTCTTGAAACATCTCCACCATAACATTTAGCAAGTACATCTTTTCTCATTGCTGATATTGTTTCTCTTGCAATAATTTGTCCACCTATTGCAGCTTGAATTGGTATTTTAAACAATTTTCTAGGTATTACTGTTTTTAACTTTTCTACCATTTTCTTTCCTCTATCATATGCACTATCTTTATGAACTATAAAGCTTAATGCATCAACAGGTTCATTATTAATATATATATCTAGTTTTACTAAATTTGATTTTCTATATTCTTTAAACTCATAATCAAGTGATGCATATCCTTTTGTTTTTGATTTCAAATTATCAAAAAAGTCATATATTATTTCATTTAATGGCATTTCATATATAATAGTCACTCTATTTTCATCTAGATATTTCATATCAATATATATACCTCTTCTTTTTTGACATAGTTCCATTATATTTCCAACATATTCTCTTGGTGTTAAAATATTTGCTGTAACAAAAGGTTCTTCTATATATGAAATTTCTTGTGGTTTAGGTAAATCCTCCGGATTATATAATTCTAGAATTTCTCCATCTGTTTTATGTACTTTATATATAACTGATGGTGCAGTTGTGATTAATCCTAAATCAAATTCTCTATCTAATCTTTCTTCTATAATTTCTAGATGTAATAAACCTAAAAATCCACATCTAAATCCAAATCCCAGTGCAGCTGAGGTTTCTGGTTCATATTCTAATGCTGCATCATTTAATTTTAGTTTTTCTAGTGCTTCTTTTAAATCCTCATATTGACTTCCGTCTATTGGGTATAATCCACAATATACCATTGGTGTTACTTTTTTATATCCTTTTAATGGTTCATCTGCTGGATTGTTCTTTAATGTAATTGTATCTCCAACATGTATGTCTGATAAATTTTTAATGCTTGCAGCAATATATCCAACTTCTCCTGCTTTTATTTCATTGGTTGGCATATATGATCCTGGAATAAAATATCCAACTTCTACTACTGTAAAAGTTTTATTTGCTGCCATAAGTTTTATTTCATCTCCAACTTTTATTTTTCCATCTACAACCCTTACATATGCCAAAGCTCCTTTATAGTTATCATAATATGAATCAAATATTAAACATTTTGTTTTAGCATTTTCATCACCCTTTGGTGCTGGTAAATCTTTAACTATCCTTTCTAAAACTTGGTCAACATTTAATCCTGATTTTGCTGAAATGCATGGTGCATCCATAGCAGGAATTCCTATTATATCTTCAATTTCCTTTTTTACTTCTTCTACTCTTGCATTTGGTAAATCTATTTTGTTTAAAACTGGTAATATTTCTAAATTGTTATCTATTGCTAAATATACATTTGCAAGTGTTTGTGCTTCAACTCCTTGACTTGAATCTACAACTAGAATCGCTCCATCACAAGCAGCTAGACTTCTTGAAACTTCATAATTAAAGTCAACATGTCCTGGTGTATCTATTAAATTAAACGTATATTCTTGTCCATCTTTTGCTTTATAAATCATTCTAACAGCTTGTGATTTAATAGTTATACCTCTTTCTTTTTCTATATCCATATTATCTAAAACTTGACTTTCCATTTCTCTTTTAGATAATACTCCTGTCATTTCTATTAATCTATCAGCTAATGTTGATTTACCATGGTCTATATGCGCTATTATACTAAAATTTCTTATATAATCTTGTCTATTATTCATTATTCCTCCACCATCTATGTCTAAATATTTAAGATAGTCTAATTTTAACATATAAAATTTAAAAGCTCAATAGTTTTGCCATCCATTCTCTAAATTAAACACTTTATTATATCCCATTTTTTCTAGTATTTTTTTAGCTCTTCTACTCCTATTTCCAGTACTACAATATAATATTATATTTTGATTTTTATCATTCAATTCTTTTTTAGCTCTTTCTTTAAGTTCGTATTCTGGTATTGATATGCTATTTTTTATATGCCCTTCTTTATATTCTTGCGGGCTCCTTACATCAACTATTATAGCGCCTTTATCTTTCATATCTTCTAATTTATCTATTGAAATTTCATTATTAAGGCTTCTTTCTAATTTTTTATTACATATAAAAATATTCTTTAATTTATTTATCATATAAATTACCTTCTTTATATATATTTCTACAATATATTATATGTTTTTTTGTTTTTTTTGATAATAATTTATTTTTATGCAATATATTTCTCACATGTTTATAACTTTTCCACAATATAAGTAATTATCCACATTCTAAAATCTATTTATACACATGATTGATTTTTATTTCATACTTTTTCTTTTTCTAATTTTACAAATAAATTACAAAAACATTTTATAATTACTCAGATTATTCTTTATTTTGCCCTATTTTTCAATATTTTTATATGTTTTTCTCGTTTTTTTGCTATTTTTCTTTTGTTTTTATTACAATAACGTTTCATTGTTATTACAATTTTCTTGTATTATGTATCCTGTTTTTATTCTTTTTTCGACTTATAGTCTGTGGATTATTTTGTGTGGATAATGTGGATAACTTTGTGAATAACTTAAAATGGTCACTTTTAGTTCATAAGTTATTCACATTTATTCTTGTTTACAATAATTTATTTTGTTTTTACTTTTTTATTGCTATAATTTATGTGTACTGTCCTATTTTTTTATTTATAATTTCAAAAAAACTCTTAAAATACTTATTTGTAGTACTTTAAGAGTTTTATTTTGTTATTAAATAGTATATTCCTAATATTATTTCAAGTATTGTTATAAAAGGAAATCCTATTACAAAATTTAGTTTCTTAGTTTTGTGTCTAAAAACATACATACCAGTAGTTGTTCCAATTCCTCCACCAATTGCTGTTATTATAAATAATGTTTTTTCTGGTATTCTCCAACTTCCTTTTCTTGCTTTTTGCTTATCTAACCACATTATAAAAAAACCAATTATATTTATACTTATTAAATAAATTATAACGTTTTTAGTCGTAAATATCTCTTCCATTTTTCTCCTTTTCTATATTCTATCTCCAACTTCTTCTTAGATTTCTTTCTTCTTTTTCTTTAAATGCTTCTACTAAATTTATATTCATAACTCTACACATACATAGTATATATATAAATATATCAGCAATTTCTCCATTAATATCTGTTTTGTTTCCTTTTATTTTTGAATCTATTTTCATGTTTGTAGCTTTTCTTATCTCTTTTGCTAGTTCTCCAATTTCTTCTGTTAACAAGAGCATTATGTCTTGCGGCGTATCTTTTTCAAATCCTCTTATTTCTATCATATCATTCACATATTTTTTCAATTCTTTTATATTTGATTTTTCATTTATTTTTTCCAGTTCTTCTTTTAAATATCTATCATCCATTTTTTATCTCCTCTTATTTAAAAATCTGAATTTAAATATGTATACTTTTTAGTTTTAAAATTAAGTGCCTTTTTAATATCGTTATCTGCTTTTTCTGATATTTTATTTAATCTTGTAAATTCATTTTTATTTCTTACCAAAGGATTTATATATCTAATTTTTACATTATCTATACTTACACAATATTTATTTTCTACTTTTTCATCACTTTGTACTACTTCTGTTGCATTTTTCCAAATCTTAAAGCATTTTGAAATATCACCATATTTACAATTTTGAATTCTTTCTATAACTTCTTTTTCAGATAATGCATATAAATCATTAATTGTAATTAAATTCTTATTACTCATTTCTTTTATAGTATCTGCTAAGAATTGCATACTATATTTTGTTTCACTTCTTCTATATAAACATGATAATTTACTCATTGTATGTACAAACTTTTCAGCAATCTTTTTATCTTTAAATCCAAGTTCTTCTATTCCATTTTCATTTTTTTGTACTTCAATATTTTGATAAATTTTCTTAACATCATCTAGCTCCCATATTTTTTCTGTTACTCCTAATCCATTTGATAATGTATATTCTAGTCTATCTGCTGCAAGTTTAGGTGTGTCATTATCTGCAATTGGATAAATATGATAATCATTTACTTCTTCAAGTTTTATTCCATCTCTTTTCAATAAAGCCATTATTTCTTTTGAATTTTTGATAATATCTGTTGTTAGTTCTTCTGTTGATTCTTGCTTTTCGTAATCTCCATTCATAAAATCAACTGTATGTTTAAATGCTGGTGTTGCTACATCATGAAATAAACCTGCTAATGTTTGTTTTTTATCTTTTGTAAAATTCCAAACTATTAATGCTACTGCTATACTATGATCTAAACTCGAATACCAAATTTGATTATACATTTTAGAATAAATAGTTCCACAACTTACACTAATTCCATTTTGTTTTTGCATTTCTTTTGTGTTTATATAATCCCACAAAAATTCCGGTATTCCTTCTGGTGATAATATTTTAAAATAGTTTTTTATATTTATATTTAAATTTTCTAAGTATTGGTTCATTTATTTTTCCTCTTTAAAACTTATTTAAAACTATTTTATCTTTTTTTACATAATGTGTCAATATTGATTTTTATTTTCGTTGGTGTTATAATTCACATAATGTAGCTTGTTGATAAACAATATTTAAAGGAGGACATTATGAGTAAACTAACTGATGAGGCTATTCGGATGACTGATAGGGAGGAAAAAAATTATTTTACAGATTGGAATGAATTACGCTATTATTTTCCTGAAATAAGAAAGATCAGACATGGACATGAACTTTTGGGAGTTCAACTTCCAAAAACTGCATTTAATTCAACATTTATCAAAGTGAATAATGATGTGTATTTTTTAAGTTTTGAAATGGAAAGAAGCAAAGAAGAAATATCAAGCGGTAAAAGTCCAGCTCGTATTGTAAAATATGAATCCCCATTAGCAACACAAAGCATTCTACTAGATTTAATCAGAAATTAGCTACAAAATTGTTAAGAGAGGACTTGCAATTGCATTTCCCCTCTTTTTTTTATGTCATTGCTAGAATTTTTCGAAATTAAATTTTCAAGCAAAAACCTCATAAATCGTTACATTATGCAAATAAACTTATTTGATTGCTTTGACTCATTCCTTTCAAACAACCATAGTTTTTTAATAAGTCTGTTACTGAGTTTCCTACTTTTGAACGTATTTTTAAATCATCTATTGACATGAATTTCCCTTCTTCTCTTGCTTTTGCTATTCCTTCTGCTGCAACCGTTCCGAGTCCTGGTATACTATTTAAAGGCGGCCTTATTGCACCATCTTCCACTAAGAATTTTGTTGCATGTGACTTGTACAAATCCATCGGTAAGAATGTAAAACCTCTTTCATACATCTCTAATACTAATTCTAGTATTGAATACATGTTTTTATCTTTTACTGTTGCATTATTTCCTTCTAAGTCTATTTCTTTCATCTTGTTTTTTACTTTTTCTTTTCCAAATATCATACAATCACTATCAAATTCATCTGCTCTAATTGAGAAAAATGCTGCATAATATGCTAATGGTTCATGTACTTTAAACCATGCTATTCTAAATGCATTTGTTACATATGCTGCTGCATGAGCTTTTGGGAACATGTATTTTATCTTTTCACATGATTTTATATACCATTCTGGTACATTATGCTCTTTCATCAATTCTTTATATTGTTCCCATTTTGGTTCTTTGCCTTTTGCCACTTTTCCTTTACGAACTGATTCCATTATTTTAAATGAATCATTTGGTGGTAATCCCATTTTCATTAGATATATCATTATATCATCACGACAACATATTGCGTCTTGAAGAGTTACTGTTCCTGCTTCTATTAAACTTTGTGCATTTCCAAGCCACACATCAGTACCATGTGAAAGTCCTGATATACGTATTAATTCATCAAATGTTTTTGGTTTTGTATCTACTAGCATTCCCCTTACAAATTTTGTTCCAAATTCAGGTATTCCAAAACTTCCTACTTGTGAATGTATTTGTTCTGGTGTTACTCCAAGAGCATCTGTTGAACTAAATATTGACATTGTTTCTTTATCATCTAATGGTACCTTTGTTGGATCTATTCCTGTTATATCCTGTAACATTCTTATAACTGTTGGATCATCATGTCCTAATATATCTAATTTAAGTAAGTTTTGATCTATTGAGTGATAATCAAAATGTGTTGTTATTATGTCTGAGTTTGGATCATCTGCTGGGTGTTGTACTGGACAAAATTCATATATTTCTCTTCCTTTTGGAACAACTATAATTCCGCCTGGATGTTGCCCTGTTGTTCTTTTTATTCCGGTACAACCAGCAGCTAATCTTTGTGTTTCTGCTCTATTTATTGGAATATGTCTTTCCTCAAAATATTTCTTTACATATCCATATGCTGTTTTATCAGCTACTGTACCTATTGTTCCTGCTTTAAAAGTAGTTCCTTTTCCAAATATTACTTCTGTATATTTATGTGCTTTTGCTTGATATTCTCCTGAGAAGTTTAGGTCTATATCTGGTTCTTTATCTCCATTAAATCCTAAGAACGTTTCAAATGGTATATCCATTCCATCCTTATCTAACTTATGACCACACTTTGGACATTCTTTATCTGGTAAGTCAAATCCATTTTTATATCCATAATCTGTAAAGTCTGAATATTTGCAATTTGGACATCTATAATGTGGCGGAAGTGAATTTACTTCTGTAATACCTGTCATATTTGCTACAAATGATGAACCAACAGATCCTCTTGATCCTACTATATATCCATCTTCATTTGATTTCCATACTAGTTTTTGTGCAATTATGTACATAACTGAGAATCCATTTTTTATAATTGAATCTAATTCTTTGTCAAGTCTTGTTTGTACTATTTCTGGTAATGGATCTCCATATAATTCATGTGCTTTATTATATGCTATATCTTTTATTGTTTGTTCACATCCTGGAATATGAGGTGGACATTTCTCAGGAGATATTGGACTTATCTGATCACACATATCAGCTATTTTATTTGTATTTGTAACTACTACCTCATATGCTTTTTCTTTACCTAAATAACTAAATTCTTCAAGCATTTCTTCTGTTGTTCTTAAATATAAAGGTGCTTGATTATCTGCGTCATCATAGCCTTGTCCTGCTTCTAATATACGTCTATATACTTCATCTTGTGGATCCATAAAATGAACATCACAAGTTGCAACTACTGGCTTGTTTAGTTTTTCACCAAGGAATACAATCTTTCTATTTATATCTCTTAAAGCTTCTTCATCTTTTACTACTTCATTCCTAATTAAGAATTCATTGTTTCCTATCGGTTGTATTTCTAAATAATCATAGCTATTTGCTATTTCTTCTATTTCTTCATCTGTCTTACCAAGTTCGATTGCTTGATATAGTTCTCCTGCTTCACATGCACTTCCTGATATTAAGCCCTCTGAATATTTTTTATATAAACTTTTTAATATACGCGGTTTACGGTAAAAATAATGTAAATGCGAAAGTGATACTAATTTATATAAGTTTCGTAATCCTATATAATTTTTAGCTAAAATAATTGCATGATATGTCTTTAATTTCTTATATTCTTCTTTTTTAGCTTCCTCTGTTCTACTTACTTGATCTATATCTTCTAGTTTCTTAGCACCTCTTTCTTTTAGCATATTAAGCATGACATTAAATACCTTAACTGTTGTATCAACGTCATCTAATGCACGATGGGCCACTTCTACTTTTATACCTAAATTTTCTGCAATTTTTCCTAACTTATATTTTTTATAATCTGGAAATAAATCTTTTGCTAAACTTAATGTATCAATAAATGTATAATCAAACTCATATCCTAGTACTTTTGCATTTTGTTTTAGAAAGCCAACATCAAATCCAGCATTATGTGCAACAATAACTGAATCTCCTAAAAATTCTAATATCTTAGGAAAAACTTTATCAATTGTTTCTGCGTTTTTTACCATCTCATCAGTTATATTTGTAACTTCTGTTACTCTTTCTGGAATATGTTTTTCTGGATTTACAAACTGGCTAAATTCATCTATTACTTCTCCATTTTTAACCTTCATTATTCCGAACTTCTGTGATTTTTTCTGTCACTGCTGAAAATCCCGTTGTCTCTAAGTCTAATACGCAATATGTAGTATCAATATCTTGTCCTTTTGGATTTGTTACAACTGCATTTTTGTCTGGTGCCAAATATGCTTCAACTCCATATATAACCTTCATATCTGGATTATCATATCCTAGCATTTTATGTGCTTCTGGGAATGCTTGTACTACACCATGATCTGTTATTGCAATAGACTTCATTCCCCATTTCATTGCTCTTTTTATTAAATCTGTTGCTGATGTCATTGCATCCATCTGACTCATCTGTGTATGCATATGTAATTCTACTCTTTTTACTTCTGAATTATCTTGTCTTATTTCTTTTTTCAAGCCTTCTGCTTCAATGATTGTATTTGCCATAACAGTTAATTCATTCGAAAATGTGTCCATTTGTGCTGTTCCAGATATTTTTATTCCTTTTGCACTTTGTATTCTTTTCATGATTTTCTTAGCATTTTCCTTATTTAAAAAAGCTTTACATGTTATTGTGCTTGTTCCATCATATAAATCGAAACTAAATAAAGTTTTACCAGATTTTAGAGTTCTATCTTCTGTATAAATCACCTCGCCTTGAAGAGCAACTCTTCCGTCATCTACACCTAAGTCTTGTACTTTAACTAATTCTTCTGTGATATTCAAACTTTGTCCTAAAATTAGTGGTGTATCTTCCGCTTCTGTTGGTAATTCTGGTATTTCGTTATTTTCAGTCTCAATTATTGTATTTGCAATAACAGTAACATCTCCTGCATATGTATCTAGTCCTGCTTTTCCAATTAATTTAATAGTTTTTGCTTTTTCTATTTTTTCTACAATTTCTTTTCCTTCTTGTAAATCTTTTGAAAAAGATTTGCAAGTCATGTTTCCAGTTCCATCGTATAATTCGAATATAATCATACCTTTTCCGGATTTAGTTTCCCTTACATCACAAGTAACTATTCTTCCTTCTAATGTTACTCTTCCATCATTTGCTGTTATATCTTTTATTTTTACTCGTTTTTCTTTTGCTTTTGATGGTTTTCCCAAAATGTATTCTTGTACTTGTTCAATTTCTGGATAATTGTATTCCTCACTTTCTTGTGGTATATATCCTTCATCATCTATTGGTGGAACATAGTTATTATCTTGATATTCTGCTATTTGTTCTTCTTTTTGTTTTCTTAGTTCTTCGTTTTCTTTTTCTATATGAGCAACTATTTGTTCTTCTTCTTTCTTTCTTGCTTCTCTAATTTCTCTTATATCATCTAATGATAATTCTTCTTCTATATCTATTATATATTCTTTTCCAAATAAATTTTTTATAACTTTTTGTAATTCCTTATCTGTTCTTTTAGCCTTTAAGAAGTCAGCTCCTTTTATATGCATTTTTATATATATTTCATTCTCTGTGACTTCAATATCACTTTTTAATAATAACATTGGCTTCATTAAAGGATATTTGTGTGCCATATATGCTATTATATTTTTCCATTCTTGTTTTATATCTTTTAATTCTACTGCTTCATGATATTTTATCACTACATCTATTTGTCCAAATTGAAATCTTTCCTTTAAGAATTTTTCAAAATACCATATTTCTTTTATTTCTATATATTCATCATAATATAAGTCTACTTGTAGTTTATTTTCTTTTTTTATTACATTTAACCCTATTATGTTTGCATATTTTATATTCGAATTTGCATTATAATCTGAAAATATTTCTCCGACTTTTTTTGCTTTTTCTGACATCCTTTTTCTCTCCTTTAATAAAATGTATTTTATCATAAATTAGAAACTTATAAAAGCGAACATTAGGATTTTTTTGTATTTATTAATAAAAGTTTTTATTACTGTAATATATTAAAATTTTTTTGATTATTGATAGTCAAAAAATAAACTCTATTTAATATAGAGTTTATTTTTTCAATTTTTTGTAACACATTTTTTTAATTTTCATACTATGTATTATACAAAGGAAAACAACAAAAGAA
The DNA here is from genome assembly GCA_944388765.1 of uncultured Clostridia bacterium. Taxonomy (GTDB): domain Bacteria; phylum Bacillota; class Clostridia; order TANB77; family CAG-508; genus CAG-269. The sequence continues at coordinate 12,999 of CALXKA010000040.1, forward strand.
AACATATTGCTTACTACTCGAAAGGGGGTCTAGACTATGCCAGAGAATAGAGGATGCGGTGGATTCGGATTTGGTGACGATTGTTGCTGGATTATAATCTTAATATTATTAATCTGCTGCTGTTGTGGTGGTAATAGAGGAGGATGTTGCTAATCCCCCTC
>CALXKA010000041.1 GCA_944388765.1 uncultured Clostridia bacterium
CTATTTCTTCCTTATGAATTTCTTTGACTGTTTTTACTATATTTAATATAGACATATTTTACTCCATTTTTCTCTTATTTTTCCACATTTTTTGTGCTTGTAAGACATAAAGCCCTCCAAGGCACCTTTTTTTCTTATTTAAGGGGTCAATGTATATGGTGTATCAACTCCATCTCCTTCTGTTATCTTGATACCAGAATTTAGAGTAAACACGGGACGAAAACCGTACGAATAACTGCTGCCGAGTGTGCCACCGAAAGAATTGACATAGTACGTGGTGTAGGTACCCAAGTCACCAGAGGTGTCAACATAGCGCACAATGAAGCCGCTGATGCTAGGGTCAGAACTGACACGGCGAGAGGCTAACCAATAGTAGTTACTTGCTGGTTTTATTCCTGTTATTTTGCCCATTTGTGTCCAGTCTGTATTATATTTATCATCTGCATCTTTTAAAGTTCCATAATAATTTTTCATGTATTCAACATAGTCTATTTCACCTTCTGTTCTTGTAAAATATCCTGCTTCATTTGTTGTAGTATCCCAATCTGGATCTGCTGGATCACTTCCTACACATCTTACTCCACTTGCATATGTTTCATTTAAATATTTTTGTGATTCTTCATATAGTCTTTTTAATGCATTATTATATGAATTTTTTGCTTTTTCATATCCACTTCCTTCTACTGTGTTATCATTATTTCCTAATGGTACAGTTACTGCTGTTCCATCTGTATCTTTTATTACATCGGATGATATTATTTGTATTCCGTAATTAGTTCCTTTTGCTTCATTGTATGCTTTATCATATAATACTGTACATTCTATTATTCCTTGATCTCCTATACTTGTATTCCCTGTATCATAGTATACTTTTTCTCCTGCTACTAAATCTTCTACTGTCTTTGATGTTGTTCCTTCTCCACTTGAACCTGTTATATATAATTCTTCATATAGCACTTCATATCCACTTGGTGTTGTTATCCCTGTTTCTGTAAAACCTTTGTAATATTTATTTTCATTGTTTTGATTTGCTGCTTCTAATATTTCTTGGACTTTTTCTGGTGTATTTACTGTTGAATCTTCTCCATTTTCTAATTTCTCAGTTATATAATTTAATATATCTAATTGAGCCTGTTCTTTTACTGATGCTATTTCAGTTTGTTTTTTTGCATCATCTGCCCTTGTTAGTATTCCATTTTGTCCAGTTAATGTTGCAATTGATACTGCTGCTAATATTAATAGTACTATTATTGTTATTACTAATGCTATTAATGTAATTCCTCTTTCTTCTTTTTTTCTTTGTTTTAATGGTATTTTTTCTTTTTGTTTTTCCATTAATTCGTTCCTCCTTTGTTTTTATTATTTGCTTTTTTATTTTATGTATTCTGCTTATACATACTTTACTATTTTATATCACAATAAGTTATATTTTTCAAGTACTTTTATTTCCTTTTTTCAGTTTCTTTTATATATTTTTTGTTAAAAAATATATATTTATTCATTATTAGAAGTTCTTCTTTACTTATGTACATTATTTATATAATATATATTTAAATTTAAAACTATCAAAAATCAATATATTTTCTAAATACGAATTCTATTTAATCCACTAAATTTAAAAAGAGGATACATTTTATAAACGTCATCCTCTTTTATACTATTATTATCTAATTTTCCCTTTAAAAGAATTATATGTATTATTCCTTTTTACTCTTCTTTTTTCTTTTAAACTTCTTTTTATAAAATCTATTGTAAATTCTTTTATTTGTTCTTCTGTTAAACTTTTAAATCCTGCATTTTTGTAGTCGTCTCCAATAGCAAAACAATTTCCTGCAATATAGTCATAATCAAAAATCAGATTTGGTTTCATATTTAACGACTTTGCTTCTTCATTACAAATAATTAAAGCATCATTATATGGTATGACTTCAATTAGCCCACCAACAAGCACTTGTTTTGCTTCAAGTATATTTTGAATTTTCATAACTTTTGGTAACTCTCCTGATTCTTTATATAATATTTTTAAAAACTTTTCTTTATTTTCCATAATCCCCCTTTCATATATATTTTTCACTTACTTTATTCTTTATTTATGTATAATTCTCCATTAATTTCTTTATATATAACACTATTAAAAATATGGCGTTTAACTTCACAGAAGATCTTTTTATCTTTTGTTATACAAAAAACTATTAAATCATTTTTATTATATATATCTAAATACTTTTGCATATTCTTTTCTTGCTTTATAAATAGCTGATTAGGTATTTCAAATATTATTTGTATCATATTATCTTGATTAGTAATTACAATTAAAGAATTATTTTTATTTATTTGTCTACAATATATGTATTTTATAATGTCTTTTCTATTTTTTATTTTTCCCCAATATATTCCCTTTTTAATACTCTTTTCATATTTCAGATTATTAATACTTTTAATATGTCTTTTTTTAGAAATAACAATTTCATTATCTTTTACATCTATCCAATAATAACTATTAGAATTAACAATTAAATGTCCCATAAACCCATCTAAATTACTAGCAAAAAACCTTGTTGTATTAATTTCTTCTTTTAAAGCTATATTCTTTTCAATATTAGAAATATGTACAAGATAATAACTATTTGCTTTTAATAATTTCATTTGGTTAGCTATTTTATTTATACATCTTTCTGATTTTCTTTTTGCTTCAATATTAATATCTAAATAATGTTTATATATTGGATAAGAAATATTAATTACATTTTCTCCTACAATAATATTATCTCTCATATATATAATCAAAAACTTTATAACTGACATATTATTAAATATCAGCCTTAATTGAGCTAACTTTTCTTTACTTGATATTTGTATATGATTTAAATTTAAATATGTCTGTTTCTTTAATTTCTTTTGTAAATTCTTAGGCACTTTTTTCAAATTATCATCCATATATCTATATCCTAAATTTCTTTATAGTTTTTATTGTTATTTCAGTTAGATCTTGTCTTAACTCTTCTTTAATCTCTCCATTTACAAAAGAGTATGATTTAATCATATTACTATACTTATCAAGTATTTTTTGCATTGCTTTTTCATCTTTATTTTTAGCATTTAATATAACTACTTTTAACTTATTATTATCCATATTATCCCTCCAACTTTTTTAAATTTTCTTTAAAATTCCTAATTGCATTTTGTTTTAATTTATTGATATTACTAGAAGTAGTTTTAAACATTTTTGCAACTTCATCTATTGTATATTCTTTTACAAATAGTAAGTATAAAGCTTGTCTTTGTCTTAATGGTACATTTCTCATTGCTATACAATATTTTTCATTATGAAAAATATTTTCTAAATGATTAATATCTACATCAATATCTTCAAAGCTGTCATTATTTAATAAGTAATTCTTGTATGATGCTTTTATAATATCTGTATCAGATAGTCTTTTATTTCTATCTAATTCTTTTTGATATTTTATCTTTTGCTTTTTTGCATATCCTTTTAATGTTTTATTAAGATATGTACTAAATCTTCTTTCTATTTTGTTTTTCATATACCACTCCTTGGTTTACACATTTATTTGAAAGTACTTTCGAATATAAGATAACATGGATCATATAAAGTAGTTCAAAAAAACATATAAACCCAACTTTAAACATAAAAAACCAAATAAAACCAAAAAAATAACTTCTAGATTTCTCTAAAAGTTATTTACATTTATCATTCTACTATTTAAATATTTATCTTTTATACCTTTATTACATAATCTTTCATTCTACTTGTTTTAATATCCCAATACTTGGTTTCTATAATATCTCTTGCTTCTTCTTCTCTAATTCTCAATTGTTCAAATAGTTCATATAATCCTTCTTTTGATTTCACCAATTCTTTCATTAATATACATTTTCTAGCTGTCGGTCTATGTGTATTATCTGATATTCCTAAAAACATACCATAATATTTATTATCCATTTTTGAATGCAAATCAATTTCTATTTGAAGTTTATCTAATCCTGGATTACTTATGGCATTTGTTAGACATATAAATGCTGTATTATATGAACATTCTAGTATTCCTGTATATTCTTGTTTATATCCTTTATTTGTTAATCCATTTTTCATAAGTACATAATTTGAGTATTTCTTTTTTTCAATTTCTAAGCTAGATATAATTAATCCACCTTTACTTATGTAGTACAAATATAATAAATCAGTATTAAATGGATTCCTATTTGCATCTTTTTCTATACTATGCATTTCTGTTTCAAAAATATCATTTAAGTCTATATTTAAAACATTACATATCTCTAAAACAGTAAGTACATCCATCATTACTTCTCCATTTTCATATTTTGCAACTGTTGCTTTACTCTTTCCTATTGCCTCCCCTAATTTTTGAATACTCAATCCTTTTACATTTCTGTATTCTCTTAATCTTTTTCCTAAGTCTACCATATCTATATTATACATATTAAATTCCCCCTATATAATATGTTAAATATATACTTTACATAATTATTTTAACATAAATTTACATATTTTTCAATATTTTTTGACATTTTCTTACAATTTGCTACTAAATGAAAATTTGATAATCTTTTTTATAAAGTTGCATAAGAATCAACAAATCTATGAATTTTAACTTTTTGTCATAAATTTTATCAAATATTTTTAAATTTGCTTACAAATTTGTTTCATCTCACGCAACTTTCATCATTTTTTAATATATTTTCCTAACTTCTGCTCCCTTTTGTCTCATCAGATGAAACGATACATTTTTTTGAACTTCTTTTTCCATCATGTTACCATATTATTATCAATTGAAATTGGAGGAATTAAAAATGTTAGAAAAAAATAATACTAATTTAAATAATACAAAACAAATAGATATGTTTCTAAATTGTACTCTTTCTAAATTAGGTTTAAATTATGCTAATTTAGGTACTAGATATTTAAGAGAAATTGTAAAATTGGCATATTTTAATAATTTAAATGATGTGAAGTATAAAGAACTATGTATTATTGCAAGTAACAATTTAAATATATCTACCAAAAAAATTGATAGTAATATTTATAACACTATAAATGCTATCAATATAAACCTTGCTAGAAAAAACTTTAAAGATATATTTGGTATTGATTTTGATTATTTTTATATTTCACCAAAGAAACTTACTATTCTACTTTTAACTCTTTTATATAATACTTTTTAAAAAGTATTTAGGATTTATAAGGTTTTATATGTTTTTTTCTAACATTTTTTAGTTTTTTTCCAAAATTCAATATAAAAATGTCTTATATATATATAGGAGAGATTGGAGGTGTTATATGGAAGAAAATTTAAAAGACAAAATCATAGCATTAGCTGTACAAAAGATAGATAATCCATTTAAAAATATTACTGTAAAAGAAGTAGCCAAAGATTTAAAAATGGGAGAAAATTTAGCAAATGAAGTTTTCAAAAGAGAAGATTTTCCTTGTGTAAATATTGGAAAAACAAAAACAGTTACACTTTTAGCATACTTACTTTGGAAAATGGAAAAAAGAAATTAAAGAATATCAAAATTGAAAAACCCTTTTCAAATAATATATAGGAGGATTTTTCAATGCCAAAAAAATCAAATAGTGAAGGTAGTATTTTTTATTCAAAAACTAGAAATCGTTTTACTGCTCAATTTTATGAGTTAGACAGTAAAACAGGACAAAACAAAAGAAAAACAAAGGATTTTAAAACAGAAGAAGAAGCAAAAAAGTATTTAGAAAATATTATGTATCAAAAACAAAATTCATTATATATTGAACATAATGGTATCCCTTTATTAGAGCTAATGAAATCTAATCTTAATTTAAGATATGAAACTAATCTCATCTCTGATATTCAATATGTAAGAATAAAAGAAACTCTTAATACAATAAAAAAAGCAGATATTGCAGATAAACGAATTGAAGAAATTACATCAGAAGAAATTCAAGATTTTTTAAATTCGAAAAAATATCTAAGTAATTCCAGTATAGACAAAATATTTGAACAATTTAAACAGGCTTTTAATTATGCATCAAATAGAGGTTATATAACAAGAAATCCAATGATAAATGTTATAAAACCAAAGAGTTTAAAGAAAAATAAAAAAGTTCGTGCATTAACTGTTGAAGAGCAACAAAAATTTACTAATTGGTTAATTAATAGAAATCCTATTGATTTTCCTTATAAAAATGCATTTTTAATACAAATGTATTCTGGTTTAAGAATTGGAGAAACATTAGCTTTAACATATAATGATATTGATCTAAAAAACAAAAGAATACATATAAACAAAACATTAACTAAGAATAAAGAAAATAAAACTATAATGGGCAATTCTACTAAAACATATGCAGGTATTAGAGAAGTTCCTGTTCCCAATTCTTTATATCCTCATTTAGTAGAACAAATGAGAATCTCAAAAGAATTTAAAAATAATCCTGAAAAACTTTTATTTAAATCTGATAAAAGTAACTATATAGAAACACAAGATGTTAATCGAGCTTTAAAATTAGTATTAAAATATAATTGGGGTATTAATGATATTACAACTCATAATTTGCGTCATACATATGGAACACGTTGTATTGAAGCTGGAATGCAACCTGTTGTATTACAAAGGTTACTTGGACATACAGATATTAGCACTACTCTTAATACATATACAGATGTATTAAATGAATTTAAAAAAGAAGAAATTGAGAAATTAAATGATTATTATTTACAAAAAGATTTATTACCTGAAAAAAATAATTTTGATGAAATGGAAAGATAAGTATAAAAATCAAAATTGCGAGTGATTTTTACTATGTAGTAAATATTTATTTTTTGTCAATTTTACCCTTGCGAGTAGTTAAATTAACAATTTTCAAATTAGCACATCAATATAATGCCTAAATATCAACGTTTATACCGATTGCGAGTTATAAAAATGATTGCGAGTTTTGCGAGTGATTTTTAAAAAATTGCGAGTAAAAAAATGCACTTTTAAAAAAACATTGCGAGTTCATATGCGAGTAAATACTGAAAAATGATAAAAAATATTGAGAATTATTAAAAAATGCCAAAAAATATTATCCTCTGAAACCCCTTATTTTTCAGTATTTCTCAGCATTTTTCAAAATTTTAAAAAATCAGCAAATCTCTAAAATTTGCTGATTTTTGGTGACCCCTACGGGAATCGAACCCATGATTCCACCTTGAGAGGGTGGCGTCTTAACCGCTTGACCAAGGGGCCATTTTTAAACCTTTTTATTTATATCATCTTTTTTAATATTAGTCAACTATTTTATATTAACAAAAAATCAAACTATCAAACACTATGACAGTTTGATTTTTTATATCTTATAATTATATATTAAGCACCTGTAATTATGAAATATATTACTCTTGCTACTACTATTGCGCCTAATGTTGCTGCTATTGTTATTAAAACTGTTGCTGGTGTACTTAATCTTTTTTTCTCTACCTCATTTGTATTTTCTTGGTTTTCCATAATTTTTCCTCCTTTGTTATATTTCTTATTTGATATTTATTATATATTTTAAATATTTTCTAACTTTTTTTCATTTTCTAAAATAGTTATTATTATTTGTACAGTTTTTTCTAAATCATCATTTTTTAATACATAGTCATATAAGTTTATTCTTGATTCTTCATAGTCAAAACGATTTAATCTTAAAACTATTTCTGCTGGACTTGGTTTATCAATTCTTGATTCAAGTCTTCTTTTTAACTCTTCTTTTGGTACTCTTAAAAATATAGTTACTATTTTAGTATCTTTTCCTAGTAATTCTTTTAAATGTTCAGTTCCATTTACATCTATATCTTTTACTATTATTTTACCACTTTTAATTTTATCATTTAGTAACTTTCTAGAAGTTCCATAGTAATTATTATGATGTACATCATATTCATAAAACTCTTTTCTTTCTATCATTTCTTCAAATTCTTTTCTTGATACAAAATGATATGTGCCTCCTTCTACATCTCCTTCTCGCATTGGTCTTGAAGTAAATGATGGAAGTGACTCAACATTTTCCATTCTTTTTATTAGTTCTCTTTTTATTGTATCTTTTCCTGCTCCTGCTACTCCTGATAAAATTACTAACATATTGTTACCTTCCCTTCTGCAATTTCATTTGCAGCCAAAGTTACAGGTGATTCTTCTTTAACCTTTGTTAAAGGTTGTTCTCCTGCTGCTATTTGCCTAGCTCTTCTTGCTGTTGCAATTACTAATTCATATCTATTTTGAGCTTTTGTTAAAAGTTCCGTAACTGTTGGTTTTACTATCATTTTTAATCATCTCCTATAATTAATAATTCTATATAATAACTTAGTTATTATCATCAACTGTTTTATCTATTCTATCTCCTACTGTTTCAGGCTGTACTGCTGATAAAATTATATGTCCCGAATCCATTATTAATACTGCTCTTGTTCTTCTTCCACATGTTGCATCTATTGCATTTTTATTGTCTTTTGCTTCCTGTACCAATCTTTTTATTGGTGCTGACTCTGGACTCACTATTGCTACAATTCTTTCAGATGAAACAATATTTCCAAATCCTATATTTACTAATTGCATCTAAATCAAATCCTTTCTTTTATATTATTCTATATTTTGAACTTGTTCTCTTATATTTTCAAGTTCTGTTTTTATATCTATTACTCCATTTGTAATTTCAAGATTATTTGCTTTTGATCCAATCGTATTTGTTTCTCTATTCATTTCTTGTATTATAAAGTCTAATTTTTTACCAATTGTTTTATTTGTTTCCTTTATTAATTCTTCAAATTGATAAATATGACTATTTAGTCTTGTAACTTCTTCTTCAATTGAACATTTATCAGCATATATTACAACTTCTTGTGCTAATCTTGTTTCATCAATATCTTTATCTTTAATCAATTCCTTTATTCTTGATTCTAATTTTACTATATATTCTTCAATAAGTCCAGTAGAAAGTGAAGATATTTTTTGTATTTTCTCTTTTATATTATTTATTCTTTCTAATAAATCCTCTGAAATTTTTTCTCCTTCTACTTTTTTCATTTTGATTAGTTGCTCTAATGCTATTTTAGTTACTTCTAATATTTCTTGTTTTATAGTTTCTTCATCATTTACATTTTGTATACTTAATACATCAGGATATTTTGATATTTCTGTTACTTCTATATTAGATAAAATATTTTCTTGTTTTGCTAATTTTTTCAGCTCATCTATATATATTTTTGCAATCTCTGTATTTATCTTTATTTCTTTTCCTTGTGCCGAATTATTCTCAAAAGTTATAAAGACATCTACTTTTCCTCTTTTTATTTCAGAAGAAATCAGACTTTTTATACTTTCTTCTAAATAGCTTAATTGTTTAGGCATTTTTACTGAAATATCTAAATACCTATGATTTACACTTTTTATTTCAATTTGATACATTCTTTGTTCTATGGATTTTTCAGCTTTTCCATACCCAGTCATACTTCTAATCATTTTTCTTCCTCTTTTTTACTTGATTTCTTTTTTGTTTTTATTTTTGTGGCATCTACTGCATTTTCTTTATCTTTTTTGCTAGTTGTACTTTTTGTTTTCTTTACCTCTGTTTTTGTTTTCTCACTATTCTTTTTAGTTTTATTTTGATTATTTTTTTCTTTATTTTCAGTACCTGATTCCTCTACTTTTTTCTTTCTTGTTCCTCTTTTTCTTATGGTCTTAGGTTTTTGTTGCGTTTTATCTATTTTATTATTTTTAACTTCTTCATTATTTCTTTTTTTGGCTTCTTTTTTTATTGGTTCATCTTTTTTTACAATTTCTGGAATATCACTTAATGTTTTTAAATACTCATTTCTTGCTTTTGTATATACAACAATAGCTTTTAATATATAATAAATAGCAAATATATATGATGAAGTTAATAAATAAAATTGAAATTGATAATCATATTTTGTTATTACATATTTTATAGATAAACTATGAAAAGCAAGTACTAGAAATTCAATACCTAAAATTGCAATTGTTCCACTATCTCTTTTATATGATACCTCTAATAAAATTAAACTTATTAACAATAAAACACCTGAACATATTTCAACAATATTCAAAATAGTCTTTTGATCTATTTCTGCATAAATATAATTCAAGATTGTAAAATAAGCTATAATACATACTGCTAACATTATATTTATAAATAACTTTTTAGATATTTCTGGTGATAATTGTTTATATGTATTTTTTTCTTCTTTTAAATCCTTTTGTTTTTCCAATGATAACTTTTCGTTTTTTAGTTTCTCTTTTATTTTTACTTTTTCTTCCTTATTAGCTTCTTTTTGTTTCATTATTTCCTCCTAATTTTCTAGCTCATACATTATAATACTTAAAACATTTAAAGCTACTGTTTCTGTTCTTAATATTCTTTTTCCTAATGTAATAACTTTTGCGCCATTATTTCTTACTTCTTCTATTTCTCTTTCATCAATTCCACCTTCTGGTCCTATTATAACTGCTATTTTTAAATCCTTTTTATTTTTTAAAATATCTAATTGTTCTTTTAAGGTGTTTTCTTTTTCATTTTCATATGCTACTAATACTAAATCATAATTATTAAAATCTTTGCATATTTGATTTAAATTTTGTATATTACCTATATTTGGTATATAATTTCTTCCACATTGTTTTGCTGCTACTTCTGATATTTTTTGCCATCTTTGTATTTTTTTATCTCTATCTTTTTCTTTTAATTTTACTACACATCTATTTAGTTCAAGTGGAATAATATTATATACTCCTAATTCGACAGATTTTTGTATTACTAACTCCATTTTATCAAATTTAGGTAATCCCTGATATATAGTAACTAAAACATTTGGCTCTGTATTTTCATCTATTTCATTTAATATTTCGCATTCAATATTATCTCCAATTTCTAATATTTTGCATAAATAATCTTGTTCTATATCTTTATTGCATACAATTATTTCATCATTTATATTTTTTCTCAATACTTTTTTTATGTGGTCTACATCTGCTCCATATATATTAACTGTATTACCATCTACTTGATTACTTGATACAAAAAATTTTGGCATATTTTTCTCCTTCTATGTTGCCTATTATATCATGAGTGCTCAAAATGGTCAAGAAAAAATCAACCTATAAAAGGTTGATTAATGTATTTTTAATATTTCATTTTATTATTTATAACTGCTAATCTTACTATTGAGAATATTAACAATCCAGTAGCTAAAATTGTAAATCCAATTAATATTGTAGTTCCAGCTTTTGGTAATACTGCTGGTGGTTCTTCTAATAATAATTTTGGAGTTACATCTGATGTTTTACTTTGTCCAACATTATCATAATCATTATAAGTAATTTCAACTTTCTCATTAGTATCTAAAATATCACCAACTATACCACTATCAAAATTTTCCTTTAATCTTAAAGTATATTGTACAGTTGCTGTCTGTCCGCTTGAAAGTTCTGGAATAGTCCAAGTAATAGAATTATCATCTGTATTTATTTGTGCTGATATTTCTCCAATATTTGATTCTGTCACATAGGCAAAATCAAAATTTTGAACTATTTCTTCTGGGAAATAATCTTTTATTACTATATTTGTTAATGTTTTTACATCTGGAACTAAATTGTTATAAATATCACTAGTAATAGTTTCTTCAATCTTATCATCTGTTATATAATAGAAACTACCAGCTGTTGGTTGTTCAGGAGTTCCAAATATTTCTTGTATAATTTGTCCAAAACTTTTTGATACTCCAAGAGGTACATAATCTTCATCATCTATCCCTGTTAACATTGTTATAACTTGAATATTAGAATCAGTTAAACTTTGTAATTCTTCTCTTGTTTGAGTAATAGTTGTATCTGAATAATATGGATTGTTTGAACCTAATCCAACATTAGGTACACCATCAGTTAAAACTATCATATATTTATTATTAGCTTCCTCTGAGAATTGACTACTTGCCAGTGATAAACCTGCTTCTAAATCTGTTCTAGGTCCATTAGCTTCTATATTAGATATTGCACTTGTTAAAGTTGAAACATCACTAGTTAAATCTGAAACTAATGTAGCATCTTCAATTGTTGCTTCTTTTGATTGATCAGTATTTGTAGAAAAACTTACAATTCCAATTTCTAGTTCTGTATTATTTTCTAGTAATCTAGAAACCAAGGTTTTTGCAGATTCAAACACTAAATCTTTTCTTACTTCACCAGTAGAAGTCTGATTTTGCATACTATCAGAATTATCTAACACTAACATTATTTCTCCACTTACAGTTGCTACTTCATTATTTGTAACTTGTAACTGTAAAGTAACTTCTTTATTATTTAAATTCTTCTCTACTAGTTTTTTCTCAAAAAATGAATTATTTCCTAATTCAATAGTACAAACTGGTTCTTCTACAACAGACATAGTCACTGTGCTATATGATGCAAAAGAATAAGTTGTAAATAAAATAATTAATAAAAATATAGTTAAAAATATTTTCTTTTTCATATGTTTTACCCTCTCCTTTGTCCTTATTATGTTATTATTTTAACACAAAAGATAAATTATACAACCATTTTTTTAAAAAAATTTAAAAAATTTTAAAATACTATTGACAAGCTACAAAAAAGTTAGTATAATAAATCTCGTCGAAAGAACATGGTCGCTTAGCTCAGCTGGGAGAGCATCTGCCTTACAAGCAGGGGGTCACAGGTTCGAGCCCTGTAGCGACCACCATGTTTTTTACGGCCCGGTAGTTCAGTTGGTTAGAACGCTAGCCTGTCACGCTAGAGGTCGACGGTTCGAGCCCGTTCCGGGTCGCCATTTTTTTATATAT
>CALXKA010000042.1 GCA_944388765.1 uncultured Clostridia bacterium
AAAAGTACACTTTTTAGTGTGTCTATTAAAGATGTTATTAAATTTAATTAATATAAAATAAAAAAATAAGATAAATGGAGATATCGAGAGATAATCGTTCATTTATAGAGATAGGAGTGATGAATTATGAAAAAACAAACAGCAGGTCGTGATAGTTTAGAAGATTTTGCACCTAAATTCGCAGAATTAAATGATGATGTATTATTTGGAGAAGTATGGTCAAGAGAGGATAAGCTTTCATTAAGAGATAGGTCATTAATAACAATATGTATATTTATGGGAAAAGGATTAATTGACAATTCATTAAAATATCATTTAATAAATGCTAAAAATAATGGAATAACAAAAACAGAAATGGCAGAAATAATTACACACGCAGCATTTTATGCAGGTTGGCCAAACGCTTGGGCTGTGTTTAACATGGCAAAAGAAGTATATGCAGATGATAATATAGATGAAGAACATGGTGGAATGTTTGGCTTAGGAGAACCAAATACAGCATTTGCAAAATATTTTATTGGTAATTCATATTTAAAACCTTTAACAAATCCAAAGGAAACATCAATATTTATTGCAAATGTAACATTTGAACCAGCTTGTAGAAATAATTGGCACATTCATAAAGCAACTAATGGTGGTGGACAAATACTAATATGTACAGATGGTAAAGGTTGGTATCAAGAAGAAGGAAAAGAGACCATTAGTTTAGAACCTGGCATGGTAATTACAATAGCTGCAAATGTAAAACATTGGCATGGGGCAAAAAAAGATTCTTGGTTTTCACATCTAGCAATAGAAGTGCCAGGAGAAAATACAGAAAATATTTGGTGTGAACCAGTCAGTGATGAAGAATATACAAATTTATAGAAGTTGTCTCATTGTCATTAATATGTAAAAACTAAATTTCAATAGATATATTGAACTAGTAATTGATAATAATAATTATAAAATAATATGAGGTGCAAACAAAATGTTAACAAATTTTATAATAGCACAAATTATAGGTATAATTGCATTAATTATATTAATGATTAGCTTTCAAAAAAATACAAAAAGAAAATTATTAACATATCAAATAGTTTCTAGCTTTTTATATGCAATTCAATATTTCTTCTTAAAAGCATATACAGGATTCTTTATGAATTTCACATGTATGATAAGAAACTATATATTTAATAGATATAAAAACAAAGTACCTATATACTGCTTAATAATAATTATATTAATAATGATATCTTTCTCTATATTAACATATTCTGGTTTAATAAGTTTGTTGCCGATGATAGCAGTAGTATTATATAGCTTTGCTTTATGGTATGGTAACTTGAAAATCATTAGAATTACCGAAGTTATTTCATGTTCACTCTTTATCATATATAACATAAAAGTATTAGCAATTACAGGTTTAATTGCAACTTTTATTGAAATGTTAGCTGCCATAATTGCAATTTACAAGTTTGATATAAAAAATAGAAGGACGTGAAAAAATGACAATAGCAGAAGTAAGTAAAAAATATAAAATAACACAAGATACAATTAGATATTACGAAAAAATAGGACTTATACCACATGTTCCTAGATCAAAAAGTGGAATAAGAGATTTTGATGAAAATTCTTGTAATTGGATAGAATTTATAAAATGTATGAGAAGTGCTGGGTTGTCAATAGATGTATTAACACAATATATTTCTTTATTCAAACAAGGAAACAAAACAGCAAAAACTAGAAAAGAACTACTTATTGAGCAAAGAAATAAATTACTAAAAAAACAAGAAGATATAAACAAAACAATAAAAAGATTAGATTATAAGATAGAAATATATGATGACATTATTTCAGGTAAAAGAAAAGATTTTTTAGAAAAACCATAAAAGGATTTCAATTATATCAAAATAATTATAAAAACTAGATTTTTTCATATTAATTATCTAGTTTTTTTCTATTCTATATGCTAAAATAATTTCATAAAACTAAAAAAGGAGATGAATATGAAATTAATAGTAAAAAATATCAAGAAAAACTTTGACAAAAAAGAAGTTTTAAAAAATTTAAACTTTACATTTGAACAAGGAAAAATTTATGGATTATTAGGAAGGAATGGAGCAGGAAAGACTACTTTTTTTAATTGTTTAAACGAAGATTTGAAAATAGATGATGGAGAATTTTACATTGAAGATAAAGAAAACAAACAAAGAAAATTAAAAGCTGAGAACATAGGTTATGTATTATCAACTCCAAATGTACCTGAATTTTTAACAGGAAGAGAATTCTTAAAATTTTTTATAGATATAAATAAAGATAAAATTAAAAATAAAAAATCAATAGATGAATATTTTGAATTTATGAAAATAGAAAAAGAAGATAGAGATAAATTATTAAGAGATTATTCTCACGGTATGAAAAACAAAATGCAAATGCTTGTAAATATAATAGCAGATCCTAATATTTTACTACTTGATGAGCCTCTAACTTCTTTTGATGTAGTTGTTGCAGAAGAAATGAAACAAATGTTAAAAAACATAAAAAAAGATCATATAATAATATTCTCAACACATATAATGGAACTTGCTCTTGATTTATGTGATGAAATTGTAATACTGAACAATGGATTACTAGAAGAAATAGATAAAAATAACTTAAACAACAGTGAAATAAAAAATAAAATAATAAAAGCTTTAAAGGAGGAGACAAATGTTTAATTCGTTTATAATATCCTTTAAACTAAGAAATACATATCGTGTTAACAGTATAATATACTCAATAAAGCAATTACCTTTGATAAAAAAAATATTACAAAATTCTTTATATAAAAATAAAGGTCTAAAAATCTTAGGAAATGTAATAAGTATATTAATAGAAATAGGCAACATATTTTTAGGAAAATTTATATACATTTTAGCAATGATAGTTGGGTTACTTGGAATAGCTAAAACAAGTAAACCTGATACTTTTGTACATATATTTACATTTTTAACAATGATAGGAGCATTACTAAATACATATATGTTCAATCCAAGCAAAGATAAATATTATGCAATGGTATTAATGAAGATGGATGCAAAAAAATACACTTTATCAAACTATTATTATATAATGTTAAAACTATTAATTGGATTTTTACCTTTTACATTAATGTTTGGCATTACATCAGGTCTATCTCCACTAATATGTTTTATAATGCCAATATTTGTAATAACACTAAAAACATTATTTAATACATATCTTTTATTAGACTATAAAAAGACAGGAAAAGCAAGAAATGAAAACTTACCAACAAAAATATTATGGTCATTAGTAGGAATATTTTTAATAGCTGGATATGGTATGCCTATCCTAGGCATTGCTATTAATCAAACAATATTTTTAATCATCTTCTTAATAACTACAATAATTGGCATATTTGGATTTAAGTATATAATAAACTTCAATGAATATAAAAGAATGTATAAAGCTCTTTTAACGCAAAGTAATGTATATATCATGCAAACCCAAAGAAATTCGCAAATCCTACAAGATACTTCACTAAAACAAATAGAGCTAGATAATAAAGATACTAGTAACAAAAATGGATTTTCGTATTTTCATGACATTTTTGTAAAAAGACATAAGAAAATACTAACTAAATCAGCTAAAAAGACAGCTACAATTACTCTATTTATCTTTATAGCATTTATAGCGATTATACAATTATATCCAGAAATAAAAACAAAAACCAATGATTTTACCTTAAAATATTTACCTTACTTTGTATTTATAATGTACATCATAAATAGAGGAACAGTTGTAACACAAGCAATGTTCATGAATTGCGATCATAGTATGCTAACATATAGATTTTATAAAACACCAAAAGTAATTTTATCACTATTTAAAGAAAGATTAAAAACATTAATAAAAATTAATTTATTTCCAGCAATAGTCATCGCAATAGGTCTTCCTTTAATTTTATATTTAACAGGCGGAACAGATAACCCTATAAATTATGCCATTTTATTTACATCTATAATAGCAATGAGCATATTCTTTTCAGTACATTATCTAGTTTTATATTATTTACTACAACCATATAATATAAATATCGAAATGAAAAGTAGTACATATACAGTTGCTCAAACAATAACATATTTTGTATGTTATGCAATGCTACAAATAAAAATGCCAACATATATATTTGGTATTTCAACAATTATATTTAGTTTTATATATTGCATAATATCTTTAATTCTAGTTTATAAATATGCATCAAAAACTTTTAAATTAAGAATATAAAGGAGGCTTTATAATGAAAGATATAAGAATAGAAAGATTAGCAGAAAATTTACTAAATTATTCAATTAAATTAAAAAAAGATGAAAATATATTAATAGAAATTATAGGAGAAGATTGTATTCCCCTTGCAAAAGAACTAATCATTCAAGCACATAAAATTGGTGCAAGACCGTTTTTCAATATTATAAATTATGAAGTATTAAGAACAATGTTAAAAGACTTATCAAAAGAAGAAATAAAAATATATGCAAAACACGACTTAGAAAGAATGAAAGATATGAATGCATACATCGGTATAAGAGCCATTTCCAATATGTCCGAATTATCCCGGTATTCCAAAAGAAAAGTTAGAATTATATAATAGATATTATACTATGCCTGTACATTTTGAAGAAAGAGCCAAAAATACAAAATGGTGCATATTAAGATATCCAAATTACTCTATGGCACAACTGAGTAATATGAATATAGATGATTTTGAAAATTTCTACTTTAATGTATGCACCTTAGATTATGAAAAAATGTCAAAAGAAATGGA
The DNA here is from genome assembly GCA_944388765.1 of uncultured Clostridia bacterium. Taxonomy (GTDB): domain Bacteria; phylum Bacillota; class Clostridia; order TANB77; family CAG-508; genus CAG-269. Next base: position 4,808 of record CALXKA010000042.1, read on the forward strand.
CAATTTAGTAGATTTAATGAATAAAACTGATAAAGTCCATATAATAGGAGCTAATACAGATTTAACTTTTAGTATAAAAGGAATACCTGCTGAAAAATATACCGGCACATTCAATATTCCAGATGGCGAAGTCGCATCAGCACCAGTAAAAGAAAGTGTAAATGGATATATTACATATAATACAGAAACCAGATATAACGGAATATTATTTAATAATATAAGATTTGAATTTAAAAATGGAAAAATAATAAAAGCAACAGCAAACAAAACGAAGGAATTAAACGAAATTTTAGATACAGATGATGGAGCAAGATATATAGGAGAATTTGCACTTGGTTTAAATCCATACATTGAAAAACCAATAGGAGATACATTATTTGATGAAAAAATAAAAGGAAGTTTTCATTTTACACCTGGTGATAGTTTAGAAGAAAGTGATAATGGCAATAGATCTGCTATACATTGGGATATTGTAAATATACAATCGCCTGAATATGGTGGTGGAGAAATATATTTTGATGATGTATTAGTAAGAAAAGACGGAAAATTTGTTTTGGAAGAATTGAAAGGATTAAATTCTGAAAATTTAATATAATATTTTAAATTTAAAGTATTGTAATATAATTTAAAATATAGTATATTGGACTTAAATAAAAGGGGGAGATTTTTATGAAGAAAAAAGGAGTATTAATCGCAATAATTATTGCAGTAATTGTAATAGTAATAGCAATAGGATGTATTGCTGTATATATAGCCAAAGGATTCAGTCAAGAATTAGCTATAAAAAATCAAATTCAAGAAATCGACCAAATGACAAGTGATATACAAACAATAAATTTAGAAGACTTCAATAAAAAAACTGATACAATAGTTACAACTGGTAATTATGCTATTGTAGAGCAAGCTGTAAAACAATATATAAAAGATAGTATAAATTATACTTTGGAAATAAATTCTCTATTGCAAGATGATACAATGGCAAATCTTGTAACAGCTGAAAATTATCAAACAGATGGTCCAGATTTTACTGAAACAACTAGATATATAACTGAAAGTAAAACTAAATTAGAAGAAGCAAAAAATGAGTTTTCTAATATGTTTACAGAGGAAAAAATTATGTCATACATAAATGGTAAAACTGATAATCAAAAATTTATTGATTTATATAAAGAAGTAGCCATTGGAAATCAAACTGAATTAATACCACAAGAAGAATTAGATACTGTTAATTCTTCATTAGATGCTATAATTAATATTTTAGATATAGAGCAAGAAATGATAGACCTTTTAAAAAATAATAGTGGAAAATGGCAAGTACAAAATGATATGGTAATGTTTGATTCTAATGATCTATTAATAAAATATAATGCTCTTGTAGGAAGATTAAATTTAGCAGCATCAGCATTATAAATAAAATAATTTGAAATATACTGATTTATATGATATAATCTTAATATAAGAAAGGTATTAGATATTTTTTAAAATATAGGTATCTAATAATGGTGATGAAATGAGAATTACTAATAAATTACACAATTATAAATAATATTTACACTTTTAGGAAAGGTTTATTAGTAATGCATTTTTATATATGATATATTTTTAATATTCCTTCTTTAAAGTGTATAAAGGAGGAATTTTTTATGGAAAGATTAAAACTTACAAATGTAACTAAAAGCTTTGGTGATAGAAAACTATTTGAAATACCTAATTTAATAATACAAGATAATGAAAAAATCGGCATAGTTGGAAAAAATGGATCTGGCAAATCTACATTTTTAAATATAATATCAAAAGAAATCAGCCCAGATACAGGCAATATAAAAATTAATGGTAATTTCTCTTATATAAGGCAATTAGATAACATTTCTGCAAATCAAAATGTTGAGATAAGCGGTGGAGAACAAATGTTGAAAGCAATAAATTCCGCCTTATATAAAAAACCAGATATTTTACTTGCAGATGAACCATCAAGTAATTTAGATATTTTTAACATAGAATATTTAACAAAAAAATTAACTAACTTTAATGGAACTTTATTACTAATATCACATGATAGAGAATTACTAGATGCAGTTTGTAACTATATTATTGAAATTGATAATGGTAAACTAACTAAATATAATGGAAATTATACTTCATATAAGAAACAAAAGGAAAGTAAACTAATAAGAGAGAAATTTGAATATGAACAATATATAAAAGAGAAAAGTAAATTAGAGAAGGCTATAAATATTAGTAAAAATACTGCAAAATCAGTAAGAAAAACGCCAAAAAGAATGGGAAATTCAGAAGCACGCTTGCATAAAAGAGACTCAACAGAAATAAAGGAAAAATTAGAAGGTCACACAAAATCGCTTCAAACAAGGCTAGAACATTTATCAAAAAAAGATAAACCAAATGATAATTATTCAATACATTTTATAACACCTGAAAGTAATATAATAAAAAATAAATACATTATAAAATCTGACAATTTTTCTTTAAAAATAGGCAAAAAAATTCTATTAAATGATACTAATCTATACATTCCTTCGAACAAAAAAATAGCACTTATAGGTAAAAACGGTGTTGGAAAAACAACTCTTATTAAAAAAATAATAAATAACAATAATAATTTACTAATAAATTCGAATTTGAATATTGGATATTTCAGCCAAAATTTGAGTAACTTAAATGAAAATAATACTATTATAGAAAATCTAGTAAAAGATAGCATACAAAATGAAACAACAATAAGAAATATTTTAGGATGTTTACAAATTAGAGAAAATAAAATATTCGATACGATTAAAAATTTGAGTGGGGGAGAAAAGGTAAAAGTGGCTATTTCTAAATTACTTATCTCCAATACTAATTTTCTCATCTTAGATGAACCAACAAATTTCTTAGATATCGAAGCAATAGAAGGTTTAGAATTACTTTTTAAACAATATAAAGGAACAATATTGTTAATTTCTCATGATAAAAAATTTGTTGATAATATAAGTGATTACACAATTTTATTTAAAGATAAAAAATTAATTCATTTTGATGGAAATTATTCAAAGTATTTAGAATATGAAAATAATAGAAAAAATAATATGATGACTTCAAATGATAGAATCATATTAGAATTTAGATTAACTAAATTAGATACTGAAATTTCTCTTGAAAAAGATATAAATAAAAAATCAATTCTAGAAAAAGAAAGAAATGAAATTCTATCAAAATTAGCTAATCAATAATTATGTGATAAATAAAATAGCGAAAAAAGAGGGAATACTGGATAATATATCTATAAAACATTTTTCATATTGTATGATCAGCTCAAACAATAGATTGAAGATATATAATTTTAAATAGAATCAACTAGAACTAGGTTATCTTAGTTCTAGTTTTGTTTCATACATAATGGGAAGAGGTATTATAAAATATATAAATCTAAGTTTCTTATCCAAAGATAACATTGCACAAAATCAAAGTTTTGTGCAAAAAGAAGTAGGATCATAATACAAGACAGCCACAAAGCTATACTTTTACTAATACACGGCTTTTAGCTGTTCTATACATATATGAGTTATTAAAATCAATTTTAAGACATTTTTCTATTTTGTTTATACAAGTTGTTTTCTAATAAATTTTTATCTGTTATTTTAATTTATATCTATAAAATTTTATTTCATTATATTAATTATTATTTCATAATATGAAATTTTTTCAAAAATCTCGAAAATGCCTATTTTTCTACATTTACCTTATTTTATAGATAACAAACTATATGGCTAAAAAATAAAAACGGCTTAAAATCGATTCTCGTGTGTCGTGTTTTTAGCAATTTTTAGGCGCTTTTTGAAAGTATTGATTTTTAACCATTTCTAACTATTTTCACATATTATACATATATCAATTGTAATATTTTATATAAACTAGATATATTAACTTATTAAGTTTATAATTAAATTGCTTTTAAAACGATTTTAATGATTAATTAATTATAATCTTATTAATATATCTAATTAATTATATTTAATTTTAGTTCTTTTATTATACTTTATTATACTATATATTAATTTCAATTTAAATTTTATAATTTAAACATTGCACAAAATTTTTATATAATTTAGTTTATTATAATAATTTTTGTTTTATAATTAATTTATTTTTAATTTATTATTTTAATTAATTTTATATTATTTATTCCATTAGAATATTTTTTCTAAAAATTGTTTTACAGTTTTGATTATTTTTAATTAATATATATCATTAGTATAATTTTTATTTATAATTATTTTATTGTTTTAGAAAGTCAGGTACTCCCCCTCTTCCCTTCTTCTTTTTTCTACTTTGATAAAAAAATAGAGAATATTAGTATCTTAATATTCTCCGTATAAATTTATCTTTCTAGTTTCATATTAATTTCATTCCTCTCGAAAGAAATAATTTTTTTACCTTTTCATCACTATATTACATTAATATTAGCCTAATTTCTTGTCACTATAAATTTATATTTTTATAATTTATAAAAATTCTCCATAGATATTAAAATTTTAAATAATATAATCCTTTCCAATATTTCTTCTTAATATTTCTAATGCATTATTATGCATTTCTATTCCATGTGTACAAGCACAATAATCTTTCAATACATAAACATTATATTCTAATTCAAACAAATCAAAAGCTGTCTTTAAGACACAACAATCTGTATCAATTCCACACAAATAGATATCTGTTATTTTATTCTCATTAATATAGTCTATAAAATCTTTACTAACAGCAGAATATATTGATTTCTCAAATATTTTATTATTTTGAGTATTAATAACTATTTTTTTATCCTCATCTTGAATACATCTTCTCCAGCCTAATTTTTTTACAAATATGCTGTCTTCAAAATTAACAAATTTTGTAAATGCAATATTATCATAGTTATAGTTATTGCTATCAATAATTTTTTTAATCTTGTTAGGTAATTTATTTGTATGCTTATTTATAAAAATATATTGTAAATCTATTACTAACAAAAGAGATTTCATATTAATTCCCCCTCTTTTCAAAATTTGCTTAAATTAATTATAAATTACTATTTTCTTTATTATATTCTAAACATTTTTCTTCTAATAATTTAAAATTACAACATCTTGATTTCATATTATCTGGTAATTTTCTACTATTACATAACTGATATAATTCTGCAATAGTTAAGAAAAATTAATTTCTAAAACTTGTACATAAACCGTGTAAAAAGAAACATTCTTCTTTACACAGTCTACTTTTTTATCTTTGAATCTATTATTCTATATTATTAGTAATTACCCCTGTTATATTATTACTTGACATATTCTGTGTAATATTACTACTTGAAGAAGAGTTTGTGTTATTTGTACTATTAATGTTATTTGTAATATTATTTGAGTTAGAAGTATTATTTTCACTTGTATTACTACTACTATTAGAAATTGTATTTTGTCTATTTGAATTTGTATTGGCATTAACTCTATTGTTTGTATTAGTAGTCGTATTTGTTATACTTGAATTTGTATTTGTCGTAATATTATCTCTTTGAGACTCTTGTGGATCAATTGCATCTATATCATTTGTAATTCCTTGAATAATTTCTTGAACTGAATTTGTAAAACTATTATTTGAATTTCCAAAATCAGTATTATCAACTTCACTACCTGTATGTTCATCACATAAATCTGGTACAATGAGCCATAAGAAATATTCGGTATATGTATTTTTACAACCTGTTCTAGCTCTTTTCCCAGTATCTGCACAAATAGTTGCAGAAGATACACTATTTGGTTTTTCAAATTGAGCTGTCTTTAAGCCTGCGTGTATTCTTGACATTACATTTGCCCATAATAATCCTGCTGGATTCCTATTATTAAATTCTACTGTTTCATTTTGATCATAGCCATACCAAGTAACAGCCGTATAATATGGTGTAAAACCACAAAGCCATCTATCATAGTTTTCATCAGTAGTTCCGGTCTTAGCTGCAACATCAACACCTGATATTTTACAATATGTCGCTGTCCCGTTACTTCCAACAACTGGTTGTGTCAACATACTTTTTAATATATATGCCACTTCTTTCGAAAATACTCTTTTTGTTTCTTGCTTTGTTTTTATTATTTCTTTTCCTGCTTTATTATCTATTGTTGTATAAAATGTTGGTTCTATATATTCACCATCATTTGCAATTGTCGCATATCCACCTGCCATTTCCAAAGGACTAATTCCTCTTTGCAAACCACCTAACGCTAAAACTAAACTATTATCTTCTTCTGTTAAAGTTGTTATTCCCATCTTTTCCATATATTTTATTGCATTCTTTGGTTTTAATTCTTCCATTATTTCTACAAATGGAATATTTTGAGATGACTCAACCGCTCTTCTAACCGTTATCTCACCCAATTGTTTTCCATAATCAACTGGATGATATCCATCTGCAAAATCTTTTTCAGTATCATCATATATAGATGCAGCTGTTATAATTTTTTTATCTATCGCTGGCGCAAGTACTGCCAAAGGTTTAATTGCTGAACCTGTTTGCCTAATACTTTGTGTTGCTCTATTTAATGAACGTGCTTCTGTTTTCTCTCCCAATCCTCCTACACATCCTAGCACCTGCCCAGTTGTATGATCAATTATAACCATAGCTGCTTGTGATGAATCTCCTCCTATTTTTGATGCTTTACTATACTTACTTTTTTCAAACTCTGTTTCAGTTTGTTTCTGAACAGATGAATCCTGTGTACTATGAATTGTTAGACCTGCCATATTTATATAATTTGTTGCAAATATCTCAGAAATATTATATTTATCTTGAATATCCTCAGTTATTTCATTTATAAGAGCATCAGTATGATATGAATATACTCCATCTCCTGATTGAACTTCACCTTTAATAAAATTCAACCCATCCTCAACTTCTTTTATAGCTTCTTGCTCTTCTGTTTCATTTATATACCCTAATTCTAGCATTTTTGAAAGTACTGTCTTTGTTCTATTTTTAATTTTCTCAGAATTATCTTCATCTGTAAACGGATTATATGAATTAGGAGAATGGTTAATTCCTGCCAAAAAAGCACATTCAGCCAAACTTAAATTTGAGACTGATTTATTAAAGTAATATTTAGCTCCTGCTCCTACACCATATATATTAGACCCAACATAAATAACATTTAAATATCCTTGTAGTATTTCATCTTTTGATAAACATGTTTCTAATTGCCAAGCTTTCCACCATTCTTTTACTTTTCTTGTAATACTGTCTGTTGAATCTCCTGTCAAATTTTTAACTAATTGTTGAGTAATTGTACTTCCTCCATATGAAGAAGAACCAAAATGTATTACATAAGATACAATAGCTGACGCACTCCTTTTTATATCTACTCCATGATGTTTATAAAATCTTTCATCTTCTATGGCAACATATGCATTTTTTATATTAGTCGGAATTTCATTTATCTCTATATTAATCTTTTTTCTTTCACTACCTAATTCAGCAATAGTAGTCCCGTTAGTATCTATTACTATTGAATTTTCATTATCTATCATGTCTTTTGCTAAGCTTTTCCAAGTATATGATGAAATACCCAAAATTATACCTAAAACTAATATTATAACTATAATTGCAATTATAATTATTTTCTTCTTTATATTAGATGACTTTTTATTATTTTTTCTTTTTTTGCCCTTTTTAGAATCCTTATTTTCATCTTGTTCTCTTTGTTTCTTCATTTTCTTTAATGCCTTAGGTATATCATCGTCCCTTTTCTTTTTTCTATTGTTAAACATAAACTCACTATCCTTGCATCTAATTTTTTATAAGTATATCATATATTTGTATAATTTACAAAAAAATATATAATCTATGACATTGCACAAAATTTCTAAAATCTATTTCCTTTTTTTATACTTTATTATATAATAAATATATTAAAAGCATCCTGTAATAAATGAAAAATGAACTTTGACAACAAAATACCCCCTAATATATAATTTCAATATAGACAAC
>CALXKA010000043.1 GCA_944388765.1 uncultured Clostridia bacterium
ATATGCCGATGTGGCGGAATTGGTAGACGCACATGACTCAAAATCATGCGGGAAACCATGTGGGTTCGAGTCCCACCATCGGTACCAAAAGACTAAATATCACATTTAAGAGTGATATTTTTTTTTGTAAATATAACATTATAAAATGAAGTATATGAGAGAGCTTTTTATAAGAAATGTAGAGAGAAAAAGAAAGAAATAGAATAATTTAATATTTATAAAAGATTTTTATAAATCCATTGACAATTATAAAAATTTGATATATGATATATAAAAATTAGGAATGATTCCTAATTTAAAGGAGAGATTTATGAATAACTATTCCAAACAAAGAGAAGCAATATTAGAAGTTATAAAAGAAAATCTAATACATCCAACTGCTGAGGAAATATATGAGTTAGTTATAAAAAAGGAGCCACAAATAAGTAAGAGCACAGTATATAGAAATATTAATATCTTATTTGAGTTAGGAGAAATTAAGAAAATAAAATCAGCAATAGGACCTGATAGATATGACTACTCATATAAAAAACATTCACATATTATATGTGAAAAATGTGGACAAATATTTGATTTTGACTATAATTTCGATAACAAAAATATTTTAAAAAAAGCAATAGAACAAATAGGAAAAAAAATTGACATAGATAATATAGTGATTTATGGAATATGTGAAAATTGTAAATCTAAAAATAAAATTAAGGAGGAATAAAAATGGAAAAAGAATTAAAAGGAACAAAAACAGAGAAAAATTTAATGGAGGCTTTTGCTGGTGAATCACAAGCAAGAAATAAATATACATACTTTGCAAGTAAAGCTAAAAAAGAAGGATATGAACAAATTGCAGCAATATTCCAAGAAACAGCAGACAATGAAAAAGAACATGCAAAAATGTGGTTTAAATTATTACAAGGTGGAGAAATTAAATCAACATTAGAAAATCTACAAGCAGCAGCAGAAGGAGAAAACTACGAATGGACAGATATGTATGATAGAATGGCAAAAGAAGCAAAAGAAGAAGGATTTGACCATATTGCATATCTATTTAGTGAAGTAGCAAAAATCGAAAAAGAGCACGAAGAAAGATATAAAAAGCTAATTGAAAATGTTGAAGGTGGACTAGTATTTAGTCGCGATGGAGATAGAATTTGGAAATGTAGAAATTGTGGACATATTGTAATTGGAAAATCAGCACCTGAAATTTGCCCAGTATGTTCTCATCCAAAAGCATATTTTGAAATAAAAGCAGAAAATTATTAATAAAAAATAAAAATTGAGATATGTACAAAAACATATCTCAATTTTTTGTAAATAAATTAAATAAATATATCGACAAAAAAGAAAAAAAGTGATAATATAAGTACGTATATATTGGGGTATCGCCAAGTGGTAAGGCATCGGACTCTGACTCCGACATTCCTGTGTTCGAATCACAGTACCCCAGCCAAAATTTTATTTATTAAATTTGGAGGTAACAAATGAAAAAAATGCATATTAATTCAAAAGGTATAACATTAATAGCACTAGTAGTTACAATTATAGTGTTATTAATATTAGCTTCAATAGCAACATATAGCGGAATACAAATAATAGAATCATCAAAAATAACAACATTTACAGCAGAAATGAAAATAATGCAAACACAAGTAAATAGTATATACGACCAATGGAAGAGAGGAGAAGTAAATAAAGACGAATTAGGTAAAGACTTAGAATATAATTCAGAAGTAAAAGAGCAAGCAAGTAAGGTATTAACAACAGAATTAGGTCTAAAAGATACAACAGGATACAGATATTATGATCAAGAAACAATAAAAAAATTAGGAATAGAAGGAGTAAAACAAGAATTCTTTATAAACATAGAAACAAGAGATGTAGTAAGTTATAAAGGATTAAAATATAAAGGAGATATGTATTATACATTAATCCAATTACCAGATGGGTTATATAATGTAGACTACACACCAGGAGAATATGAAAGTCCAACATTTGAAGTAAGTTATGAAAAAATAGGAGATAGTAAATGGAGAATAACAGTATCAAATATAGAATATGAGGGATATATAAATAAATGGACAGTTAAGTATCAATTAGAAGGAAAAGACTATGAAAATACAAGTGAAGATTTAAGTTTTGTAGTAAATGAACAAGGAATATATAATGTAAGAATAGAAAATGGAGAGGTAAAGTCAGTAACAGAGAAAATAATAATAAATGAACCAAATGAACCAAAAGTAGGAGAAGGAATGATACCAATAAAATGGAAGAACAACAAATGGGTAATATGTAGTGAGGAAGATCCAGAATGGTATAACTATGAAGATCAAAAAGAAGGAGAAGACGGAACAAGTAAATGGGCAAATGTAATGTTAAGTGATGGAAAATATTATGCGAAAAATGCAGTAAATGTAGATACAACAAATAAAGAATTAGCAAAAGAAGGACAAGAAGTAGAGAAAGCAGATTTAGGAAGTATGTATGTATGGATACCAAGATATGCATATGAAATAGAAAGTGGATATCATACAAATCAAGCAGGAAAGATAAATATAACATTTTTAGAAGGGACAAAGGAATATAAAGTAGGAGATACGATATATTACACAAGTCAAAAAGAGATAGGAACAGATGTATTAACAAATGCAAGTGGAGAAGGAAATTGGAATGAACATCCAGCGTTCACATATGGAGAGGACATAATAGAAGGAATATGGGTAGCAAAGTTTGAAGCAAGTAGTACAACTACAACACCAGATAAAAACTATGGAGGAGGAAATGTAACAAACTTAAAAGTAAAAGTGTTACCAGGAGTAATAAGTTGGAGAAATATAACCATAGGAAATAGTTATATAAACTGTATAAATATGAATAGTACAAGTAATGCAAGCTATTATGGGATAAATACAGATGACAATAAAATAGACCCTCATTTATTAAAAAACAGTGAATGGGGAGCAATAGCATATTTAACACAAAGTAGTTATGGAAGAAATGGAAATGAAGTAACAATAAATAATAGTAGTTCATATATAACAGGATCAGCAGGAAGTAGTGTGAGTGCGGGAGCAGATGTAGGAACAACAAATGATTATTCAAGCACACGGAGGAGTAAAAGCAAGCACAACAGGAAATGTAACAGGAATATATGATGTGAATGGAGGAAGTTGGGAAAGAGCAGCAGGATATGTAAATAATGGGAATAGTAGTTTAACAAGTTATGGACAAGAAGTATTAGATGCACCAATCAAGCATAAACAAATATATATAACGACAACTGATAGTCAAAGTGAAAATTATAATAATACGTCAACAATATTTGGAGATGCGATTTATGAAACATCAAGTAATGCAAGTGAAACAACTGCATGGAACGCTGACTATTCTGTTTGCTTTTATTCTAATGGTACATTCTCATCACGCGGAGGTGGTTACAGCTATGGATATAATGCCGGAGTATTTTCTTTTAGTGGCACATTACGGTAGTATGAGTACAACCAATTCCTTTCGCCCAACAATAGTAGTATATTAAAACTTTACTTTTTACATAAAATGGTATATAATATTGCTTGCAATTATATATTAATTTAAAATTTAAATTAAAATAAAGGAGAGAAAGATGTCAGAGAATAATAATAAAAACAACACAGAAGAATTAGACATGAATCATTTAATGCAAATAAGAAGAGATAAATTAAAAGAATTACAAGAACAAGGCAAAGATCCATATCAAATAACAAAATTTGATAGAACAAATACAGCAGGAGAAATAAAATCAAATTATGAAAAATTTGAACAAAAAGATGTAACAGTTGCAGGAAGAATAATTGCAAAAAGAATAATGGGAAAAGCATCATTTTGTACAATACAAGACTGTGATGAAAAAATACAAAGTTATGTAAGCATAAATGATTTAGGAGAAGAAAGTTATAAAGCATTTAAAACTTGGGATATTGGAGATATTATTGGAATCACTGGTTTTGTATTTAAAACAAGAACAGAAGAAATTTCAGTTCACGCTAAAAGTGTTACTTTGCTTTCAAAATCATTAAGACCATTACCAGAAAAATTTCATGGACTAAAAGATCCAGATTTAAGATATCGTCAAAGATATACAGATTTAATAGTAAATCCAGAAGTTAAAGAAACTTTTATATTAAGAAGTAAAATAATTAGTAAAATAAGAGAAATATTAAATGAAAAAGGATATTTAGAGGTAGAAACACCAATATTAAATACAATATCAGGAGGGGCAACAGCAAGACCATTTATAACACATCATAATGCATTAGATATAGATATGTATTTAAGAATAGCACTAGAACTAAATTTGAAAAGATTAATAGTTGGTGGATTTGATAAAGTATATGAATTAGGTAGAGTATTTAGAAATGAAGGAATGGATATAAGACATAATCCAGAATTTACAATGCTAGAATTATATGCATCATATCAGGATTATCACGACATGATGGATATAACAGAAGAAATCTTTTCAAGAACTGCAAAAGAAGTATTAGGTACAACTAAAATAAACTATCAAGGACAAGATATTGATTTAGCACCAGGATGGAAAAGAATATCAATGATAGATTCTATAAAAGAAGTAACAGGCATAGATTTTAATGAGATAAAAACTGATGAAGAAGCAGTAGCATTAGCTAAGGAGAAAAAAATTGAAATTCCTGATAAAACAAAAGAAACAAGAGGAGATGTAATAAGCTTATTCTTTGATGAATATGTAGAAAAGACATTAATACAACCAACATTTATATATGATTATCCAGTAGAAATATCACCACTTGCTAAAAAATCTAAAAAAGATCCAAGGCTAACAGAAAGATTTGAAGCATTTATTGGTGGAAGAGAATACGGAAATGCATTTTCAGAATTAAATGATCCAATAGACCAATATGAAAGATTTAAAAAACAAGTTGAAGCAAGAGAAGCAGGAGACGAAGAAGCTGGAATGATGGATGATGATTATATTCAAGCATTAGAAATAGGTTTACCACCAACAGGAGGACTTGGAATAGGAATTGATAGATTAGTAATGCTTTTAACAGATTGTAGTTCAATAAGAGATGCGTTACTGTTTCCAACGATGAAACCAATGTTGAATTAGGAAGATATATTAATCATAAGAAAAAGGGGAAGTAAGGAGTATATATGTTTAATTTTTCATTTGATAAAAGGATAGTATATATAATAATTGCTATATTAGTATTATCTACATTAGTACAATATATAAGCAATCCAGGAGCTTTATTTGGCTTATTAATTGGTATACCAGGAGTATTAATTGCAATAACATTTCATGAATTTGCACATGGTTTTGCAGCATATAAACTAGGTGATAATACAGCGAAAAATGAAGGAAGACTAAGTCTAAATCCATTAGACCATTTAGACCCAATAGGGACACTTATGCTATTATTTGCAGGATTTGGATGGGGAAAACCAGTACATGTAAATCCTACAAATTATACTAGAAAAATTTCAATGGAAAAAGGTGAAGCTATTGTATCTATTGCAGGGCCATTAATGAATATTATACTTGCATTTATATTTGCAATAATATATGCTGCAATATGTAAATTTGCAGGAGCAGAATTTTTAGAATCAACAGTAGGACATATAATAATTCTATTAATAGCATCTACAATTTCAATAAATATAGGATTAGGAGTATTTAATCTAATACCATTACCACCATTAGATGGATCAAAAATAATAATGCCATTTTTACCATATAATGCAAAGCAATGGTTTAGAAATAATGAATATATATTCTATATAATATTTGTAGTAATTTGGATTACAGGAATAGCAAGCATAATCATATCACCAGCAATTACAGGTATAACAAATGGAATAATGAGTCTAGTTGGAATGATTTTCGGAATGTAAAATAAAAGGAAATAAAAACATGGAAAAAGATATATTAACATTAGGAATTGAATCAAGCTGTGATGAAACCTCTGTTGCCATTGTGAAAAATGGGAGAGAGGTTCTTTCGAATGTCATAGATACACAAATACCTATACATGAAAAATATGGAGGAGTAGTACCAGAAATAGCATCAAGAAATCATATAGAAGCTATTTCAAGGGTAACAAAAAAAGCATTAAAAGATGCAAATATTAAGTTAGAACAAATTGATGCAATAACTCCAACATATGGACCAGGATTAGTTGGAGCTTTACTTGTAGGAGTATCTTATGCAAAAGCTTTATCTTTTGCAAATAATATTCCATTAGTAGGAGTAAATCACATTCAAGGACATATTGCTGCAAATTATATTACATATAAAGAGCTAAGACCACCATTTATTTGCATTATGATGTCAGGGGGAAATACACAGATTATATATGTAAAAGAGTATACTAAATTTGAAGTGTTAGGAAAAACTCGTGATGATGCGATAGGAGAGGCTTTTGATAAAGTTGCAAGGGTAGTCGGACTTGGTTATCCAGGAGGCCCCAAAGTAGATAGCTTAGCAAAACAAGGAGAACCAAATATTGATTTACCAAAAACACATTTTGATCAAGATACATTGGATTTTAGTTTTAGTGGAATTAAAACAGCAGTAATAAACTTACATCATAAAAATCCTGAAATTGATAAAGCAAATTTATGTGCAAGTTTTCAAAAAACAGTAACAGAAACTTTAATGGGAAATGTCATAAAAGCGATGCAAAAAACAAATATTAAAACAATAGCACTTGCAGGAGGTGTTTCTGCAAATAGTTATATAAGAAATGAATTCATGAAATTAGAAAAAAAAGGTATAAAAATATATATGCCAGATTTAAAACTATGTACAGATAATGCAGCAATGATAGCATCAGCAGGTTACTATAACTATATAAAAGGAAAAAGAGATAATATGAGCTTAAATGCAATACCAAACTTAAAATTAGATCAATAAAATAAGGAGAAATACATTTTTATGAAGAAAAAAGTAATTTTAATTGTTGTGATTATATTAATAGTTATAGCATTAGTTATAGCTGGAATAATGTTAAGAAATACAAATGATTTAGAAAAGAAAGCAAGCCAAGAATTTGGAGATGAATATTGTGATGCAATAGTTCATATTTCTACAAAGGATTTAGTAATACACAATTGTAAAATATGTGGAAAAGAATTTCAAGATTCATCTATGAGAGAAGATATATGTGATGACTGTGCTCTAAAAACTAATAGATGTAATTTTTGTGGAAAGAAATTAACAGAAGAAATAAAACAAGAAAGAAATTCTATGTTAAATGGAACTAATATAGAATAAAAGGAGTTTATAGATGGCAATATATACAATTGGAGATCTTCATTTATCTTTTCATGAAAATAAGCCAATGGATATATTTGGAGATAATTGGAAAGGTCATGAAGAAAAAATAAGAAAAGATTGGATTAATAAAGTAAAAGAAGAAGACCTAGTTATACTACCAGGTGATTTTTCATGGTCTACATATTTAAAAGATACATATGAAGATTTTTGTTATTTAAACTCTTTACCAGGTAAAAAACTACTTTTAAAGGGAAACCATGATTATTGGTGGACAACTTTAAAAAGTATGAGAAATTTTTTAGAAGAAAATAATTTTAAAAATATTGACTTTATATTTAATAATGCATATGAATTTGAAAACTATATATTTGCAGGAACAAGAGGATGGAGTCAGACAGAAGAAGAAAATGAAAAATTTTTAAATAGAGAAAATTTAAGATTAGAAAATTCTTTAAAACAAGCAAAAGAAATTCAAGAAAAAAATTTACAAGAAAAAAACATAAAAAAAGAAATAATAGTATTTATGCACTATCCACCTATAACTAATAATCAAATAGCTCTAAATGAAATAAATTCATTTATTAAACTAATGAAAGAATATAAGGTAAAAAGGTGCTATTACGGACATTTACATGGCACATCAATTAAAGAAGCAATAGAAAAAGAATATTTGGGAATAAATTTTAAACTAGTAAGTGCAGATGGATTAGATTTTAAATTATTAAAAATAGATTAAAATTTCTGTTTTAAATCTGTTTTAAAAACAGAGGTTGAACAGAAATTTTTTAAAAGGAGTAATTTATGGATTTAAACAAAGATGTAAAATATGTAAAAGGGGTAGGCCCTAACAGAGTAAAGTTATTAAATAAGTTAGGAATTTTTACATTAAAAGATTTGATAAGCTATTATCCAAGAACATATGAAGATAGGAGTAAACCCAAAAATATAATAGAATGTATAAATGGAGAAGAAGCTTTAATAGAAGGAATTGCATGTAGCAGAGTTTCTAATGTTAGACTAAGGGGAAAAACAATGCAAAAATTAATAATTAGAGACGAAACAGCATCTGCAACTATTACATGGTTTAATCAAACATATTTAAAAGATAAATTTAATCAAGGAGAAAAATATCAGTTTTATGGAAAAATATCAAGTACATTTGGAAAAATAAATATGACATCTCCTGTTTTTGATGAAGAAGGAAAAAACAATAATACTGGAAAAATAATACCAATATATCCACTTACATATCAATTATCACAAAATATTTTAAGAAAAATTATAGAAACGGGATTAAAAGAAGTAAATGGGAATTTACAAGAAAGTTTACCAAAATACTTATTAGAGGAATACAAATTAAAGGAAATAAATGATGCGATTAAACAAATACATTTTCCAAAAGATTTTAGGGAATTTGAAAATGCAAGATATAGACTAGTATTTGAAGAATTATTATCAACACAATTAGCATTACTCGAATTAAAAAATAGCTATAACACGCAAGAAAAAGGAATTAAATTTAGCAAAGACACTAAAATGTCTGATGTTATAAATAAATTACCGTTCAAATTAACAAAAGCACAATTAAGAGTGATAGAAGAAATAGATAACAATATGGAATCAGAGAAATCTATGAATAGATTATTACAAGGAGATGTTGGGTCACGGGAAAACAGTAGTTGCAATGTGTGCTGCATATAAAGCAGTAAAATCAGGATACCAAGCAGCAATAATGGCTCCAACTGCAATCCTTGCAACACAACATTATGAAAATTTTAAAAATTTATTAGATGAATTAGATATTAAATGTGAACTATTAATTTCAGGTATCACAAAAAAGAAAAAAGAAGATATATTAGAGAGACTAAAAAAAGGACAAATAGATATATTAATAGGGACTCATGCCATTATAGAAGATAATGTAATATTTAAAAATTTGGGACTAGTAGTAACAGATGAGCAACATAGATTTGGAGTAAAACAAAGAACTAAAATAGCTGAAAAAGGACAAAATGTAGATGTGTTAGTTATGACAGCAACACCAATTCCAAGAACTCTTGCTCTAATTTTATATGGTGACTTAGATATATCAATAATAGATGAATTACCACCAAATAGAAAGAAAATAGAAACATATGCAGTAAATAAGAAGATGACACAAAGGGTAAATGCATTTATTGAAAAACAAATAAAAGAAGGAAGACAAGCATATATTGTATGTCCCCTTGTAGAAGAAAATGAAGAGTTAGATTTAAAATCAGTAGAAAAACTATATGAAACATATAAAACAGAAATATTTCCACAATATAAAGTAGAATACATACATGGAAAGATGAAACAAAAAGACAAAGATAGAATAATGGAAGAATTTAAAAAAGGAGATATAGATATTTTAATATCAACAACAGTAATTGAAGTTGGAGTAGATGTACCAAATGCAAATATAATGGTAATAGAAAATGCAGAAAGATTTGGACTAGCACAATTACATCAATTAAGAGGGAGAGTAGGAAGAGGAGAATATCAATCATATTGTATACTTAAATATGAAGGAAAAGGTGATACAGTAAAACAAAGAATGAAAGTAATGTGTGACACAAATGATGGGTTTATAATATCAGAAAAAGACTTAGAACTAAGAGGATCAGGAGATTTCTTTGGAACAATGCAACATGGATTACCAGAATTTAAAATAGCAAACCTATTTGAAGATATGCAAATCTTAAAATCAGTACAAAGTCTAGCAATAAAAATCTTAAATGATGATCCAAACTTAGAAAAAGTAGAAAATAAATTATTAAAGAATTTGATAAAAGATAAATTTATGAAAAGAATAGAAATATAATGCTTTGTTTTGAGTAGAGATATTTCAAATTATTGTTAATATATCAAATTCGTAAAAGTATATGTCTATTTTGTAAATGTTTTTTAAACAATTGTGTAATAAATTGAAAAATTATGTAAAATGTGGTATAATTAAAGATGCAACAAAAGTAAATACATGTTTAAGGAGTACCCAAAAATAATTATAAGGGGAAAACAGAGGAGGAACAGAAAATGACAGAAGACAAGAAACTTTACAAAGAGGTTTCAATGATGTGTGCTAATTTAGAATTATCATATCACCCAAAACTATTATTGGTTAATATGGTGTGCCGGAAGGTAGAACATCCAAATGAGAAAATGGATGAGATAATGGAAAAAATAACTAGGACATCAGTTCCGGAGTCTTATAAAAGGCACAAAGGGAAACAGTATATGCATGTTTCCTCACAGAAGGAGCTAGAAACGTTGGAAAGTGAGCTGCATGAATGTAGTAATCTTCCAGAAGAACTTTTTAATGGGAAAATAATAGCTAATACTGTAAAGTATTATGCTAGAAAGATTACCAATAAGGAGTAAGCTCCAGAGTCAAGATACGTAGAATATATAAATGGTAAAATTAAATTACCGGTTTTAGATAAATAAAAAGACACATAATTAAAACTTATGGTACAATGTTGGTGTCGAATCAAACATTGAAAGGAAGTATTAATTATGTGTCAAGAAAATAATATCACAAAAAGTAGAAAAGGTAAACACCTAGAATATAGTGAAAGACAATCTATAGAAAGATGGTGGAACAAAGATAAGCGTACAAAGGTTGAAATAGCAGGACTTTTAGAGAGAACAGAAAAAACAATAAGAAATGAAATAAAAAGAGGATTAGTAAAAAATCTAACAACAGAACTGATAGAAATATGGGTATATAGTGCAGATGTAGCACAACAGAAGTATGAATATTATCTAAAAGCAAAAGGGCCAAAATTAAAAATAGATAATGATTATGAATTAAAGGAATATGTAGAAAAATCTATAAAAAAAGATAAAAAATCACCAGAAGTAATAGCAGAAGAAATAAAAGAAATGCATTTTAAAACAAAGATGTGTGCAAGAACAATAAGAAATAATATAGCAAGTGGAGAAATATATGATATTAAGCCAAAAGATATGATATATAACAAAGTACATAAAGAGAGAAACAAAGATAAAAAAATATATGAAAAAGTACCACCAGAGAAAAGTATAGACTATAGACCAGAAAAAGCAAATACAAGAGAAGAATATGGACATTGGGAAGGAGATTTGGTAATAGGAAAAAGGAAAAAAGGAGCAGCACTATTCACTTTAACCGAGAGAAAGACAAGGGAAGAAATAATAATGAAATTACCAAGTAAAGAAGCAAAAGAAGTGGCAAAAGCATTAGATGTGCTAGAAAAGATATACAAAAAAGAATTTAGTAATAAATTTAAAACAATAACATTTGATAATGGAGGAGAATTTAGAAATTGGAAAAGTTTAGAGAAATCATATGACAAGAGGAAAACAAAAGCTAGAACGCAGGTATATTACGCACACCCTTATTGTTCTGGGGAACGAGGAAGTAATGAAAATGGAAATAGATTAATAAGAAGATTTATACCAAAAGGAACAGATATAACACTAATTACAGAAGAATTTATAAAGCAAATAGAGAATTGGATAAATAATTACCCAAGAGCTATGTTTAAATATAAAAGCACCAACCAAATATTGGAAAAATTATGTGCATAATAAACCGGAAATTTATTATTGCAATTTATAAAGATACGTAGAATAAGTATCTTGACTTTTTTTATATAAAATATTATGATATATATGAGAAAAATAAAAGGATGTAGATAGGTATGTTACAAACAATAGGAATATTAATAGGTGCTATAATTTTATTATTAGGAATAATTATGATATATGATGCTAGAATATTAACAAAGAAATTTTTCGGATTTGGAGACCAAAATGAAGCATCTAGTGGATTAAAAATTCTAGGTTTTATTATTGCAATAGTTGGAGGATTAATAATATATTTTGTAAAATAGAGCAAAAATCTCTTGACAATGAAATAATAAATGTGCTAATATATATAAGTGCTAAGTAGTATATGCGGATGTGGCGGAACTGGTAGACGCGCTGGTCTTAGGAACCAGTGCCAACGGCGTGGGGGTTCGAGTCCCTTCATCCGCACCAATGACGTATCTGTTCGAACTAATAGAACAGAATTGATACAAAATCAATCAGTAAAATGGTTGATTTTTTTCTTTTGCAAAAAATCATCCTAAAATTATAATGAAAGGATGGTGTAAGAAATGAAGATAATTAAGCAAGGACTACAATTTGAGAAATGTCTAAAACAGCGAATTGAATTTATATGTGAGTTCTCAAAAGTTACCCCTACTTTTATAAATGGTAGCATTAGAAAACTAGAAAGAACTAATCTTACATATATTGAACCACATAAAGTCATTATTAAAAATATTACTTTTTTAGTTTTTAATTATTCAAATGATGTATA
>CALXKA010000044.1 GCA_944388765.1 uncultured Clostridia bacterium
TTGCAGGTGTAGTTCAATGGTAGAACCTCAGCCTTCCAAGCTGATGACGTGGGTTCGATTCCCACTACCTGCTCCAACAATCCTGATAATTAAATTTAATATGCAGGTGTAGTTCAATGGTAGAACCTCAGCCTTCCAAGCTGATGACGTGGGTTCGATTCCCACTACCTGCTCCATAAAAATATCATACTTATTAAAGTATGATATTATTTTTTATAATAAAAAGATGTTGGAAATAATAATTATTGATTATAAAATATTTTAGGAGATTAACATGAATAAATTAGTTATAATTACAGGAGTAAGTGGTACTGGAAAAACTACTCTTGCAAATGTCTTATATGAAAAAATAAAAAATAGTATTTTGTTATCATATGATAAATTAAGTGAAAATATCTATGATATGGTGGGATTTAGAGATAAATTTCAGAAAAAACAGTTACAGTTATTAAATGAAAGAATATATAAAGAGTTGATTAACCAGTGTATGAAAAGAAAAGATAGTATCATTATTCTAGAAAAGCCATTTAGAAGAGAATGGAAAGAGTTTTTAGAAAGATTAAGTAGAAAATATGAGTATGAGGTATATACAATTAATATGTTTTCTAAAAATTTTGAAACTATTTGGAAAAGATTGAAAAAAAGAGAAATGTCAAAAAAAGATAGACATCCATCACATTATTTAGATTCATATTATTTTAAAAATAGAGAAGGATATCTACCCTTTTTTGAATATGATTATGACAAATTTAAAGAAGAATATGATAAATTGCTTGTAAATAGTATAAATTTAGGAAATGTTATTAATGTAGAAGATATAGATGGATTAGATGTAAATAAGTTAATTGCAAAATTATTAAATTAAAAATAGTAATTTAATAAAAAAGTATTATATTTTTACCTATAAGAAGAGAAATTAATCTCTTCTTATTTTTTTACGTTATTATTAAAATTACTTGTAAAATTTTGTGATATAGTGTAAAATACGAATATATTGTAAATAATAAAATAGGAGGAAAAAATAAAAAAATGAGATTCGTAACAGATGAAGAATCAAAAAAAGAATATAAAGAATTTTTAGAAAACCATGAAAGATGCAATTTTCAACAATCATTAGAATGGGCAGAAGTAAAAAAACCAAATTGGAAACCAGAAGTTATTTTAGCAGAAGATGAAAAAGGAAAAATAATAGGTTCATTATGTGTATGGATTAGAAAGATGCCTATTTTTGGAAATTTAATGTATTCATCAAGAGGACCAGTTTGTGATATACATGATTTTGAAGTAATGAAACAATTAACAGATGGAGCAAAAGAATTAGCTAAAAAATATAATGCATTTGTGTTAAGAATAGAACCAGATATTTTAAGTGATGATCAAGAATTCAGAAAAGTTGTAACAAGTTTAGGATATAAGATAAAAGATGATGCAAAAGATTTTAAAGATGAAATTCAACCAAGATATGTATTTCGTTTAGATATAAAAGATAAAGCAGAAGAAGAAATAATGGCAGGGTTTAAGCAAAAATGGAGATATAATATACGTTTGGCAGGAAGAAAAGGTGTTACAGTTAAAGAAGGAACAAAAGAAGACTTAAAAGATTTTCATAAAATAATGATTGAAACAGGAGCAAGAGATGGATTTATAATAAGACCATTAGAATATTTTGAGAAAATGTATGATTGTTTAGGAGATCATATGAAAGTGTTAATGGCATATTATAATGGAGAACCAATTTCAGGAGTTATTCCAATCTTCTATGGAAATAAAACATGGTATTTATATGGTGCAAGTAGTAATAAACACAGAAATTTAATGCCAAATTATTTACTACAATGGGAAATGATAAAAATGGCAATTGCAAGACATGATGATGTTTATGATTTTAGAGGAGTTTCAGGAGTTGTAGATGAAAATCATCCACAATATGGACTATATAGATTTAAACAAGGATTTGGAGCAACATTTACAGAGTTTATTGGAGAAGTATATATGCCATATAAACCATTAATATATAAACTATATCGTTTTTCAGAAAAGGCATTTAGAACATTAAGACAATTAAAAATGAAAATGAAAAAGAAATAAGGGAAGAATTTATGAATAAATTAGTTATAAATAAAGAAGATTTAAGGCATAATATTGAAAAAATAAAAGAATATGCGTCAAAGAGTGGACAAGATGATAATGGGAATCCACTTAAAATCATTGCAGTAGTAAAGGGAAATGGTTATGGATTAGGAATTGTAGAATATGTAAAATTTTTAATTGATAACGGTATTGATTTTTTTGCAGTTTCAACAGTAGAAGAGGCTATTTTATTAAGAAATAGTGGAATAAAAGAAAAAATTTTAATGCTTTCATCAACAGCAATAAAAGAAGATGTAGAAAAATTAGTAGAAAATAACATAATAATCACAATAGGATCACAAAATGACATTAAAATAGCAGAAGAAATAGCAAGTAAGAAAAATATAAAAATAAAGGCACACCTAAAAATAGATACAGGTTTTGGAAGATATGGTTTTATATACTCAAATAGAGAGGAACTGATAAAAGAACTAAAAGAAATAAAGAATATAGAGATTCAAGGAACTTTTTCTCATTTTTCAATTAGCTTTTTTGATGATAAATATACAAAATTACAATTTAAAAGATTTATAGATGTAATAGAAGTATTAAAAATGAATGATATAGAAACAGGGATGTTACATATTTGTAATTCATCAGCATTTGTGAAATTTCCAATGATGCATTTAAATGCAGTACGTGTCGGATCAGCATTTTTAGGTAGATTATCTTTTACAAATTATTTAGGCTTAAAAAAGATAGGATATATGGAATCAAAAGTGTCAGAAATTAAAGAGCTTCCAAAAGGATTTAATATAGGTTATTCTAATACATATAAAACAACAAGGAATACAAAGATAGCAATTATTCCTTGTGGATATATGAATGGAATAAATGTAACTAATGATAGAGATATGTTTAGAATAGTTGATAAGCTGAGATATATAGTAAGAGACATAAAAGACTTTTTTAAGAAACAAGAAAAATTTGTAAAAATAAATAACCAAAATTGTAAAGTGCTAGGAAGAATAGGTACATATCATGTTATATGTGATATTACGGATAAAAAAGTAAATGTAGGAGATAAAGTGATTTTTGATATTAATCCTAAATTTGTAGATTCTAGTATAAAAAGAGAATATAAATAAAAATATACTTGCGAAAGGAAAATATTTATTATGGAAAATGAAAAAGAAGAGTTAAGAAAAGAAGAAAATAAAGAAGAAATTAAAGAAACTAAAAATAATAGTGAACAAAAAGAAGATAAAAAAACAGATGATAATAAAGAACAAATGCCAAAAGACAAAAAAGATGGATTTTTTAAAAAATTATGGAATTCTATAACTAAAATAGAAAAATATCCTGAAATGGCAGCACAAGGTTTGGGGAAAGCTTTTACATATATTTGTAAAGTGGTAGCTATTTTAGCAATAATTTTGTGTTTAGGAATGATTTATCAAGCATATCAAATGTTGCAAGAAGGAATATCATATCTACAAAACGAATTTCCAGAGTTTTCATATAAAGATGGAATATTAACAGTTAATTCAGAGACTCCAATTACTATTTCAGCAGAAGATTCATATGTAGGAGAAACAATTATTGATACAATTACAGAAGATAAAGAAATGATAAATAAATATATTAAGCAAGTAGAAGATTATGGAGATGGAATAATAGTATTAAAAGATAGAGTTATAGTTAAAAATGGAGCAATTACGGGTACTATTGAATATGAATATAAGCAAATGCTAGAACAAATGGGAATTAATGAATTCCAAAAGCAAGATGTAATAAATTATATAAATAGTCCACAGATATTAAATATATATGTAAGTATATTTATAACTATTTTTGTATATAGTTTTGCAATGTATTTATTAACAACTTTATCTAATGCAGTATTCTTAGCTGTTTTTGGATATTTAACAACTTGGATTGCAAAAATAAGAATGAGATTTGTTGCTGTGTTTAATATGGCTATATATTCACTAACGCTTTCAATTATATTAAATATGATGTATATTGCAATAAATATATTTATACCATTTAATATGGAATATTTCCAAGTTATGTATGTAACAGTAGCAGCTATTTATTTGATAGCAACAATATTTTTATTAAAATCTGAATATATAAAAAGACAAGTAGAGTTAATGAAGATAGCAGAAGCACAAGAAATAGTAAGAAAAGAATTAGAAGAAAAAGAACAAGAAGAGGAAAATAAAAAAAGAGAAGAAGAAAAGAAAAAAAGAAAAGAAAAAGACAAAAAAGAAGAAAAAAAGGAACAAGATAAACAAGGGCAAGAACCGGAAGGTTCTAATGCATAATATATAAATGTTAGGAGGAAGACAACAAATGAGCAAAAAACCAAAAGAGCAAAACAACAACAAACAATCACAGAAAATGTGGGTATTAATAATAGTGTTATTGATAGTACTTGCTATATTATTAGGTATTACTATTTACTTAATGCAAAATAACAAAAATAGTGAAGAAAACACAATAGCATATACAGATTTAATAAAAGAAATTTCATATGGTAATATAGAGAAAGTTGAAATGACAGTAGGAAGTACAACAGTTAAAGTAAAACAGAAAAATGTAGATGAAGAGAAGACTGCAATAGTACCAGATACAGAAAGCTTTATTACTTTGATACAACAAAAAATAGAAGAAGGAAATGAATTAGAATTAATTCAGAAACCTAAAAGTGTGATATCACAAATACCATCAGTTATAATTAGCTTATTGCCAACTGCAATAATGCTTGCGTTATTTATAATGATATTTAAGTTACAAGGCTTAGGAGAAAAAGGAAAAGTATATGATGATACAGAAAGAAAGACAAAAGTAAAGTTTGAAGATGTGGCAGGACTAGAAGAAGAAAAAGAAGAGTTAATTGAAATTGTAGATTTCTTAAAAAGACCAGAGAAATATACAAAAATGGGAGCTAAAATTCCAAGAGGAGTATTATTATATGGAAAACCTGGAACAGGAAAAACATTAATTGCAAAGGCAATTGCAGGAGAAGCAGATGTTCCATTTATATCAATGAGTGGATCAGAATTTATAGAAATGTTTGCAGGACTTGGAGCATCAAGAGTAAGAAAATTGTTCGAAAAAGCAAGAAAGCTATCTCCATGTATTGTGTTTATAGATGAAATAGATGCAATTGGTTCAAGAAGAACATCAAATAGTGGTGCAGAAACAGAAAATAACCAAACATTAAATCAGTTACTAGTGGAAATGGATGGATTTAGTTCAGAAGAGACAATAATTGTTTTAGCTGCAACTAACAGACCAGAGATGCTTGATAAAGCTTTATTAAGACCAGGAAGATTTGACAGGCAAATTACAATACCAACACCTGATTTAAAAGGAAGATTAGAGATATTAAAAATACATTCAAAAGATAAGAGAATTTCAGATGACGTTAATTTAGAAAGCATTGCAGAAGATACAGCAGGATTTACAGGAGCAGAACTTGCAAATATTTTAAATGAAGCAGCTATTTTGGCAACTAAAAATAAACATGAAGGAATAGAAAAAGATGATATAGAAGAAGCAGTAAAAAAGGTGACAGTAGGTTTAGAAAAACGTACAAGAGTGATATCTGATAAAGATAAAAGATTAACGGCTTATCATGAAGCAGGACATGCAGTAGTAAGTAGATACTTACCAACACAAACAGATGTAAAAGAAGTATCAATAATACCAAGAGGTGTTGCAGGCGGATATACAATGTATAAATCTGATGAAGATAAATACTATATATCAAAAACAGAAATGCAAGAAAAACTAATTGCATTACTTGGTGGAAGAGCAGCAGAAAAATTAGTATTAGATGATATATCAACAGGAGCAAGTAACGATATAGAAGTTGCTACTAAAATTGCAAGAGATATGGTAACAAAATATGGAATGAGTGATAATTTAGGACCAATAGATTTCCAAGGAAAAGAACCATATGAAATGCAAATGTTTGGTGAAAATATAGGAGATAAAATAGGGCAAGAAGTGAAATTGTTAATAGATACAGCATATAATGATGCTCAAACTTTATTAAAAGAACATAGAGACAAATTAGATGCAATTGCAACAGTTTTACTTGAAAAAGAAAAAATAAATGAACAAGAATTTAATAAAATATTTGAATAAAGAGGGATTTAAGGGATTAAACTTAAATCCTTTTTTTACAAGATATATTAATAAAATACGGGAAATATATTTTTGATAAATGCAATAAATTTTATAATTCTAGACTTATAAGTTAGATTGTGATATTATATATGTATGTATAAGGTGGTGATATATATGCAAATAAAAGATGTAATGAGAAAAGGAATGATAAAATTAAAAACAAATGGAGTTAAAGAACCAAATTTAAAATCTAGACTTTTAATGCAATATATATTAAATAAACCAAGAGAATATTTATTAGTAAATGATAATAAGGAATTAACTTTAAGGCAAAATGTTGACTATTTTAAGGCAATAGAAAAGTTAATAGATGGAATACCTTTGCAACATATAACACATCAACAAGAATTTATGAAATTAATGTTTTATGTTGATGAAAATGTTTTAATACCAAGATCTGATACAGAGATTTTGGTTGAAGAAGTAATAAAAATTGCTAAAAAAATTAATGCAAAAAAAATACTAGATTTATGTACAGGGAGTGGAGCAATAGCTATATCTCTTGCAAAGTATATTAAAGAGGCACAAATTACTGCAACTGATATAAGTGAAAAGGCATTAAGAATTGCAAGGTTAAATGCAAGGAATAATAATGTAGATGATAAAATAACTTTTATAAGTTCTAATTTGTTTCAAAATATACCAGAAGAAAAATATGATATAATAGTATCAAATCCGCCATATATAAAAAGAAAAGTTATAGAAAGCTTAGATAAAGAAGTAAAAAAAGAGCCAATTATCGCACTAGATGGTGGAAAAGATGGGCTAGAATTTTATAAAAAAATTGTATATACTGCATATGAATATTTGAAATATAAAGGATATTTATGTTTAGAGATAGGCTATGATCAAAAGAAAGAAGTAATTGACTTAATTAATAAAGAAGGAAAATATATTGATACATATAGTAAAAAAGATTTATATGAAAATGATAGAATTGTTATTACAAAATTAGGTTTATTATAAAGGAATGGTTAATATGTCTTTTTCATCTGATATAAAACAAGAATTGAATAAAAATAGTAGTTTATCTAATAAAAATATAGTTAAACAAGAATTAGTTGGATATTTAATATCTGGAAATGTAAATATATTAAAAGGTAAAGAAATAAAATTTTCCACAGAAAGTGACTACAATATAAATCGTTTTTCAAAATTATTATCTAATTTAAATATAAATCATTCAATTGATATAGTAGGAAAAAATTTTATTATATCATTAAAAACGAAAGATATTAATTTTGTAAACTATAAAGAAGATTTGATATATATGAAAGAAATGCCAAAAAATGAAGAAGAAAAAAAGGCAATAATTAGAGGAACTTTTATGGGCTCTGGTTCTATAAATAATCCAGAAAAGGAATATCATTTAGAAATTGAGTTTACAAATAAGCAGAATATGGATAAAATTTCAAATTTTCTTATAGAATTTGGAATAAAAATTAAAAATATGGAAACTAAAAATAAATATTATATATATTTTAAAGATGGTGAGGAAATTTCAAAATTTTTAGCATTAATTGGAGCTGCAAAAGCTGTAATGAAATTTGAAGATATCAGAGTTCAAAAAGAAATGAGAGGAAAAGTAAACAGGTTGGTTAACTGTGAAACTGCGAATCTAAATAAAACAATTAATGCAGCGGTTGAACAAATAGCAGCTATTAAGAAATTGCAAAAAACAGGAGAATTTAGGAAACTAGATGATAATTTGAAAGAAATAGCATTACTTAGGTTAGAAAATCCAAATATGTCATTAATTGAATTAGGGAAAAAGTTAAGAGAACCAGTAGGAAAATCAGGAGTGAATTATAGATTAAAGAAGATAATGGAGATAGCAAATGGAGAATAAAAATGAATTAGGAATATATATACATATTCCTTTTTGTAAGCAAAAATGTTATTATTGTGATTTTATTTCTTTTGTAGATAAACAAGAGTATATAGATAAATATATTGAGAGTTTAAAAAGAGAACTGGATAGTTATGAACTAAATAAATATAACATAACTACAATATATGTTGGAGGTGGGACTCCTTCTGTTATACCAAGTAAAAATATAAAAGACCTTTTATATAACATAAAAGAAAAAATAAAAGAAAACAAAACAAACTGGGAAGATATTGAAATTACACTAGAAGTAAACCCAGGAACAGTAGATAAGAAAAAGTTAGAAGAATACAAAAAAGCAGGAGTAAATAGATTAAGTATAGGATTACAAAGTGCAAATAATAAATTATTAAAAGAGATTGGAAGAATCCATACTTTTGAAGAGTTCTTAAAAACATATAATATTGCAAAGCAGGTTGGTTTTAAAAATATAAATGTGGATTTAATGATTGGATTACCTAATCAAACAATAGAAGATGTAAAGCAATCATTAACTCAAATAATAAAATTAAATCCAACACATGTTAGTGTATATTCTTTAATAGTAGAAGAAAATACAAAAATGGAGAAAATGATAAATAGTAACAAATTAAAATTACCGAATGAAGAATTAGAAAGACAGATGTATTGGTATGTAAAAAACACATTAGAATTAAATAAATATAATCATTATGAAATATCTAATTTTTCTAAAAAAGGAAAAGAATCAAAACATAATCTAAACTGTTGGGAGCAAAAAGAATATATAGGATTAGGTGTTGCAGCATATTCGTATTTAAATAACATAAGATATGGAAATACAAGTAGTTTAGAAAAATATATAGAAATAAAAAAAATTATAGATAAAAAAGAATTAGAGGAAGAAGAAATAAGAATAATTGATGAAATACAAAATTTAGATGATAGAAAAAAAGAATACATGTTATTAGGTTTAAGAAAAATTGAAGGTGTTTCTATACAGAAATTTAAAGAAAAATACATTGATAATCCTATATTTTTATTTAGAAAGGAATTAGAAAAATTAGTAAATGAGAAACTTTTAGTGATTGATGGTGATAATATTAAATTAACTAATAAAGGTTTAGATTTTGCAAATATTGTATGGGAAGAATTTGTATAATTATTATTTTGAAGTACAGTAAAATAAATATGAAAAAATGTTCGTAAAAAGTATTGACAATTTTTAAAATTGAAGATACAATAAAAGCGAACATTTTTTTGATAGGAGGAAACAATATGATTACTACGTTACATATAAAGAATATAGGAATAATAGAGGATTTAAGCATAGATTTTCAACAAGGATTAAATGTTTTAACAGGAGAAACTGGTGCGGGAAAAACTTTAATAATAGATTCTTTACAAATGGTATCAGGTGGAAGATTTTCAAAAGAAATGATTAGAAAAGGAGAAAAGCATGCATTTGTAGAATTATGTTTGTATGAACCAGAAAATGAAAGTGCGATAGAAGGTAATATTATTGTTTCAAGAGAAATTTATGCAAATGGAAGAAATATGTGTAAAATAAATGGAAGAATGGTTACTGTAACAGAATTGAAAAGTTTTATGAAACAATTTATAGAAATACATGGACAAAATGATAATCAAGATTTATTAGATAGTAGATTACATCTTAATTATTTGGATGGATTTATAGGAGATAAAATCGTTGATAAAAAATTAGAATATAAGATTTTGTATCAAAAATATTGTGAAGTAAAAAAAGAATTAGAAAGTAATTTTGGAGATGAAAAAGAAAGACAAAGAAAATTAGATTTATTACAATATCAACTAAAAGAGATTGAAGAAGCTAAACTAAAAGCTGGGGAAGATGAAGAGTTAGAAGAAAAGAGAAAAATAATTGTTAATTCTGAAAAAATAGTTGGAAATTTGCAAGAAGCAGATCAATTAATTTCAGAAAATGGTATTGATAGTATTAGTATGGCGATTAGATCATTAGAAAAAATAGAAATGATAGATAATAAATATGAAAAAGTTGCATCAAATTTAAAAAGTATTTATTATGAATTACAAGAATTATCAAGAGATGTAAATGAATACAAAAATGATGTGTATTTTGATGAAGAAGAAAGAGAATATGTAGAAGAAAGATTAAATCTGATATATTCATTAAAGAGGAAATATGGTAATACAATAGAAGAAATACTAAGATATAACGAAGAAATAAAAAAAGAAATTGAACATATAGAAAATTTAGAAGAATATAATTGTAAATTAAGAAAAGACTTAAAAAAGATTGAAGCCCAAATGGATAATTTAGCAAGTACCATGAACAGTGTAAGAAAAGAAATGGCAAATGTACTAAGTGAGAATATAAATAAAGAATTAGAAGATTTAGAAATGAAGAATGCTAAAATAAATGTTAAAGTTGAATATGTAGAAAATGAATATTTTAAAACAGGAAAAAATACTGTTAAGTTCTATATTACTACAAATAAAGGAGAAGATGAGAAAGAATTAATTAAAATTGCCTCAGGGGGAGAAATGTCAAGAACAATGTTGGCGATAAAAAAAGTGTTAGCAGATGTAGATAATGTACCAGCAATTATATTTGATGAAATTGATACTGGAATAAGTGGAAAAGCCGCAAATTCAGTTGCTAAAAAATTAAAATCAATAGCTAAAAAACATCAAGTAATGTGTATATCACATTTACCTAATATTGCAGCTGTTGCAGATTATAACTATTTCATTAGTAAAGAGACTGTTCTTGATAGAACAAAAACTAAAATCAAACTTTTAGAAGAAAAAGAGGTTATTGAAGAAATTGCTCGTATTTCTTCTGGTGAGATTAATGAAATAAGTATGAAGTATGCTACTGAGTTAAGAAATAAAAAAGCCTCATAATTTTTAAGTATATTAAAGGAAATACTTGGATAGAATAGTTATAAATGAAATTATATATTTATTGGAGGTTTTATATGAAAGATTTTTTAGCTATTGAAGAAATTAAAGCTTTGGAAATATTGGATTCCAGAGGAAATCCAACAGTACAAGTGAAAATTGTTACAGAAGGGGGATTTATAGGAATAGCATCAGTACCATCAGGTGCATCAACAGGAAGTTTTGAAGCAGTTGAATTACGTGATGGGGACAAAAATAGATATAAGGGAAAAGGAGTACAAAAGGCAGTTGAAAATGTAAATAAAAAAATTTCAAAAGAAATAATAGGAATGAATGTATATGACCAAAGGAAAATAGATGAGTCTATGATAAAATTAGATGATACACCTAATAAGTCTAATTTAGGAGCAAATGCAATATTGGGTGTTTCACTTGCTGTTGCCAAAGCGGCGGCAGAATCATTAAATATGGAGCTATATGAATATATTGGTGGTAAGCAAGGAAAAGAATTACCTATTCCTATGATGAATATTCTAAATGGTGGAAAACATTCTGATAATAATATAAGTATACAGGAATTTATGATTATGCCAATAGGAAATATTACATTTTCAGAAAGATTACGTAGAGGAGCTGAGATTTATCATACATTAAAATCAGTTTTAAAACAGAAAGATTTTAGTGTTGCAGTAGGAGATGAAGGAGGATTTGCTCCAAACTTGGAAAACGAAGAACAAGCATTAGATGTAATTATAGAAGCAATAAAAAAAGCTGGGTATGAACCAGGAAAAGATATAGTTTTAGCACTAGATATTGCAAGTACTGAAATGTATGATGAAGCAAAGAAAATTGGTGAGATAGGATATTATTTCTGGAAAACAAAACAGATGAAAACAAAAGAGGAAATGGTAGAATATATAGAAAATCTATGTGAAAAGTATCCAATAGCTTCAATAGAAGATGGATTAGCAGAAGAAGATTGGGATACATGGGAGATATTGACTCAGAAACTAGGAAAAAAGGTACAGTTAGTTGGAGATGATTTGTTTGTAACAAATATGCAAAGACTAAGTAGAGGAATAGAAAAAAATGTTGCAAATGCGATATTGATAAAACCAAATCAGATAGGAACTTTAACAGAAACATTAGATACAATAGAAATGGCTAAGAAGAATAAATATAAAACTGTTATATCACATCGTTCAGGAGAGACAGAAGATACTACTATCGCAGATATTGCAGTAGCAACTAATGCAGGGCAAATAAAAACAGGAGCACCTTGCAGAACAGATAGAGTGGCTAAATACAATAGATTGTTAAATATAGAAGATGAGATAATTTAAAGGAATAATAAAAAAAGAATCAATCAAATATTGATTCTTTTTGTTTGGTGGCTTCAAGTGGAATCGAACCACTGACACGAGGATTTTCAGTCCTCTGCTCTACCAACTGAGCTATGAAGC
>CALXKA010000045.1 GCA_944388765.1 uncultured Clostridia bacterium
CTCTTTTTATTTGCATATTTTTCACTCCTAATATTTCTATATTGTCAAGTATATTTCATGCTATTTAAATATTAGCAGAGGTTATTTAATATCAACCTCATTATATAATATGTAAACTTTATTGTTTTTGATATTATCTTCTATTATCATCTTTATTGGCTTTCCGGTATTTTTATTGATATATAATGTCTTTTTTAGTGAATAATTTGTTTCCATTATTATTTCATCATCTTCTACATATTTTGCTTTTCTATCTTTTTTATAGTCTTCTATAAAGCTACTCAAATCCAATTTGTTTTCTGATATATAACTGTAATTTTCTATTATTGTTTTTAAATCTAATTTTGAATTTTCTAATACTAATTTATTTGCTTCTCTACTAATTTTTATTCCAGATATATTTTCTGGTTCTATTATTTCTTGAAAATTATTCTCTGGGCCTAAATATTTTTGCTTTATTTTGTATTCATTTTGATTTTTGTTTCCTTCAATTTTAATTTCAACTATTGCTTCATATGAACTAATATTTAAGATGCTTTCTACAATTTCTTGACTATTTTTATTATAGCCATTTTTTAAAATTTTACACCTATTTATATAAATAATTGAAAATATGATAAATAAAAAAATTATGATAGCAATTAGAATATTAATCTTTGTTTTTTTCTTCAAAACTATTCCTCCTATTTACTATCATAATATTTTATAATGTTTTAAAATATTCATTTAAACATTTTTGTAATTCTTCTTCTGTTTCAATTGTATTTATTTTGTTTCTAAATTCACTTGAATTTTTCATATTTTTAGTATACCAAGCAATATGTTTTCTTAATTCTTTTATTGCTATTTCTCCTTTTTCTTTTACAGCTAAATTTATATGTTTTTTTATTACTTCAAATTTTTCTTCTATATTTGGATCTTGTAATTTCTTTCCTGTTTCTAAAAAATATTTTATTTTTTCAAATATCCATGGGTTTCCAAAGCTTCCTCTGCCTATCATTATACCATCTACACCTGTTTCTTCAAACATTTTTAAAGCTGTTTCTTCATCAATTATATCTCCATTTCCTATAACAGGTATTGATACTGTTTCTTTTACTTTTTTTATGATATTCCAATCTGCTTTTCCAGTATAAAATTCACTTCTTGTTCTTCCATGAACAGTAATAGCTGAGATTCCTTCTTTTTCTGCAATTTTTGCTATTTGTTCCGCTACAATATTTTCTTTATCCCAACCTTTTCTAATTTTTAATGTAACTGGCACTTTTGAATTTTGAACAACAACTGCAATTATTCTTTTTGCTTTTTCTAAGTCTAATAGTAGTTTACTTCCGTCTCCATTTTTTACAACTTTTGGTGCTGGACAACCCATATTTATATCTATAATATCTGCAAATTCGCTTACATATTTTGCACTATATCCCATTGATTCTTCTTCACTTCCAAATATTTGGACACTTATTGGTCTTTCCTCTCCTTCTACATTTAATAATCTTTTTGTTTTTTGATCATTGTAGAATATAGCTTTACTACTTGCCATTTCTGTACATACCATACCACATCCAAATTGTTTGCAAATTATTCGAAAAGGCTGGTTTGTTACACCAGCCATTGGAGCTAATATTAAATTATTTTTTAATTCTACATTTCCTATTTTTATTTTTTTTAAATAACTCATATATTTTCCTATCTTTTATTAATTCTATTTTACAAATATGGTTTTTTGTCTTTTGCTGCTAATATTTAATAAAATTGCTATACATATAAAATTAGTAATTAGTGAACTTCCTCCATAACTTATAAATGGTAAAGGTACTCCCGTAATTGGTAACAGTCCCATTACCATACCTATATTTTCTACTACATGGAATAAGAAAATTCCTGTAATCCCTGCTGCTATTAAACTTCCTGTTTCATCTTTTGCTGTTTTTGCTATAAAGAACCCTTTTACTATTAAAAATACGTATAATATAATTACTGCTGCTGACACTATAAATCCCATTTCTTCTCCTATTACAGCAAAAATAAAGTCTGTTGTTTTAGGATACAAAAATCCTAATTGTGTTTGGTTTCCTTTAAGTAATCCCATTCCTGTTAAACCACCTGCACCAATTGCAAGTTTTGATTGGATTATATTATATCCTGCACCTCTTGGATCCGATTCCGGATTTAAAAATATATCAATTCTAGTTTTAGCATGTTCAGGTAATATAAAATTATATATTAAAGGTACTGAAACTACTATTAATATAATTGAACCTATAATATATTTTTTATCTATTCCTGATATAATTAGCATCATTATTGTTGCTATAATAAAAGCTGCTGCTGTTCCATAATCTGGTTGTTTTATAATTAATAATATTGGAAGTCCAACAATTGCAAGTAGTATTAATAACCTAGTTGGTCTATTAATATCTTGTCTATTTCTTTCTTGCACTTTTCTTATTGCATAAGTTAAAAATAGTATTACAAATATTTTAGCAAATTCTCCTGGTTGGAAAGAAAAAAATCCAATGTCAAACCAGCTTGTTGCTCCATTTACAGGTGTTGTAAATAAAACTGCTATTAATAGTAAAATAAAAATTCCATATAAAATTGGGGATATTTTTACTAAAAAGTCATAATCAATTAACATTACTATAATTGCTATAACTAGGCTAACTACTAACCATATGCATTGTTTATAGAAATCTTCATGTTCTGTTTCTTGTGTTGCTGAAAATAAAGCAACTAACCCTATAATAGTAAGGATAATTGCAATAATTAATATACTCCATTCTATATTTTTCAATTCTCTTTTTCTCATCAAATCAACTCTTTTTCTTACTATTCTTCTGTTTTAACTTTCTCTTTTTTATTCTCTTTTTTTCCCTCTTTTTCTTCTTTTTTATTTTCTGTATTTTTATCGTTATCTTCCTCTTGCTTTTCTTTTTTTGTTTCTATTTTTTCATTTTCTTTATCTTTATCTTTTTTGTTACTTTTCTCTTCTTCATTATTTTGTTGTAACTTTTCTTCCTTTTCTTCTATGTTCTCTTTTTCTTCTTTTTTATTTTTCGTATTTTCATTGCCACTTTCTTCTTGTTTTTCTTCTTTTTTATTAATTTTTCTTGCATCATTTTTTATATTTAATATAGGTATATTAGCATACAAAGCTGGTGCTCCATTTGTCCCATCTGCATTTTCCTTATTAGTAAGTCTTACATCTATTGCGCTTTCATCTACATCAATATATTTTTTTATTACGTCTATTATTTCTTGTTTCATAAGTTCTAAGAAATCTGCTGATACATTTGCTCTATCTTGCATTAAAACTAAGTGTAGTCTTTCTTTTGCTGCTTCCTTAGAATTATTTGCTACTTTTCTTTCTTTTTTATTAAATTTCTTTAAAAATCCTATTATGTTTTCGAACATTATTCCTACTTACCCCCAACTGCTTTATTGTTTATTAAATAATCTTTTTAATTTAGCAAAAAAACCTTTTTCTCTACCAGGAATAGTTACTTCTATTTTTTCTCCTAATACTCTTTTTGCAATTTCTATATATGCTTTTCCTGATGGTGCTCTTTTATTTTGTATAACTGGCTCTCCTTTATTTGTTTGTGTAATTATATATTCATCATCTGGAACAACACCAATTAAATCTATTGATAACAAATCTACTATATCATCAACATCCATCATTTCACCTTTTTTAACCATATTAGGTCTAATTCTGTTTATTACTAATTCTGGATTTTTTATTTCTGATGATTCTAATAATCCTATTATTCTATCTGCATCACGAATAGCAGATATTTCTGCTGTTGTTACTACAATTGCTCTATCTGCACCTGCAATAGCATTCTTAAATCCTTGTTCTATACCAGCAGGACAATCAATTAAAATATAATCAAATTCTTCTTTTAGTTTGCCAACTAAATCTCTCATTTGTTCTTCATTAACTGCACTTTTATCTCTTGTTTGAGCAGCTGGTAGTAGGTATAATTCTTTAAATCTTTTATCTTTTATTAAAGCTTGTCTTAATTTACATTTTTCTTCTACAACATCAACAATATCATATACAATTCTATTTTCCAATCCCATTACAACATCTAAGTTACGTAATCCTATATCTGTATCTACTAATGCAACTTTTTTTCCTTCTAGTGCTAAACTAGAACCTAAATTTGCTGTTGTTGTTGTTTTTCCTACTCCACCTTTTCCTGATGTTATTACAATTACTTCTCCCATAATTCTCCTCCTTAGGATTTTAAAAACACTTATTTTTACGTTTATATCATACAATGAAAAGCAAAAAAAGTCAATGTATTTTTTATGAAAATTACAAAAATATTTCTAAAATATTACATTTTCATTACAGTTTATTGATTGATTTTTATTCGTTTAAAATATAAAAAATCTCTTTATGATATATTAGATATATCATAAAAAGATTTTTACCATATGAAAACTATATTTTTACATTATTTAATTTTATAAATATAAAATTGAGCGAAAAGAATAGTATATGCTAGCACTATTATATGCTGAATCGTATCGACCACTTGTGTAATGCTCACTACTACCATAATCTCCTCCTCTACTCGAACTAGGGTCGATTGGATTATCCGTAGTTTCTGTTGTAAATTCGTGGCAATTACTTGTCATATCATATATGTTTAATTGAATATCACCTGACATTCCAGTACTTTGTTTTGAACTATTTAAACTAGTTTGTCTTGAATAATCTCTTTGTCCATATTTTTGAATAAACAATATTGCTGTATCCCATGCATAGCTATTCATTAAATCACTATTTATCTCTGTATATAAATCTTGACAAGCTAATGCTGCATTTTCTTGTGTTATATTATTCCATACTTCTTTGTTATATTTGCTTTCTGCTTTATTATCTGCATTTTGACTGGCTTCAAATCTTGCTATATAATATCCTCCATTTTTTCTTACACTATCTTTAAATCCTTCTATATCTTTTGCTATTGTATTTCCATAGTTTAATAAATTTCCTACATTTTTTGCATTTTCTTCTATATAATCTCCTGTATATTTTGATGGCACTCCTAATGTATCAAATTCATATCTTCCTAATAATATTTTTTTCTCTCCATTTTTTCCTGTTACATCATCTATTGTTCCATCTTTTCCTAAAATTCCATCTACTGGTATCCATACATATTCATTACCACTTGCATCTTGTATAACTAATCCATCATCAATTGTATTCATTCCTGGTGTTTCACTAACCCTAAATCCTTTTGGAATTACTGCCTCATCTCCATTTTTATCTACATATTTACCATTTTCATCATAAACAGGAGACCATTTTTCTTCATTATTTAGATATAGAGCTATTCGAAACCCCATATCATCATATTTATTCAATGATGGATAAGCATGTATACGATCAGAAGCTGGGTATTGATATCCATTCTTACTATATGTTCCTCCTCTATAAATTCGGCAATCTGTATTGTAAGATTCCATCGTCCATTCCCAAACATTTCCAGCTAAATCATATATGTTTTTTACTTTATTTCTTCCTCCTTCTAAATCAATTCCTGTTTTATGTGTTGTATTTCCATTTGTGTAATTATAATTATGCCATCCCATTCCTGTACTATCTTGTATATATTTTGTTAATGTTCCTGTTGCATATTGATTTTCTATTTCTTCTATCCATTTCATTACAGCATCCCATTGTACCCCATATATTAATGTACTTGTTACACTTGTATAATTGTTTGTATCATCAAAGTTTCTAGCTAGTTCTACTGCTCCTCCTTCTGTTTCACTTGTTTCAATCATTTGTCCATTTTTTGACCATGTTACCCAATTATATATTTCTGCTCCTTTCTGTACAACCACATTCCCGCTACTATCTTTTCCCGCTTCATATCTTCCTATATAGAATCCTCCATTTTTTTCTACACTTTCATACATAGCTTGTGCTTCTTCCTGAGTAGTTGAGCTTTCTGTAAATTTATTATTTATTCCTGTTTCGTCTGCTTCTCCACAAGATGATAAATATGATTGTTCACTTCCATTTGAATACCCCTCTCTTCTTACAAATTCGCTATAATTATCTACTGGTACCCATACAAATTCATTACCATTGTTATCTTCTATTACTAAACCTGTATCTTTTGTTCCTTCTTTATAAAAAAATCCTTCTGGTATTGGTACTCCATCAAAATATCTTAAATTAATTGCTACTGTATCCACTTCATCGGCATTATAATCTGTATAAAACCATTCATTATCTAGTTTTATTCCTGCAACATAAAATACATTTTGACTTGTTTCATTTACAATATACAAGTCTGTAAATTGGCTAGCTTCTTGATCTGTCATAATTGGCGTTATTTGTTTAAAATCTTCTCCATAATTTAATGTTATATTTTCAATTGCATCCAAATCTATTATATAAAAATCTCCTGTATCTATTTCATCGCTTATGAGACCTGCACTTCTTATTACATTTATTTTTTCTGTATTTGTATATTTTAATTTTACTGGTATTGAACCATTTGCCGCATAGTACTCATTTATTTTATCTCTTAAATTTTCAATATCATTTCTCATTGCTCTGAGGTTAGAAGTTCCTAGACTATCCCTTACATTGTATATTAAAACACTTGTTAATATTAATATAACAACTATTACAACTGATAGTGAAACCAGTGTTATTCCTTTTTTATTATTAAATATTTTTTTCATCATTAGCAATTCTCCCTATTTTTTCTTTATTATAGTTTACTATTTATTTTTATTTATTTCAATAGTTTTTTCTACTAATTTATAAATTTCATTTTTTCTTTTATATTTAATATCTTCTATTAAAAATATAATCCATAATATAATTATTATTAAGAATATTGCTATATTTTCTAATTTGTAAACAAGTATACTAGATATTAATGTTAAAAGCATTAAGAATATAAAAGATATATTGTTTATGTATTTTTCAGCTTTTTGTTTTCCACATAATATATGTAATATACTTTTTATTATTCTTCCACCATCTAATGGATATATTGGAAACAGATTAAATACTGATAATAAAATATTTGAATATATTATTGTATTTTTTGTTGTTTCTTCTATTGGTATTCTTCTAGTTATTAATATTATTAATATGTTTGTTAATGGTCCTGCTAATGCTACCATTATTTTTTTTAGTTCTAATCTATTGCCTTTTTTTATTTTTTTGTTATAGTCTTTTGGAAACAATTTGAATGATATACTTACACCGTAAGGTTTGATTTCCATTTTTTCTGGTTTCATTCCGCTTAATATTCCTGCTAATAGATGGCCTAATTCATGAATTAGAGCAAATATCATAATTAGTGCATATATTTGAATTTGCTTTGTAAAATAAAATAGTATTATAAACAAAAATATTTTTAAATCAATTTTGAATTTCATAATTATTTTCCTCTCTACAAAAAATTATAATTCTAATATTAACTGTGGGTTAACAGTTCTTTCAGAAATTCTAATTTCAAAATGTAGATGAGGTCCTGTTGAATTTCCTGTTGATCCAACTTCTGCAATTTCTTGTCCTTGAACTACGTTTTCTCCTTGTTTTACATATATTTGATTACAATGTGCATAAATTATACTTACCTCTCCAATTTGTACTTTTAGGTGTTTTCCATAGTCTCCCTCTTCTGAAACTAAAACTACTTCTCCTTCTGTTGATGATTTTATTTTTGTTCCAGTTACTGCCGCTATATCTGTTCCTGTATGATTTTTTGGCACACTACCAGTTGCAGTATCTCTTCTCCCATATTGAGAACTGATTACTCCTTCAACTGGTTTTATAAATGTAGTTGTATTTTTTACATCTTGAATATCTTTTTCTTCTTGTGATATTTCTGTTACTTGATTTTCAACTGTATTTTCTGTTTCTATGTTTTCTTCTGCACCACCTATACCTTCTTGTCCATTATTATTATTTTCTTCTTGTATTTTTTCATCATTATTAATCATTGAGATCCATGATTGTATCTGATTTTTTGCATTTTCATATATTTCTTTAAAATTTGTATCATAAGATAATATTTCATTTGCTTTTTTTATAAAATCTTCCGAAAATACGTATTTATTGTTATAGATCATATAAATTCCAAAATATATTGTCATACAAATTAATATTTGTATAATCATTTTTTTTAATAATTTTAAGTCTTTTTTTTGATTATTTATACTTACTTTTGTTATTGGTCTATTTTCTCCTTGTTTTCGTTTTTCATATATTGCTTCTGCTCGTCTTATTCTTTCTTCTACGCTCATTACACGTTCCATAAAAAAACACCTCTTCCTTTGTTTTCTTTTTAACTATATGAAAGGAAAAAGGTTTTTATGCTTTTATTTTATTATAAGTAACATTGCTTGCAAAAATATTATAAAACTTGATAAATATGCATAATTTTTTAATCTATTATATTTTTTATTTTGTTTTATTTTATTTTCTTTGTTTTTCTTAATGTTATTTTCTATGTTAGATATATATGATGATACAACTAATTCTGCTTCTTTTATTACGAAATCCTTTTTTATTGTATCTTTTTTTAAATTCTTCACTTCATTTTTCTTATCATTATCTACTTTTTCTAATTTTTTTACTTTTTTACTTGATTTTAAAATAATAATAGCTTCTTCAACTAAATTAGATGGTAAATTTTTCAATACTACCATATTTCTTAATTTGTTTTCTTCCATTGTATCCTCCTAAATATATGAATTACTATTATTATTTCCAAAAAATTCAAGTTTATACAATTATCATTAATGATATAAAAATCATTTTCTGAAATCTACTTTATTTTATTTGCTTTTTCTAAAATTTGATTAATATAAAAGACATCATCTTTTAATAAAATCTCTTCTCCATTATATTTGCTTAATACATTTTCAGTATTTATATTACTATATGAAATATTGTTAACTACATGTTCATAGTCAATAAAAATATCTTGAATTTCTAATAGTCCTTCTATTTTCTTTTCCTTATCCTTTATTGGGTTATTTATTTCATAATAACTCTTAAAATTTTTATCAAATAAATTATAAATTTTTGTATATATAGATTTTCTTATGTTTTCTATATATTCACTATCGATTTTTGATTTATTTTTCTTTATTGGTTCCAGATAATATTCTAAGCTACTTTTGTATTTTTCTGTGTTTTTTATAAAATTTTTCATTTTTAATTTTAATATACTAGTATTAAAATTAGTTCCTTCTTTTCTTTGTAATAATATGGATACAATCTGTCCTAAGAAAGCTACTACTAGTGCTATATATGTAATACTTCCTTGTTCTTGAAGTTGATCCATTAAATATACTGCTAATGCATACAATATTATAATTATTAATATATTAATTGCTTTTCTCATATTTTATCCACCTTTCATATATATTAAAAAATTTAGTAACTTCAAACAAGTATAAAAATTTATGAATAACCTCTATTTATACTCATTTTTATCTTTTTATTATAATGTGTTTTTGTTTATTCATCTAGTAGCTAAATGAATTTTTATAAAAAAGCTATAGATTTTTAATCTATAGCTTTTAGTTTATTTTATACCTTTCCAGTATTTTTGTCTTTTATAGAAAATTATACCTGATATTAGTAGCAACATTATTATTGGTATTATAATAAATGTTAAACCGTGCTTTTGGTAGTTTTGTTGGTGCTACTGTTCCATCATTGTTTTTATTACTATTTTCTGTTGGATTTTGTTCTTCTTTTTGTACTATATTAGTTGTTGTATTATTATCTGTCCCTTGTGATGAAGAACTATTTTCTTGTCTCTTAAAATATTCATAATTCAAGTCATATTCTGTAAAAATATATTTTGTTTTTTCCTCTTTAAAATCACTATCCGTAACTTTGGCATATATAAACAAATATGCTGTTTTTCCAGTGGTATCAGTAAATACCATTCTATTTCCATTTTGTAACTCTTTCCAATTACTTTCATTATACTTAGGATTTTTTTCTTCTATTTCTTTTATTTTTTCAGTACAATTTTTATTATATTCATCAATTAAATTATTAACTTCTTCTATTGTTACTGTTGGATTTTCTCTTTGAGCCAAAACTTTTTGTTCATATATATGTTCTAATTGTTTATTTAGTTCTTCCTCTGCTTTTGCTCTAAAAACAATTATCTGTTCTGCCTGTTCAAAATCCAATGCTATAACTTGATATAAGATCTCATCATAATTTAAAGCCTTATCTTCTATGGTATTAAACCAGTCAGTTTCTACTTTATTATTAGGGAAGTTAATTCCTGTGGGAAAAATATTTTCCTTAACCTTTTTTGTTTCTTCTGTTTCAGTTTCTCCTATGTAAAAATCTTTTATTGTATGAAATTGCTCTTCTGCATAAACAAAATTGTTATATAGTAAAATATTTAAAATAAAAATAAAAATAAATATAAGTATAAAAACAATTTTTATTTTATTCATTTGCTTTTTCACCTTTCTTATTTTTTTCATTTCGAATTATATCACAATAAATTTACTTTGTATATATTTTGTGTACTTATTTTAAATTTATTTTTAATTACGCTGTGTGAGAGGTTATATATGGAAAGCTTAAAAGTAAATACTTTTATAAATCAAACTATTGAATATGTTTTATCTGATTTAGAATAATAAAACTTTCCCTTCTATTGAATTAATATTCATAAATAATTTGAACATTAACTTAATAAATAGGAAAAGTTTATTTCACTTTTCTATTTGTATTTATAGGTTTAGTACTTATTTTTTGTCTTGAATATCTTCTATTTCTAGATTTTTACAAAATCTTATGCGCTTTTT
This sequence comes from uncultured Clostridia bacterium, assembly GCA_944388765.1. Lineage (GTDB taxonomy): Bacteria > Bacillota > Clostridia > TANB77 > CAG-508 > CAG-269. The sequence continues at coordinate 10,843 of CALXKA010000045.1, forward strand.
AATTCTAAGCGTAGTTTATCTGCTATCATTGCTATAAATTCACTATTTGTAGGTTTTCCTTTACTTGCTGATATTGTGTAGCCAAATATATTTTCTACTGCTTCTTGTTGTCCTCTTCCCCATGCTACTTCTATGGCATAGGTTTTTTATTTTTATTTCCTATAACCTTATGTAAAATATTCGATTTTGTTTTTACTTTAAATTCGCATAGACTTTATAGGTTTATGCCTAAATTATTTATAGCCTTATTTTATATTGCTTTTCTCACATAG
>CALXKA010000046.1 GCA_944388765.1 uncultured Clostridia bacterium
GTTCAACCTCTCAGTCCGGCTACTGATCGTCGTCTTGGTAGGCCATTACCCCACCAACTAACTAATCAGACGCAAGCCCATCTATCAGCGGATTTCTCCTTTCCCTATTGTATCATGCAATACTTAGGCATATGCGGTATTAGCAGTCATTTCTAACTGTTGTTCCCCTCTGATAGGCAGGTTGCTTACGTGTTACTCACCAGTCCGCCACTAACCGCTCCAATAGTAAACTAATGGTTAAGTTCGTTCGACTTGCATGTCTTATGTGCGCCGCCAGCGTTTATCCTGAGCCAGGATCAAACTCTCTTGTTTTTGGTATATATTTGTCTTGAATTTTCATTCAAGTATATATCTTTTCTTAAAAGTTTTTTCAAGCTCTTTTAAACTCGTTTTTTGGTACTTTTTAGTACCGCTTCGGTTTACTCTTAAAGGATTTTATTGTTTATTTTTCAATGTACTTTTATGTCCACTCTTCCGTGGGACATTTTGCATTATACTATACCTAGATTTTTTTGTCAACACTTTTTTCGACATTTTTTTATTTTTTTTACTTATCTAAAAAAGTGCAAAATAAAAAATTAGTAATCATTATGTTTTATTATATTCTTCTTGTAAATCTTTTATTACTAATTCTTGTGTTCGTTTTATTTTTTCATCTGTTGCTAGGTACTTTTATATAATAACATTTTTTATTATATAAGTCAATAGTTTTTTATAAACTTTTTATGGAAATTTATATTTTTTTATAACAAATATTTTATTATGATATTTATCATATTTCTACTAATATAATATCTTCTCCTATACACTTAATTTTTTGCCATGGTATTGTTAGTTCATTGCTACTTGAAAATATATTTAATACTTTATTATTTCCAGGAACTATTATAGATGTTATAGTACCAGTTTCTAAATCCGCACATACATCTTGAACATATCCTAGTCTTTTTCCATTTGCTATATTTATGACTTCTTTATGTTTAAAATCTAATCCTTTATCTTGCATTCTACTGTTTCATCTCCTTTTTTATTTTCTATATTATATATATATTCTATTTAGTCTTTTTTATTATATGAAAAAAGTTACATATAATAATTAATATATTATAACGTAACTTTTTCATCCTATTTCCCTGCTGGAAAAATTGCTGCAATTCTACCTGCAAAATCTGCAAAATTTTGTGATTGTAATATGACCTTTCCAGGTCCAGTTAATTTCGTTAAAAATAATCCTTCTCCTCCTAAGAAAATATTTCCTAAACCTTTTACAGTCTCTATCTGATATGATATTGATGGTTCAAATGCTACCACATTTCCTGTATCTACTTTTAATACTTCACCTTGTTGCAATTCTTTTATAATTGGATCACCATCTATTTCCAAAAATAACATTCCTCTTCCTTTTGCTTCTTGTAAGATAAATCCTTCTCCTCCAAATAATCCTGCTGAAATTTTCTTTGTAAATTTAACCTTTAATTCAATATCATCTTCTGCACACAAAAATGCTCCTTTTTGTAAAATAAGTCCATTAGGTGTTTCAGACATATTTATTGGCATAATATCTCCTGGCACTGTTGTTGCAAATGAAATTTTAGCATTATCGGTTTCAGCTGTATATGAACTCATAAAAATAGATTCTCCTGTAAATATCCTTCCTAGACTTTTCATCACACCACCACGTGCATTAGTCGACATTTTTATTCCTTGCGTTTGCCATGACATCCCACCACTTTGAGTATACATAGTTTCTCCTTTATTTAATGTTGCTTCTACTACTGGTACAGTTTTTCCCAAAATTTCATATTTCATTTTTTTCTCCTCCTATTTTTGTTTCTTCTATTATATATTTTTATTTGAATTTTGCATAGTGTTTTGTCCTTTTTATTTATACCATCTTTTTATATGTCCTATTGCACTTTTTTCTAATCTTGATACTTGTGCTTGTGATATTCCTATTTCTTCTGCCACTTCCATTTGAGTTCTTCCGTCGAAAAATCTTTTTGTAATAATCATTCTTTCTTTTTCATTTAATTTCTTTAATGCTCCATTGATTGTCATTTTTTCTGTCCATAATTCATCTGTATTTTTACTATCTTTAACTTGATCTAATATATATATACTTTCTGTTCCATCATTATATACTGGTTCTTGCAAAGATACCGGATCTTGTATTGCATCAAAACTAAATGCTATTTCTTCTTTTTCTACTCCCAATTCTTTTGCTATTTCTTCTATTTTTGCTTCTCTTCCATATTCCTTATTATATCTTTCTTTTACCTGAATAGCTTTATATGCTAAATCTCTAACTGACCTACTTACTCTTATACTATTATTATCTCTTAAATATCTTTTCACCTCTCCCACAATCATTGGTACAGCATAAGTACTAAACTGAACATTCTGACTTAAATCAAAATTGTCTATTGCCTTAATCAAACCAACACATCCAACTTGAAATAAATCATCTGCTGATTCTCCCCTACCATTAAATCTTTGTATCACACTTAATACTAATCTCAAATTTCCATTTATAAATGTTTTTCTTGCTTTCTTATCTCCTGCTTTTATTTTTATGAATAGTTCTTCTTTTTCTTTTTTTGATAGTAATGGTAATTTACTAGTATTTACACCACATATTTCTACCTTGTTGTTTAACAAAAGAAAAACCTCCTTTAAAATTACTTATTCTAAGTATTTCCAAACAAGGTTTTTTTATACTTCTTCCCCATATTTAAATTTTTTCCTATTTTAACCAATCTTACTAGATATATCTTTTTTCATTTTACTTATAATCTTCTTTTCTAGTCTTGATATATAACTTTGTGAAATTCCGAAGTTCATCTGCAACTTCTTTTTGTGTTTTCTCTTTTCCAGTTTTAAAACCAAATCTCATTTCCATTATATCTTTTTCTCTTGTATTAAGTTTTGCTATTGAAGCTCGTAATAAAGTCTTATCTACTTCATCTTCTAAATTTCTTGATGTAACATCAGGCTCTGTTCCTAATATATCTGACAATAACAATTCATTACCATCTCCATCTTTGTTTAATGGCTCATCAATAGATATTTCTCCTTTTATTTTATTATTCTTTCTTAAAAACATAAGTATTTCATTTTCTATACATCTAGATGCATATGTAGCTAATTTGATTTTTTTATCAGAATTAAAAGTATTTACTCCTTTCATTAAACCTATTGTTCCTATTGATATTAAATCTTCTATTCCAATTCCAGTATTTTCGAATTTTTTTGCTATATATACTACTAATCTCAAATTTCTTTCCACTAATTTTTGTCTTACTTCTAAATTATCTTCTTCTGACAATTTTTCTATCAGTTCCTGCTCTTCTTCTGGCGGCAAAGGTGGAGGTAATGTCTGACTTCCTGCAATATAGAATATAGGTAAATATTCTATTTCATCTTTTTCATTTATATACTTTGCACAAACACTACTAATTCCATTTTTAAGCATTTCTAGCAATTTCATTTTCATTTTCAATTACTCCTTTCTGCATAATTAGTTTTCTAAAAGTTCTAAACCTATTAAAGCTCTATATTCACCTCTTTTAGTAAATGATTTATTATATATACCTATAATTACATTTTTCTTTTCGTATTCTTGCTCTTCTATTATCTTTACATTATCAGCTTTTATTCCTACTAACATCCCATTTTGTTTCCCTAATGACGAAAAAGGTATCAATTTTAATCTTGATATATACTCTTTTTTTATTTCTTCTGGTATTTTTTCAAAATCACCTCCTAAAACGTTTTCTAAATTATCTAATATTTCTTTTGGAATACATTCATATAAAAGTGTATGTTCCATTACTATTACAGGTGTATTTGTAATTGGTTCTTTGAGCAAATTACCTGTATCTATCATTGCCCTTGTTTCTATCTTTTTACTATTTAATTCTATTTCTATATCACAAAACATATCTTTCTTACTTATCTTACTTTTTACTATTGTAAATGCCGCTACTAATACTATAAAAGCTACGACAGCAGCTAATATTACTGTTTTTAATGGATATGTTCCTAAAAATAATCCATTTTTCATCAATATTTCTTGTGGTTTCACTATGTAGATAAGAGCAAAAGCAGCTCCTCCAAATACAAATGATGTTAAATAAAATATTAATATACTTTTCCACAATTTTTTAATTGTTTGTGGATTATATGCTATGTATATAATTAATATTGATAAAATTATTTTTAGTATTAAATTTGAATATATTTTTAATTCTGATATATACGAAAGAATCGAATAAATCGCACCTAATGAGCTTGCCAGTAATATTCTTATCCAATTTAATTTCTGTTTCAATATTATGCCTGTTGCAATTAATATTATTGAATTCATTATCAAATTTTCAAAAAATACTATATCAATATAAATAGTCATGCAAATCACCTGCATGACTATTTTACTACTAATACATTAAAAAAACTGTCTTTTCTTATTGCTGAAAAAAAGAAATAATCGAGCATTTTCGATTATTTCTCTATATTTATTGTCTAATTCATCATTAATTTTTATTTTTATTCTTTCTTAAAAATGAAGGAATATCTAAATCATTTTGTGATGAACTACTTTCATTATTTACTGGAATAGTATTTATTTTCTTTTCCCAAGTTTTAGAAACAATATTATCTACACCTATACTTGATATTGGTTCAGTTTTTTCAAATCCTGTTGCAATTACTGTTATTTGAATTTCATCAGTCATACTAGGGTCTGTAACTGTACCGAATATAATATTTGCTTCTGGGTCAACACTGCGTTGAACAAGTTCAGCTGCTGTATTTACTTCATGTAATCCTAAATCTTCTCCACCAGTAATATTTATAATAACACCTTTTGCTCCTTCTATTGATGTTTCAAGTAATGGACTTTGAATAGCTTCTTTTGCAGCATCTTCTGCTCTATTTTCCCCTGATGCTCTTCCAACTCCCATATGAGCCATTCCTTGGTTCAACATTATTGTTTTAACATCTGCAAAGTCTAAGTTTACAAGTCCTGGTATTGCAATTAAATCTGAAATACCTTGAACACCTTGTCTTAATATATCATCAGCCATCTTAAAAGCTTCTATTATAGATGTTTTTCTATCAATAATTTGTAATAACTTATCATTTGGTATTACTACTAATGTATCTACTTTTCCTTTTAGGCTTTCAATTCCACGTTCTGCTTGTGAAAGTCTTTTCTTTCCTTCAAATGTAAATGGTTTTGTAACAACTCCTATTGTTAATATTCCCATTTCTTTTGCTGTTGAAGCAACTATTGGTGCAGCTCCTGTACCTGTTCCTCCACCCATTCCGGCTGTAACAAATACCATATCTGCTCCTCTTAATACTTCTGCTATTTCTGATTTACTTTCTTCTGCTGATTGTGCTCCTATGTCAGGATTTGCTCCTGCTCCTAATCCTCTTGTTATTTTTTCACCTATCTGAATTTTTGTATTTGTTTTTGATGTTTGCAATGCTTGTCTATCTGTATTTACTGCTATAAAGTCTACACCTTTTATTCCAGCTTCAATCATTCTATTTACAGCATTATTTCCTGCTCCTCCAACGCCTATTACTTTGATTGTTGCTGTTCCATCCATCATTGTAATATTGTTATCATCATTGTAATCCATCATTTAGTTCTTCCTCCTTATTTTATTTATATTTTTAAAATTAATAACTTTGTAATTATGAATAAAAGAACTCTTTTATTCTTTCTAATAAATTTTTAAAAAAGTTTTCATTATTTTGTGTATCTATACTACTTGATACAGTCTTTGCAAAAGGTCTTGCTGCAATATATCTAACTAATGAATAACTTGTTCTATATGTAGGTTTTACTGTGCTTATAGCTCTACCTGTTGAAATCTTTACTGGTATATTCAAATTTATTTTTCCGGCTACATCACTTTTGCTTATATTCACAATTCCTTGTCCTGTTAGTACAACATTATTTATTTTTGCTTTTATTCCCTGATTTGTTATATCTTTATTCACTATCGAAAATATTTCTTCAATTCTTGCTTCTATTATTTCTATTAATTCTGAACTTTTTATAATTCTATTTTTATTATCATCTTTTGATGTATTTAATATTATATCATTATCATTATCTATATATGATTTCAAAGCTAATCCATATTGTCTTTTCAATTTATCAGCTTCTTCTTCTGATATATTTAAAACTAATGCTATATCATTTGTAATATTATCTCCACCTACTGGTATTGAATTTGTATAAATAAAACTTGAACCTTCAAAAACACCTATATCAGTATTTCCAGCACCTATATCTAGTATCATTATATTATCATTTAATTCATTTTTATCTAATACTAAATTTCTCTCTGCCAATGTAACAGGTACAATGCCATCAATTTCTAAGCCTGCTTTTTTAAAAATACTACTTAATTGTCTCACATAATCTTTTTGAGCAAGTATTACTTGTGCACTTATTGTAAAACTTGAACTCAAATTTCCTACTGGATCTGTCACAACATTACCATTATCTAATGTTATTTTATCTGGCACTATATCTATTAAAGTTTCTCCATCTGGTATATCTATATCTTTGACTTGCATTATAGCATTTTGAACATCTCTTACCGAAATTCCAGAATACTTATCTTTTACTTCCTTTGTTATTGTATTCTGTACAATCGTTACATACTTTCCTAGAATTGTTACATATGCTGAATTAATTTTTAAGTTTGTTTCATCCTCGGCATCTTGTATTGTTTTTGCAATGCTTAATGTTATATCTTCTTCATTTATTATTTTACCTTTTTTTAGTCCACTACACTTATATGAGGTATTACATATTATTTCAATTTGTCCAAAGTTGTTTACTTCTCCAACAACAGTACAAACTTTACTTGTTCCTATGTCAATACCTACAATGATATCTCCTATTGCCAAGTTAATTCCTCCATTTTTGTATCAATTTTCTTAAATGTATATATATTACATTTTTAGACAAATGTCAATAGAATTTGTTATATTTTTGTAATATTTTTGTAACATAGTTGTAATAAATTTTATTGACTTTGAAAACATATAAAACTATCCATTATTTTAGATAGTTTTATATATTAAAAATTCTAATTTCTATTACTATGCTCTACTTAATGTTTTAATTTTCCTCACTTATTTTTTTATTATTTTCTTGTACATTTTCTTGTTCTTTAACTATTTTAAATTTAGAAGACCATTTATCCACATAATATCTTCTAATAATAGCTAAATTTGTAAACATTCTTCCAACAAAAACTACAATTGCTGCTAAATATATATCTACATTCAATTTTTCTCCTAATATTGTTAATAATATTGATAATATTGCATTTCCAAAAAATCCTGTAATAAATATTTTTAAATCAAAGTTTTTCTTTATAACTGATGTTATTCCTCCAAAAACAGAATCTAATGCTGCAATAATTGCTATTGCTAAATAACTTGAATATGTATATGAAATCATAGGTGCATTCATTCCTAATATTGCTCCTAATATACAGCCTATCAAAATCGCTATAAATATCATTTTTCTCCCTCCTTAATTATTGAATATATTTTGTTGTTATCTCATCATTATATTTCAAAATTTTTATATTATCTTTTTTCTCTATTGAAACATCGTGTCCTATTGTTCTAAGTTGATCTACATATCCTCCATTTCCTAGCAATTCACTTTCTAAATAAGTTTGGTTACCTATTGCTTTTATAACATATGGAGCCAATATTCTTTGTCCATTAATCCTTACAAATAAATCATCTGTATTTGCATTTATATTTACAATATCACTCATATTTATTATTCTTTCATCATTTATAGATATAGCTTCTGCTCCTGCTAATTTTAATGCATTAACTATTACAAGTAAATCATCAGCATTAATTTGACTTATCTCTTCATTATCAGTTTCTTTTAATATTATTTCTATTCCTTCTCCTTCAACATCTGTCTTTCCTAGATTCATATTTACTGTTTCTAATTCTTCATCTACTAATTTTTCTGTTTCTTCATTAGATTCTTTTGTCTGTTTATATTCTTCTATTTTGCTTTGAGTCTCTTCATATTGAGCATTTACTTCATCATATTTTGATTTCCAATTAGCAAGTTCTGTTCTAAGTTCTGTTTCTCTCATATTTTCAATTGAAGTTATATCTGTTTCATTTACAATCTTAAATTGCATAAACATAACAAGTACTAATACAAAACATGCAATTCCAATTGTAATTGTCATAGTTATTTTACCTTTTTTTATATTTAATTTTTTCATATATCCTCCTTTCTGTTACTAATCTACACTTTTCGCATACTCATAACTAATTACTCCTGTATATCTTGGTATTGTTATATTATTTGATTTTTTTAATTCTACTCCTACTGTTGCATTTTTTAATATTTCTAAATATCCTCCTGGTCTTGATAAAGCTGCAAGTTGTTCTGGAAGCCCTATTGCTTTTATTTCAAAAGGAGCTCCAACTTTTTCTCCATTTATCTCAATTATATTTCCTCCACATACTATACTACTTGTTGGCACTAATCTTTGATTATTTATAGATATAGCTTCTGCTCCTGCATTTTTTAATTCATTTATTACACTCAATACATCAGCATCATGTACTATTAAATCACTTGCATTTAAAGCTGAACTTGCATCACTTTTACTATCACTTAATGTTACAATTACTCCTGGACCAGTTACCTCAGCTAGTCCTATTACCTTGTTTCCTTGTTGTATTTGTTGTTCTTTACTTTCTAAGTCTTCATTGTTTTGAGTAGAATTTTGTCTTTCTTTTTCAAGCTCTTGCTCTGCTTTTTCAAGTTCTTCATATTTATTTTCATATCTTTCTTTATATTTCAAAACCTCTGCTCTTAAATTATTTTCCTCATAATTTTGGCTTATTGTTGAATTTGTACCTCGTACAGTTCTAACTTGTACACATATTCCTAATGTTAGGGCAAAACACATTATACCAAGCACTATACATATCATTTTTTTATTCTTCATATATCTCACCTCTTTTATACTTTTTTTCTAAAATATGGTTGAAATCTATTATTTAAATCTCCATTAACAAATATATCTCCTTCATTATCTTTTTCTTGTTCTAAAATAGCTACTATATATAACATTTTATTACTTAAATTAGAACTATCTCCTAAATGTATTCTTTTCTTTTCTTGTTCTAGATATATAATATATTCATTTTTATCACTAATGTCAATATTTGTGACCTCAGTGTCTAAATTATTTTCTTTTGCTGAACTCATTATTTTTAATACATCTTCTAATTTTCCCAAGTCCTCATCATTTAACCTCTGATTTGTAGAAATTTCCCCTTCTGCTGTTTTTGAATTTAAAATTATTGGAAGTCCTTTATTGTCTTCTGATATTTCTAATATATATCCTTGATTATTTATTATTGCATATTTTCCTACATAATCTATACTATATGTAGGAATTCTTTCTTCTACCTCTATTTGTATTGTACTTGGTAATTTTCTATGTATTCTTACATTTTCTATATATGAATTTTCTTTTATTTTACTAATAACTTTATTTGAAGAAAATTTAAATATATTTTGTCCTGTTGCCAATTCTGACAAACTTATTATTGTCTCTGCATCAATTTGATTATTATTTAATACTTGTATGTCCTTTATGTTAAAAATTGGTGAAGTTAAAGCGAAAACTGTTCCTCCTGCAATTATTGCAATTAATAACACTATTTTTAAAACTAATTTAATTCGTTTATTTCTTTTTTTACGTCTTCTCTCTTTTTTACTTAACTCTTTTCTTTTTTCTTCATCTTTTTTTAGTTTATTTTTATTAGTCATATTTATAACTGTTTCTGTATCTAAATCAAAGTCATTTTCTTGATTTTTAATCTTATTTTGTTTTATTCTTTTTTCTCTTTCTTTTTGTTTCTTTCTTTTCATTAAATCATCTATATTCTCTTTTCTAGTTTGTTCATTATTCATATAATATAGATTCATGTTTGTCTCTTTTGACTTTTTACCCAATTTTATTCCTCCTTTGATGTTAATTTATATTTATGCCTGTCCAAAAATTTTATTTAAGGATTTCAGGAATTACCCCTATCCTTATATCTTTTCGATTTCTATATCTAAATTTTGTAGCTTTTTATCAAATTTTTCATATCCTCTTAATATATATTCGATATTTTCAACCTTTGTCATTCCTTTTGCCATTATTCCTGCTAATACCAATGCTGCTCCTCCTCTTAGATCTGTTGCTTTCACATTCGTCCCACATAGCTTTCTTACACCTTTAATTATTGCTGTTTTTCCTTCTATATCTATTTTCGCTCCCATTCTTATTAATTCTCCGTGTATATTTATATCTATTTTCAAATATGTTTTCTACTATTACTGATGTCCCTTTTGCCATTGTGAGTGTTGTTGCAAATATTGATTGCATATCTGTTGGAAAACCAGGATATGGCATTGTTTTTATATCTACTGCTTTTAATCTTTTAGGAGCTTGAATTTCTATTTCTCTTTTCTGGATATTTAAAGTACATCCTGTTTCTTCTAACTTATGAATAATTGGTGTTATATGCTCTACATCAACATTTTTTAATTTTACATTTCCATTTGTTGCTGCTGCTATACATAGAAATGTCCCTGATTCAATTCTATCTGGCATTATATTATAACTAACATCCTTTAATGTCTTTACTCCTTCTATTTCTATTTTATTTGTTCCCGCTCCTTTTATTCTTGCTCCCATTTTATTCAAAAAATTCTGCAAATCTATAATTTCTGGTTCTCTTGCTGCATTTGTAATTATTGTTTTTCCATCTTCTAAGCAACTTGCAAGTATTGCATTTTCAGTTGCTCCTACACTAGGAAAATCTAAATCTATTTTTTCTCCTAATATTTTATCACAACTACATGCTATTTTTCCATAGTTTTGTTCAATATTTATTCCTAATTTTTCAAATGCTTTTAAGTGCAAATCTATCGGCCTTGTTCCAATATCACATCCTCCTGTTTGTGATAGTTTGTGGATACATGAATTTCAAATGGAATGCTAAGCCTCCAT
>CALXKA010000047.1 GCA_944388765.1 uncultured Clostridia bacterium
TTCACCTCTAAAAACACCAATTATATCTATCTTCTATCTCAAATTTTTATATGTTCAACTGTGTATATCTAGTCATGACTTTGATTTCCATGTCCCCCTTCATAAGGCCTTTTAAATGCAAAACCAACTGGTATTGGTGCTCCATATAAATATCTTTGACTGTTCCAGCTTTGCATACATCTCTTTGTCGTCCATAAAATATTGCTTTTACTTGAACCTCTAAATTCTCTTACTCTTAATGTAGAGTTTGTATTATATGGCATTGGTTCTGCTTCTCCTCTGTAATATGTTTCCATTCTATCTGTATCATTATTAAATACTAATATCTTTGCCATAAAAAATAATCCTCCCATATATATTTTATATATATTATGAAAGAATTATTTTTTTGTTACTATTATTATATTTCTCTTGCTTTTACAATAACTCTTAATTTACTATCATTTGTACAAGTAATTAAAGTTATTTCTTTATTTCCATTTGTTAATTGACTTGTACAACTAACATCGTCTGGTTGTACTTCATATTTATTATATACACGATATTTTACTGTTTTTCCTGATAAATCAGTTATTTCAACTATATCCCCGTTTTCTAATGTTGGTACTTTACTAAAAAATTTAGTATTTCTGTAATTATGTCCAACTATACAGAAATTTCCAACTTCATTTGGTTCTGGTCCCCAGAATTTTGTAGGAGAAATTTTTAATAAATCTTCTGTTTCCTCTGTTGATCCTGTTGTTCCTTCTAATATTGGATATTGTACATTTATTTTTGGTATATTTATTGTCGCAATTGACGTATAGTTATATCCATTTTGTGTTGATTGTACAGTTTTATTTGGCTGTGCTGATGGCTGTTCGTTTGAGTTTAATTCTTCTGTTTGTTCTTCATCATCTAATACAGCAATTAGCACATTACTATCCGCTACTGTTGTATCTTCTGATATATTCATATTTGCTAGTATTTCTTGTGATACTTCTTCATTTTTATTTCTACTATATTCTGCATATATACAAAAAGAGATTAAAATGCATATTAAAAAAACAGATAAAAAGAAATCAAATTTATAGATTTTCTTTTTTCTTTTTAATTCTGGTGTTATATATAGTTTTTTTGTGACTAAAATCTGATTCATTCTATTCTCCCTATTTTATACTTCTATATTATTATACCATGTATATATGTTTTTTTAAATAGTTTTAATTAATTTTTCATATTATTTAACACTAAATTGGTAATTTTTGCATAATCTTCTAGTGTCAATTTTTCTGCTCTAATGTTTATATCTAAATTTAATTCTTTTAATATTTTTGTTCCCTCTTCTTTATTTAAAAAGACTTTTGTATTAACAAGTGAATTTAATAGTGTTTTTCTTCTTTGCATAAAAGCACATTTTATTATTCTAAACATAATTTTAGGGTTTTTAATATTAACTTCTGGTTTCTTTCTTATATTTAGCTTGATTACTTTTGATGTTACTTCTGGTTCTGGAATAAAAGAATCTTTTGAAACTTCTAATATTTCTTCTCCTTCTGCATAATAATATACAGTATATGTTATTGCTCCTGTTTCTTTTTTTCCTGGTATAGCAATTAATCTATCTGCAACTTCTTTTTGTACCATTACAGTAATACTTTGTATATCTAATTTTTCTTCTAATAATTTCATTATTATTGGCGTTGTAATGTAATATGGTAGGTTTGCTACTATTTTTATATTTTTAATTCCTTCATTCTTTTTTTCTTCTATCAATTTTTTTAAATCTACTTTTAATATGTCTTTATTAATTAATTCAAAATTTTTATATAATGAAAATCGTTCTTTTAGAATTGGTAACATTTTTTTATCTAATTCTATACTTATAACTTTTCCTGCTTTTTCTAACAATTCTTTTGTTAAAGTTCCTAGGCCTGGTCCTATTTCTATAACACAATCTTGTTTTTCTATTTGACTACTGTTTATTATTTCTTTTATTACATTTTCGTTAATTAAGAAGTTCTGTCCTAATGATTTATTTGCTTTTATATGATATTTTTTCATTATAAAAGATGTTTCTTCCCATACTTTATTCATTATTTATTAGTTCCTTTCTTTTATAAACATTAAGTCTATTATATTTTAATTTATTATTTTTTTCAAGAGCTTCTTAGGTATCCCCTAAATCCTCTTGCTTTTTTTAGCTTTTTAATATAAAATATATAAAAATATGAAACAAAAGAGGCATAAATTATGAAAGATAAAAATAGAAAAAATTCGAAAGTTGTTAAACTCAAAACTAGTTTTGAATCTAATAATTTAATATATACAAAAAAATTACGTACTATTTTAGGAGTTTCTCTTATTGTTATTATTCTCTTAATTGTTAGAATTGGATTTTTACAGTTTGTTGAAGGTAGTTATTTACAAGAACAAGCATATAATCAGCAGACAATTAACCAAATTATTAGTCCTAAACGTGGAAATATTTATGATTCTACTGGTAAGGCTCTTGCAATAAGTGCGCAAGTAGATACTATTACAATTAACCCTGCAAAATTTGAAAAAGATTCTGATGAAGAAACACAAGAATATAGAGAAACTGTTGCAAAAGGATTATCAGAAATCTTTGAATTAGATTATCAAGAAACTTTGGATAAATTAAATAGTAGCTCACAAGTAGAAACTATTGCCAAAAAAGTAGAACAAGATAAAGTTGATGAATTAAAAGCTTGGATGGATGAAAATGATATATCAGTTGGTATTAATATCGACGAAGATACAAAAAGATATTATCCATATAGTACTGTTGCATCAGCAGTAATTGGTTTTTGTGGGAGTGATAATCAAGGTTTAAGTGGTATAGAATCTAAATGGGATTCAGTTTTAACTGGTACTCCTGGAAAAATAGTAAGTTCGCAAGGAAGTAATCAAGAAGAAATCCCTAATGCAGAAGAAACTTATATTTCAGCAGAAAATGGTAGTGACTTAACTCTTACTATTGATTTAAATATTCAAACTATTATTGAGAAATATTTAAAACAAGCTGTTGAAGAAAATGAATGTTCAAGAGGTGGAAATGTAATTGTAATGGATCCATCAACAGGTGATATTTTAGGAATGGCTTCTTATCCAGATTATGATTTAAATTCACCTTATACTCCTAATAGTACACTTGCTAAAACTTATGATAGTTTAACTAGTGAAGAAAAAAATGAAGCTTTATATAAGATGTGGGCAAATAAATCTGTTGCTGAAACTTATGAACCTGGTTCAACATTTAAAGTTATCACGTCTGCTGTCGCTCTTGAAGAAAATATTACAACAACAGATAAACAAGGGGATTTTTATTGTAAAGGTTATGAAGAATTTGAAGATGTTTCAAATTCTACTATAAGAATTAGGTGTTGGAGAACAAATCCTCATGGTTCTCAAACTTTAAGACAAGCTCTAATGAATTCTTGTAACCCTGCTTTTATGCAACTTGGAAAAAGAATTGGTGCTCCTACATTATATAAATACTATGAGGCTTTTGGCTTATTTGATTCTACTAATTCTGGTTTATATGGAGAACAAAGTAGTATATTCCAAAAGTTAGAAAATGTAGGTCCTGTTGAACTTGCTACAATATCATTTGGGCAAAGATTAAATATAACACCTTTACAGATGATAACAGCAATTTCATGTGTAGCTAATGATGGAATTTTAATGCAGCCTAGAATTGTAAAATCTGTAACAAATACTGATACTGGTGCTGTTACAGAAATCCCTACTACACAAGTTAGACAAGTTATTTCTGAACAAACATCAGCAGAAGTAAAATCTATGATGGAGTCAGTTGTAACAGAAGGTACTGGTAGACATGCTGCTGTTGCTGGTTATTCAATTGGTGGAAAAACTGGAACATCTGAACCTACTGAGGCAAATAAAGATGAAGGATATGTAGCTTCATATGTAGCTATTTCTCCTGTTGAAAATACAAAAGTAGTTTTATTACTTACTTTATATGATCCAAAAGGAGATAATGGTTATCAAGGTGGTCAGGTTGCAGGTCCGGTAGTATCTCAAATGTTATCAGAAATTTTACCTTATTTAGGAGTTGCATCAGATGCTACTTCTGATAGCAATAGTAATTCTAGTAATTACATTACAGTTCCAGATATAAGAAATAAAACTGTTTCAGAGGCAGAGAAAACTTTAAAAGATGCTGGATTTAATACAAAAACATATGTAAATGGTGATTCAAATACTATTTTAGTGCAGGACCAAAATCCAAAACCTGGTAGCCAGTTACCAAAAAATTCATTAATTGTACTTTATGGCGAAGGTAGCACAACTTCAACATCTGTAACAGTTCCAGATTTAAAAGGTATGAATGCTTCACAAGCAACTAGTGCATTAAAAAATGTAAATTTAAATATTAATATAGAAGGAAGTGGTACTGTTATTACACAAGATTATCTATCTGGTGAACAAGTACCAGAAGGAACTATAATAAAAGTCAATTTACGAAGTACTTTAACAGATGCTCATTAATATAACATAAAAGAAGATAAATCAAATATTTGCTTTATCTTCTTTTTTATATAAAATCTAATTTTATTTTGATGCTATATAATAACCTACTCCTCTTTTAGTTATTAAAATTTTTGGAGCTGATGTATCTTTTTCTATTTTCTCACGAATTCTTCTTACAGTTACATCTACTGTTCTAATATCGCCATAATATTCATATCCCCATACTTTTTCTAGTAGAGTTTCTCTTGTTATTACCTGTTCTGGTTGTGATGCTAAAAATTTTAAGACTTCAAACTCTCTTAATGTTAAATCAATTATTTCTCCTCTAACTTTAACTTCAAATTTGTCTAAGTCTAATTCTAAATCTCCTACTATTATTTTACTTTCTTTTTTCTTATCTGTGATACTATTTTGTTCTGTATATTGATTATTTGTTGTTATATCTACTTTTCTTAAATTTGCTTTTACTCTTGCAACTAATTCTCTTACACTAAAAGGTTTTGTTATATAATCATCTGCACCTAATTCTAATCCTAGTATTTTATCTATTTCTCCATCCTTAGCTGTTAGCATTAATATCGGAACATTATATGAATTTTTTATTCTTTTACATACAGATAATCCATCTAGTTTTGGAAGCATTATATCTAATAAAATCAAATCTGGTTTTTGTTCTAATGCCATATTAACAGCAGTAATTCCATCATTTGCTTCTATTGTACGATATCCTTCTTTTTTTAAATTATATACTAGAATATCTATAATTGGTTGCTCATCATCAACAATTAAAATTGTTTTTGCATCTTTTTCTATTTCTTCCACAAAAATTCCGCCTTTCTAATAGCTTTATATCATATTTATATCACAAGTATTTAAAATATACAAGTTTTTTTATAAAATTTTTCCGTCCCCCTAGAACAATTCCTTCTTCATCATAAAATACTACTGATTGTCCCTTAGTTATTGCTCTTTGTGGTGTTTCAAATTCTACTATTACTTTATCTTCTTCTTTTATCACTTTCGCTTTTTCTTCTTTTGCTCTATATCTTATTTTTGCTAAACAATTTATTTCTTTTTCATCAAAGTCAATTTGCCAGTTTATATTACTTGCTGTTAGTCTTTTTGAATATAGTTCTTTTTCTGGTCCTACTACTAATTCATTAGTATCACTTCTTAGTTCTATTACATATAAAGGTTCTTTGTATGAAATACTAATTCCTTTCCTCTGTCCTATTGTATAATTTACTAGTCCTTTATGCTTTCCTAAAACTTCTCCTGTCTTTAATATTATTTTTCCTTCTTTATCTCCATTTTCTATTTTTCCATTTAAAAAATTTTGATAACAATTATCTGGAATAAAACATATTTCTTGACTATCTTTTTTATCTGCAATTTCTAACCCATTTTCCTTTGCTATTTTTCTTATTTCTTCTTTTGTAGTATAGTCTTGTAGTGGAAATATTATACTTTTTAATTTTTCTTTTGAAATCGTATATAAGAAATAACTCTGATCTTTTTTCTCTTCTTTTGACTTTTTTAAAACGAATTGTTTATATTTATCTGAATATTCTATTCTTGCATAATGTCCTGTTGCTATATAATCACATTTCAATTCTTTTGCTTTTTCGTAAAAATATCCAAACTTTATATATTTATTACATTCTATACATGGGTTTGGAGTTTCTGCATTTTGATATTGTAATATAAAATTGTTAATTACACTTTCTTCAAACTCTTTTTGTGCATCAAGTATATAATACTTAATATTTAATTTATCACAAACTCTTTTGGCATCAATTATTGTTTTTTCATTTTTTTCTTTGTCTATTTTGTTATTCCCTGTCCATAATTTCATGGTAGCTCCAATTATTTCGTATCCTTTTTCTTTTAATAAGATAGCCGAAACTGAACTGTCTACTCCTCCACTCATTCCAAGTAAAACTCTTTTTTTCATATACATAGTCCTTTCATTAATCTCCTATTGGTGCATAATTATCTGTTGAAATTCCTACATCAGATGTAAAATTTTTTATTTCCATATTTAATAAATTTTCATATTCTGCATATTTATTATCATCAATATTTGTATTCCCTTTAAATCCAATTAATATGAGATTTTGTCTTTCATCATCTTCTTGTTGTCTTACTTTAAAAACTTTAACATCATCAAATACTTTTTTGTATGTGCTATATTCGTATTTAATAAAATCTGATTCTTTACCTTCTATTGAAGATATAATATTTGTAATTACTATTCCATTATCATTTAATATATTTTTTGCATTTTTCATTGCTTCATAAGTAGTCAATTCAAAAGGAGCATTTTCTCCTTTAAATGCATCTATTAAAATTACATCATATTTGTTTTTTGTAGTATTTAAGAAACTTCTTCCATCTTGATGGTATATATTTAACCTTTCATTATTAATATCTAAATTAAATTGTTCAACTGCTAATTCAGTCATTTTTTCATCAATTTCTGAAACATCAATTTTTTTATCTTGAAATTTGTCTAAATAATGGGTTGGATATGTATAAGCCGCTCCTCCTATCATCAAAGTAGATTTAAAATCTTTTAAATAATAATCAGCTAAATCATAGTAATATAAATATTTTGCTCCCATCTCTCCTGTTTCTTCGTCTATATATGATTCTAAACCATTTTCTACTTGCATAGTTTTATATGTTGTATTATTTCCGGAAACTTGTTTTATCCATATCCTACTATATTCAGAATCAACATCTTCAATTATATCTGGATTTGCTTGTTCGAATGCTATATTTCCTATTATTTGAAAAGCAAAAATACAAATTGCAATTATTCCTGCAAATATTAAATGTTTTCTATTTTTATTCTCATACAATATAATAGCTAAAACAAATAAAATCATCGTAATTCCAAGTACTATTGCTCTTACACCAAATGTTGGTATTAAGAAAAATCCAGCTAAAAATGTTCCGAAAATGCTTCCTATTGTAGATAAAGATGATGTACTTCCAGAAATTTCTCCTACATTTTTATACTCTTTATCTCTTAATTTTACTGCAAATGGTGATACTGTTGCTAACACAAAACTTGGTATTCCAAATATTACGGCAGATGTAATTAGTGCTATTAATACTAAATTATCGGAAATATTTGCAAAGTTTTTTACAAGTACTGTTTCTAATAACGGAATTAGGCTTGTAGTTAATGCTCCTAATAAAATTAAGTTTGATAAATTGTTTATGTTTGGATCTTTATCTGCTTTTTTTCCTCCAATCCAATATCCCACACTCATACTAATTAGCATTACTCCTATAATTGTTGTCCAAATCAAATTTGAACTACCTACATATGGTGATAATACTCTTGCTGCTACTAATTCGAGTATCATACTTATTGCTCCGCATATAAATACAGTTATTTCTAAAATATATTTCTTCATAAATTACTCCTACAAATCTAATTTAATATGTACATCTTTTAATTGTTTTTTAGAAACTTCTGATGGTGCTTTCATTAATAAATCTCTTGCTTTTTTATTTTTTGGAAATGCTATTATCTCTCTAATATTTTGCGAATCTGCAATTAACATTATCATCCTATCTAATCCTGGTGCTGCTCCTGCATGTGGTGGTGTTCCATATTGAAAAGCATTATATAGCGCTCCAAATCTTTCTTTAACATCTTGTTCTTTGTATCCTGCTATTTCAAATGCTTTTATCATTATTTCTGGATTATGATTTCTTACTGCTCCTGATGCCATTTCATATCCATTACATACTAAATCATATTGATATGCAAGTATATCTAATGGATTATTATTCTCTAACGCATCTAATCCTCCTTGTGGCATAGAAAATGGATTATGGCTAAAATCTATCGTACCTTCATCTGATAGTTCATACATTGGAAAATCAACTATAAAGCAAAATCTATATACATTTTTTTCTAATAAATCTAATCTTTTTCCTAATTCTATACGTATAAGCCCAGCAATTTTTTGAGCTTTTTCGAACTCATCTGCTATAAAGAAAATACTTGAATTAGGTTTTAATCCAAACTCATTTACTAAACTTTCCTTTACATCATTAGTTATAAATTTAGCAATTCCTCCTGTAATTTCTCCTGATTTTTCAAACTTCGTCCATGCTAAACCTTTTGCTCCAACTTCATCTGTTATCGCAAATTCTCCCATTTTATCAAAGAATTTTCTTCCTTGTTCAGCACCATTTGGTACAATTATAGCTTTAACTGTTTTTCCTTTAAATGCATTAAATTCTGAATTTTCAAATAATCTAGTTACATCTTGTATTATTAATGGATTTCTTAAATCTGGCTTATCTATTCCGTATTTTTCCATTGCTTCCTTATATGGTATTCGTATAAATGGTCCATTATCTACTTTCCAATTAGTAAATTTTTCAAAAGTGTATGGCACTACATTTTCAATAATTTTAAATACATCTTCTTGTGTTGCAAAACTCATTTCAAAGTCTAATTGATAAAATTCTCCTGGTGCTCTATCTGCTCTTGGATCTTCGTCTCTAAAACATGGTGCTATTTGATAATACTTATTAAATCCTCCAACCATTAATAATTGTTTAAATTGTTGTGGTGCTTGTGGTAAAGCATAAAACTCTCCTGGATTTAACCTACTTGGAACTAAATAGTCTCTTGCTCCTTCTGGTGATGAGTTTGCAAGTATTGGTGTTTGTATTTCTGTGAAACCTAATTCATCCATCTTATTTCTAATTGTTTTTAATACCTCAGAACGTAATAAAATATTTTTATGCAACTTTTCATTTCTTAAATCTAAAAATCTATATTCAAGTCTTAAATCTTCTCTTACATCTTGTTCTGTATTTATTTCGAATGGAAGCACATTTTTGCATTTTCCAAGTATTTCTATTTTATCTGCTTCTACTTCTATTTCTCCTGTTGGAATTTTATTATTTTTGCTACTTCTTTCCACAACTTTTCCATGTATGTGAATACAACTTTCGGTAGTATATTCTTTCACTTCTTCTTGTATTTTTTGATCATGAATGACAATTTGTGTAATTCCAAATTCATCTCTTAAATCTATGAATATCATTCCACCTAAGTTTCTTATTTTTTGTATCCATCCTGCAAGTTCTACTTCTTCTCCAATATTCTTTATTGTTAATTCTCCACATGTTTTTGTTCTATACATTTTGTTCACTCCTATAAATAAATTTATGTAAGTATTATATCACACTAGAAACTCTAAGTAAATACAAATAAACTAATAAAAGGCAAACAAAGAAAAAAAGTAAGTTAAACTTTTTTGCTAACTTACTCTTTTCCATATATATGTTACTACATATGGTTGAATATTATTATGTGATTGATTTCCTCCATTTTCTTGTGTTATTCCTAAATTTCTTCCTGATGTTACTATTGATGAACTAGATGCACTAGTAGTAGTAAGATAGTCTCCTCCTGATACTGCTGTATAAGAATTTGCCGTTATAAATATTCTATGATTATGCAGTGGCATTTCATTTACTGTCAATGTATGTTCATATTCTCCTCCTGTTTCATTTATTTCAAATACTTTTTGTACATTATTGCTATCTGTTCCTGTTCCTGCTCCTACTATTGTCCTTCCTTCTCCATAACTTTCCCATTCTCCTCCTAGATAATCTCCTGGGTTTTGGTTATTTGTTGATATATATATGCTTCCTACTGGATATTGTTTTAATAAATTATTGTCTATCATCTGCTGAACTTGTTCAGCTGTTACATATTCATTTCCATCTGTTAATTCCCCATAAGTATTATCTAATTCTGTTTCACTTAAATTATATTGTTTTGCTATTTCTTCTATTTTCTTTTCTTCACTTCTATTTTTATTCATTATTCCTATATTTACTATTAATAGTATTATTATCATAAACATACATGCTATTAATACAAATAATGTTACTGACCCTTTTTCTTTTTTCATTTTTTTAAACAAATTAATCATCTTTTTCTCCTTTTGTATGCTTTTGTTACATAATATCTTTTTTTGTTTTTTTTGTCAATAAATATTTTAAATTTTTAGTAAAAATTCAACTTGTTTAATAATATTATTCTCTAAAATAGAAGATGATATTACTATGTTTAAAAATCTTTTTATTTTTTTACTACTTTATGAGTTTTTATTGATTTATATATGTTATAATATAAAAAAAAAACATTGTAGGAAATATTTCTATATATTTTCCAATGTTTAAAATATGATTTTTAATTATTTTAACTTATTCTTTTTTTACATAAAATAAAAAACATTACTATGTTAGTAATGCCTTTTACACCTTTATATTTAGTTTACTCTTCTCCACATATATGTTACTATGTATGGTTGAATATTATTATG
>CALXKA010000048.1 GCA_944388765.1 uncultured Clostridia bacterium
TATATGGCATATCTATATATATTAGTTTGCTCTACTATGCATAGATATATCATATACATAATAGATATTATTATCCCATATACTGAAACACCTTTTTGAATTTTTCTGTTTTCTTTATCTATTCCTGAAATTAAAATTATAAAGGTTAAGTATAAAGCCATAAATGAAAAATCAATTATTTTTATTAAACTTAATGTTTCAAATTTAATTCCTATTAAAAATGCAAATGATAAAAATAGTATTCCTGACAATATTTCTAAGATAAAATATCTTGGTCTTATTTTTTGTTTACAATATCTGCATTTACCTCTTAAAGCAATATAGCTAATTATTGGGAATAAGTCTAATAATCCTAATTTGTGATTACAATTAGGACAATATGAATGGGTATGTATAATATCTTGTTTTTTTGGAATTCTATATACTGCTAATGTATAAAAACTTCCAAATAAAGTTCCGATTATAAATATTATTATGTATAGAAATATGTTCATTTTTCTTCCTTACTTAAAACTAATGTTTATTTTTAAATTTAGCCTTACACACATAGTGTGCGTAAGGCTAATCTATATTTTCTTGTTTACTAATTAAGAATCTGATGGAATTGTTCTTGAAACTGCTCCATCTGATACTTTTACATAAACTGTTGCTTCTTTACTATCAGCTGTTCCTTTTACTGTTAAATAAGTTGTATTGTCTGTTACTTCATAATTATATTCAGAATTCATTTCTTGTAATAAATCATTGTCTAAATCATCATCTGTAATTCCTGAATCTGGGAATCCTTTATTATCTGTAATTATAGCTGCTATTGCTAATTTTGTTGCTTCTTCTACATCTCCTACTACTGTTGCATCAGTAGCATCTTCTGCTCTTGTTAATATACCATTTTGTCCTGTTAACATTGCAATTGATACTCCTGCTAATATTAATAAAACTATGATAGTAATTACAAGTGCTATTAAAGTAATACCTTTATTATTTGTCATTATCTTTCTCTCCTTTATTATTTTTTATTAAATAACTATTATGAATTTGTTCTTGAAACTGCTCCTGTTGATGATGTTACATAAACTGTTGCAGTTGTATTTCCATCAGTAGATGTTCCAGTTACTGTTAAAGTGTCTGTACCAGTTACACTATATGTGTATCCTGAATTCATTTCTTGTAATAAATCATTGTCTAACTCATCATCTGTAATTCCTGAATCTGGGAATCCTTTATGATCTGTAATTATAGCTGCTATTGCTAATTTTGTTGCTTCTTCTACATCTCCTACTGCTGTTGCATCAGTAGCATCTTCTGCTCTTGTTAATATACCATTTTGTCCTGTTAGCATTGCAATTGACACCCCTGCTAAGATTAATAAAACAATGATAGTTATTACAAGTGCTATTAAAGTAATACCTTTTTGATTTCTCATGTTTCTTTCCCTCCTTTTCTTTTGATTTAAAAATATATATTGTACTATACTTAAATTTTTTAAGTATAACGTTAATAACTTAAATTATTTTGTTCCTTTATTTTGGAAGAATTGTCCTCCTGATGTTGTTGTTTGGCTATTTGTGTTTGAACTTGTACTACTTCCAGAATTAGTTGTTCCTGATGATGTTCCACTATTTGAAGAATTACTTGTTGTTGTATTTTCTCCACTTGTACTTGTTGATTGTTCATATGATGAAAATGGATCTGCTTTTCCTGGTTGATAATTATTTATTCTTTCATAATTATTTAATTCTGTTGAATCAATTTGTTCACTATTATTATCAAATGACAATAATACTTCGTCACTTGCATCATTAAGTTCTTCTTCTACTCCTTCTGGAACAGTATATGAAACTGGATTAGGAATTGTTTTTGTCATTGGCACATATTCATATAGTAAAATTCCTAATATTAATATAATAGCTAAACACAATAATAATATAATAATTAATTCTTTTATAACATTTTTAGCCATATCGTACTCCTTTGTTTTTACTTCTAACCAGCTGAATTTGCTGTATTAGTTGTATTTGTATTGTTTGTTGTATTAGTTGTACTGTTTATATTAGTTGTATTATTTGCTGTATTTGATGTGTTGTTTGTATTTGTTGTATTGTCTTGTGTTGTAGTAGTTGCTGTTTGTTCTACTTTTTTAATTAGTATATCCTTACATGTAAATGTCGCTTGTAAATCTGATCCTGAACTAGATGGCACTAATTTAAAATCTTCTATTTTAAATCCTAACTCATCATCATTTTCAATATCAGATATAAAGTCTGTTATTGAAATGTAGCTTCCATTAACTGTAAAATTCAAATTATAATATGCATAATCTTGATTACTACTTGTTGATGTTGTGTTTGAAACCTCGGTTTCTATACTTGGTGTTTCTATTCCTGTTCCTCCTTGTACAACATCCATTTTAATTACAGTACCTTCACTTGTTGCATGGTTTCCTATTTTTACCCATAATGTTTCTATTTCATATCTTTTTAATGTTGGTAGTGTTTGTGTACCATCTTCTAAGTTTTGTGGTAGTAAATTTAAATATTCTTCTTTCTTACTTTCCAATTCTTGTGCTGTATTTTCCACATCACTTACAGCTTGTTTAAAATCTTTTTGTGCAAGTTTTCCTGCTTCTTGAATTTTTTCATCTAATTCTGCACTTTTACTTTGGATTCCTCTAATTCCTAATATTTCAAAATTTCCCATGCTAACTCCATTTATTGCTATAATAAATGCAAGAGCTAATAACAGAGCAATCAGAATTAGTATTAATAATTTTTTCATTGCATTTCTCCTTCTTCCCCTTTATTAAAGAGTAAAATACTTTAAATAGGTAGGTCTCCTTCAATTCTTATAGTTACTACATTATTATCTTTTTGTCCTGCTGTTGATTCTACATCTCTTAATATAACATCAGTTTTCATTTTCGCTACTAGATATCCTAGTTGCTCATATTTATCTGATTGAGCATTTATTACTATATGTCCATCGCCTGTATCCTCTATTGAAGTTAATTGAACATTTACAGGTATAACTGACATTATTTGGTTTAATAAATTTGGAATTGAATTTCTAGTTTTATTTCTGTCTTCTTGATCAGAATTTGCTCTTTCTATTTGATTTATTAAAGAACTATAATCACTAATTCTTGTTTGTAATGTAGTTTTATCACTATTTGCTTCATTTATTTCTGCTTGTGTTGATACTATTGATTCGTTTGCCTCACTTTGTTTTTTATCCATCTGGTTAGATAATAGCACTGAAAAACAGCTATATACAATAACCGCAATAAATATTGTTGATGCTATACGAATTAGTCCTATTTCTGTCTTATCTAGTTTTTGTCCTAAATCCCAAGTTAATAATCCACCTAAATATTTCTTTTCTTTATTTGTCTTTTCAGGGTTTATATCTATTTTTAACCAACTTGGCATTTTATCTGCAAAAGATGGTTTTCTGAAATTCATCCCTTGGATACCTTCATCTAATCCCATCATTGCAAGCGAAATTGCTGAGTTTACTTCTATATAATCTTTTATGTTTATATCTCTTGTACTACTATCAATAAAATATGGTCTTAAAATCTCACAATCAACATCATCCAAATACTCTTGAAAATATAAATCTACATTATTTATTAATGATGCTGTTCCTGTTATATATACTTTGCTTATTTTTTCAGTATTTGAGTTTATGATTCTTCTAACTTGTCCAACAATATTATATAGTGTTGGAATTATATCATCTAAATAACCAGTTTGTTCTTCTTGTAGTTCTCTTCCTTCTGATGTATATATTGTTGTGTTTTTACATATTTCATATGATTTCGGATATGAATTTTCCTTTAAGTTTATTCTTGACAAAAATTCTTCTGATCCTTGTTCAATTTTATCAATATTGTATATTTTATTTTGTAATATTGTTGTTATTGTTGTTTGGTTTTCTATATTAACAATTAATGCATTTTGTTTTTCTTCGGCATTTATTAAATTTGGTATTGCCATAGATATTGGAGAAATATTCATTAGTCTATAACTTTCAAAAGCTTGTGTACTTTTGTTTAATTCGATTTTATTTTCTGCAATATGAATTACTTTTACTTTTTCTTTATCATTTGGGTAGTCTACTATTGCATATCTACTTTCAAACACATTGGGATTATATCCTTTATCGATACAAAAAGATTCAAA
This sequence comes from uncultured Clostridia bacterium, assembly GCA_944388765.1. GTDB lineage: Bacteria > Bacillota > Clostridia > TANB77 > CAG-508 > CAG-269. The sequence continues at coordinate 4,182 of CALXKA010000048.1, forward strand.
TTCTGTTTTTATAGCTTTTTGTAAGTCATTTTTTGAAAGTAATGCAAACATGTCAAAATAATTATACATTTCTTCTGATAAGTTAATACTTATCGGTGTCTTTTGGCTATAAGTTTCTTCTATAATTTGATCTATTGCTTCATCTAATTTTTCATAGAACTTTACTCCAAATGTTTCTACTTTCAAATTATCATGATCTTTTGAAACTTTTGCATATTTAATTAAATTTTCTTCTATATATAGTCCTAGACAATTTGACATTTTTTTCTCCTCTTTTATTGTATATTTTTATATTTTACTTTTTTTAATAAAACCATACTTGAATTTTTTTCATGCATATTTTTATACAATTATATACATTCTTATTTTATATTTTTATAGTAAAAAGTCAATATTTTTAATGTAAATGTCATAGAAATGTAATATTGTTGTAATATATACTTTTTTGTTGATTTTTCACTGTTTTTTTGTTAATTTGCAAATAAAAAAGCCATCTGTATAATTGTTTTGGTATAATTGAAAATATTTGTTTAATTTTTTATATTTTTCAAAAAATTCTTTATTTATTATCTTTTTATTTTTTTCTATATCTATTGGTACTATTTCGAAATCTTTATTGTCTTTTAAAAAATCTTCTACAATATTTTCATTTTCTTCTTTTAATATACTACAAGTTGAATAAATAAGATTCCCACCTTTTTTTAAATATTTAGAACAGCTTTGTAGTATCTTTTTTTGTATACTAGTTATTTCTTCTATATCTTCTTCATTTTTTTGCCATTTAATATCAGGCTTTCTTTTTAATACTCCTGTACCCAAACACGGTACATCTAATAATATTTTATCAAATTTTTCTTTATATTTTTCATTATATATACTTGCATCATTTACATTTTCCTTTATTATTGTAATTCCTAATCTTTTAGCTGCTTCTTCAACTAATTTTGTTCTATGTTCATGTATATCCCATGCCTCTATTTTTCCTTTATCTTCCATCATTTCTGCTAAATATGTTGTTTTTCCTCCTGGGCTACTACATGCATCTAGTATTATATCTTCTGGTTTCGGCTCCAAAATTATTGGTATTAAACCTGCTGTTTCATCTTGTACTGTAAATTTGCCTTCTTTAAATTCTTCTATTTCTTCTATATTTTTGGCATTTTCTAATATTAAAAAATCTTCTAAGAATCCTTCTTCTATTTTAATATTCCTCTTTTTTAAGTTTTTTATTAATTTTTCTTTTGTTGTTTTTAATTTATTTACTCTTATTGATATTTTTGGTCTTATATTTGAATATTTTGAAACCTCTTCTATTTCTTTTATATTTAATTGTTTAGATAATCTTTTTAACAACCAATCTGGTATTGAATATGTTTTTGAGATTCTTTCTATGTCATCTTCAATATTAAAAAATTCTTCATAATCTTTTTTATTTATTTTTCTTAATATAGCATTTACAAAATTGCTACTAGATTTATGACCGTATTTTTTAGCAAGTTCTACACTTTCATTAACAGCTGCTGATTTTGGAATCTTGTCTAAAAATATTATTTGATAAATTCCCATTCTTAAAATATTTAAAATCCAAATCGATATTTTTTTTAATCTTAATTTAGAATATTTCTTTATTATTTCATCTATTGTTAATTTCCATGTTGTTGTTCCGTATACAATTTCTGATATTAATGATATGTCCCTATCTTGTAATTTTTTTCTATTTTTTCTTATATTCTCATTTAAAACTATATTTGAATATGCTTTTTCTTTATCTATTTTATACAAAATTTTTAAAGCTATTTCTCTTGTTTTATCTATCATTATTCTTTTCAAATTTCCTTTCATTTATTTTATATTTTAGATTATATATTTTTTTGTATAAAATTTCTATATTTTTTGTATAAATTTTCTAAGTTTGGTAAAGATATTTTTAACAGATGTCTATTTTGAGACGTTTTCCTTTAAGACATTTTGTCTATTCTGGAATACGTTTCTAAATTTAATATTATTTAGTCATTCAAATTGACTTTGAAAGGAAGATTATTATGGATATTAAAAAACATTTAATTATAACTGGTAATTCTACTGTTTCTTGGAAAGATGCTATTGTGAAAGCTATTGCAGAAGCTTCAAAAACAATTGATTATCTATCAGAGGTAAAAATAATTGAACAAAGAGCTACTATTGATGGTAACAAAATTTCTGAATATTTTGTTGACTTAGATATTAGTTTTATAGTTGATTTAAATAGAAAGGAGCATTAGTATGGATCCATTAGAAACTAAACAAACTTATCAAGATTATGTTGATAAAAAATCACCTAATTCTCCTATTTTAAAAAATTGTTTTAATGCTTTTTGGGTAGGTGGATTAATTTGTACAATAGGTCAGATTATTCTTAATATATGTAAAGAACGCGGTTTTGATACTTCAACTTCTGGTACAATTGTTTCTATATTATTAATTGGAATTTCAGCATTTTTAACGGGTTTAAATTTATTTAATAAAATAGGTAAATTTGCTGGTGCTGGATCTTTAATTCCTATTACTGGTTTTGCTAATTCAATAGTTTCACCAGCAATGGAGTATAAATCAGAAGGATATGTTATGGGAGTAGGCGGAAAAATGTTTACTGTTGCAGGACCTGTATTGGTATTTGGAATTTCGGCTTCAATTATAATTGGAATTATATACCTTATTTTTAATACTCAAAGCATAACATTAGTTTAAGATAAATTATATTTAAGATAGGAGATGATATTTTGGAGAAACTTGGTAAACAAACTGTAAAATTTAATACACCTCCAACAATTCTTGAATGTGCATCTATTGTTGGTCCAAAAGAAGCACAAGGACCATTAGCAAAATATTTTGATCAAACATTAGATGATGAATTTTGGGGAGAAAAGACTTGGGAAAAAGCTGAAAGTAAAATTATTAAAGAAACTGTTAATACTGTTATCTCTAAATCAGGAATCCCTAGTGAAAAAATTGATTGCATATTTGCAGGTGACTTATTAAATCAATGTATTTCTTCAAGTTTCGGTTTAAGAGAATTAAATATACCTTTTTTAGGAGTTTTTGGTGCTTGCTCTACATTTGTAGAATCATTATCATTAGGTTCTATATGTGTTGAAGGTTTTGCTGAAAATGTTTTATGTGCTACTTCTAGTCATTTTTGTAGTGCAGAAAAGCAATTTCGTTTTCCTTTGGAATTAGGAAATCAAAGGCCACCATCAAGTCAATGGACTGTTACAGGTTCTGGTGCAGCTATATTAACAAAAAATGGATTGGGGCCATATGTTACACATATAACTCCCGGAAAAATTGTAGATATGGGTATAAAAGATGGTAATAATATGGGAGCTGCCATGGCACCTGCATTTGCTGATACTCTTATTGCTCATTTTGAAGATACCAATAGGAGTCCTAGTTATTATGATGCTATTATTAGCGGTGATTTAGGATATATTGGAAAAGAAATTGTAATAGATATCCTTAAATCAAAAGGTTATAATATAAAGTCTAATTATAATGATTGTGGTATTTTAATTTTCGATAAAAATTCACAAGATACTCATAGTGGTGGTAGTGGTTGTGCATGTTGCGGTACAGTTTTTTCTGGATATTTTTTCAAACAATTAAAAGAGAAAAAAATAAAAAAGATGCTACTAGTTGCAACTGGTGCATTAATGAATTCTACTACATCTCAGCAAGGTGAATCTATTCCTGGAATAGCACATGCAATAAGTATTGAACTTTAAATCTTTCATAGAAAGGATATGATATTATGGATATTAATTGGGCTAATGTTTTCGATTGGACTGTACTTTTAAAATGCTTTATTGTGGCACGGAGTTATATGTGTTATTGGTCAAATTTTGATTGATAAAACCAAATTAACACCTGCTAAAATTTTAGTAATTTTTGTTACAAGTGGTGCAATTTTAGGGGGTCTTGGAATTTATCAGTATTTAGTTGATTTTGCAGGTGCTGGTGCTACTGTTCCTCTTACTGGATTTGGGTATAATTTAGCAAAAGGAGCTATTGAAAGTGTTCAACAAATGGGCTTAGTTGGTGCTTTTGTAGGTGGTGTAAAAGCTGCTGCTGGTCGGTATCGCTGCTGCTGTATTTTTTGGATATTTAGCCGCTTTAATTTCAAAACCTAAAATGAAAAAACAATAAAAAAGGATTTTTCAATCCTTTTTTTCTTTGTTTATTTCCATTTTTAACAATTTTCTTTCAAATACATTTTCTGCTATCTTTTCTACATCAGTATATGTAACACCAGTATTAATGTTTTGAGTAATATTATTTACAATTTTTCCTTGTTCGTTTTCATTACTTATTAGATTTTTTATAGCATTTTTTATTTTTTCTAATATATTCATATATTTTCTCCTTACTATCCTAATAAGGCTCTCATATTATTACTCATAACAGAAATTAGTTGGTCAATTGTCTCTATTTTGTTGTCATTATTTGCAAATACTGTTAATTGTGATGTAGCTATTGAATATATTAAATAATCTACTGCTGTTACTAATTCTGTATTATCTTTGTTTGATAATACAAATTTTTCATAAAATGGGTGATCTATGTTCCATTCAATAATTGTAGTCTTCCCTTCTAGTCTAGCATCAAATATATTTCCTGTTCTTCCTGCTGAAATTGTTAAAAATTTTACATTTGGTTTATTTTTTGCATTTTTTGAATCGTTATTTTCTTCATATTTTTGATTTTCTTCATTTTCTTCGTTGTATTTTTCCTCATTATCATTCGGTACTATTAAAATATTGGATTTGCCACTTATTCCTCTTTCAGCTATACCATGATCAATATTATCATTTGCTGTTTTTATGCTTTCTTTTCTAGATTTATTTCCTATTGCTTTTATTTGTGGTTTTAGATATTGTTGTAATATATCATTTACTGAGTCTATCATATCTATTCCATTTTTAGTAAAATCTACTCCCATTGCTTCATCCATATCTGATTGAAATGATATTTCTCCTCTAAATCTATTATAACTATTATGCTTTGCTATCCATGGCATATATCCAAAAGCAATTTCTCTACTATTTCTTAATACTGAAAACCCTTGATTTGGTATATTCATTTTCTTTTGTTTTGATTCTTCTTTTGGCATCATTGGTAATAAGACTAATTTAGCATTAACAATTGATTTTCTTTCATTTCCATTTTTATCTTTCCATTTAACTTCATAGTTCTCATCACTATATATTTCTGTTTTCTCATCGTCTAATAGTAAAGGATCATCTACTTCTACTTTTACATCATTTACATAGAATGCAATTTTGTTCATAAATTTTCTATAAATTCTTCCAATTGTAGATTTCATTTTATTTGAAAATTGTCCTATATTTTTATTCTTTATTCCTGTACATTGCTCTAATATTACTACTGTTCCACTTTTTTCATCATTTAATTTTTCATTAAATAATTTTTTATCTTTTTCATCTGCTTGTCCTAGGAATTTTACAAATTTGTTTTTTAATTTAATTATATTTATATCTACACTGCTTTTAAATATTTCATTAGTTACTTTATTTTTTGTTAATACTGTTGTTCTATCTCCTATTGAAATTGAAGCTGTACTTAATCCCATTCCAAATTTTCCTAGGCATGTGTTATCTTCTCTTATTATGTCAGATCCTAATTTCAAAGATTCTTCCAATACTTCTAAATCCATTCCTTTTCCATTGTCTGTAATGGTTATCTTATCTTTTTCAATATCTAGCCATATTTTAGTTGCTCCGGCATCTATTGAATTGTCTATAATGTCACATAAAGCAACATCATTTTTGTAACCTAAATTTTGAAGTGCATAAATTAATATTCTTGCATTTGGTTCATTTTCACATGAGTATAAACTCATTTCATCTTTTTTTCTTAATACTTGTTCCATAACAAAACTCTCCTTTTCCTAAAATAAAAAAATCTACCTAAAATTAGATAGACCTCTTTCATAAGTTCGATTATAAAACGATAAAATGATGTTCACTTATATATGTGCACACTTTACTTTTTATTGACTTATATTATTAATTATTTGAACTTATGAGACAAGGTTCTATACCCAATCTTCATACTTATTATAAGTATAATTTTTGAAAAAGTCAAGTTTTTTTGTTATTTTTGGTAAAATTGTATGTGTCAAGTAAATGTAGGCAATTTTTTTATCTTTTTTTCTAATCCTTTAAATGCTATTGCTTTCAACACTT
>CALXKA010000049.1 GCA_944388765.1 uncultured Clostridia bacterium
GATAGAGATGATATATTAGATGATATAAAAAGCCAGATGAAAGATAGGGATGTTATATTAGATGATATAAAAAGCCAAATGAAAGATAGAGACGTTATATTAGATGATATAAAAAGCCAGATGAAAGATAGAGATGTTATATTAGATGATATAAAAAGCCAGATGAAAGATAGGGATGTTATATTAGATGATATAAAAAGTCAAATGAAAAATAGAGACATTATGTTACAAAACATGTCTAATGACATTAAAGAAATAAAAGAAGAACAAAGAAATTTGAGCAAATCAATTGCAAAAATAGAAATAGAACATGGAGAGAAACTACAAATATTACTAGATGTGGTTACTTCACAAGAAGAAAAGAATAAAGAATTTATGGGAAGATTTGAAGAACATGAAAAAATATTAAATAAACATAGTGATGAGATTTACTATTTAAAGATAAAAACAAATAAAAGAAAACCTATTCTTTAAATAATAAAATAATTAAGTAATAGGTTTTCTAATAAAATTATTTTAACTCAACTATCGTAACACCCATTTCACCTTCACCAAAATTACCAATACGAAAAGACTTAACATGTGGGTTTGTTTTTAAAAATTGATGAATACCATTTCTCAATTTTCCAGTACCTTTACCATGAACGATTCGAGCATTTTGTAATTTGGCTAAACTACAATCATCCAAGAATTTATCAATTACAAAAATTGCTTCATCAACGTTATATCCTATAACATTAATTTCAGATTTTACGTTTTTAGTCTTAGAAATATTACTATAACTATAAGAACTAGAAACATTTTTCTTAGATTCAGTTTTATTTATTTTCCTTAAATACTTAATATTAACATTAGTTTTCATATTTCCGATTTGGACTTGAACCTCATTTGATTTAGAAACATGAGAAACTACAAATCCTTTTTGATTGAAATTAGTTACAAAAACTTCCATATTTAAACTAATATCATCAGGCTTTAAATTAGAAACATCATTAGTGACAATATTAGTATCTATCTTAATATCTTTGATTTTAGAATTCAAAGAATTCCTTAAATCAGATAATTCGCTCTTATCAGACAAATCATTCATTTTCTTTATTATCTCATTTGCTTCATCTTTTGCATCTAGTAAAATATTTCTAGCTTTAATTTTTGCATTATTAATTAAATCTTCTTCTTGTTTTTTTAGATTTTGATTATCTCTTTCTAAGGATTTACGTAGCAAAGTAATTTGATTTAGCTCTTTTGATATATTATCTTTTTCTTTTTCAATTAAAGATTTATCATCATAAATAGTTTTTAACAAATCTTCAAAATTAATTTCTTGTGAAGTTAAATGACTTTTTGCATTTTCAATTATATCTTTTTGTAAACCAAGTTTTTTACTAATTTCAAAGGCATTACTTTTACCAGGAATACCGACTAATAACTTATAAGTAGGAGTTAATGTGTTAATATCAAACTCAACAGAGGCATTTTCAAAACCATCTGTAATTAATGCATATTTTTTAAGTTCTGGATAATGAGTAGTAGCAATAGTTAAGGCTCCAATATCTTTAATATATTCTAAAATGCTAATCGCAAGATTTGCACCTTCTAATGGATCAGTTCCTGAACCCAATTCATCTAATAATATTAAAGAATCTGATGTAAAGTTTTTTAATATATTAACAATATTTGTCATATGTGAAGAAAATGTACTAAGGGAACTACTAATATCTTGATCATCACCAATATCAGCAAATATATTATCAAATACATATATAGAAGAAGTTCCATCGCAGGGGATAGCAAGACCTGAACAAGCCATACAAGTTAAAAGACCAACGGTTTTTAAAGTTACAGTCTTTCCACCTGTATTGGGACCTGTAATTAATAATGTAGAAAAATCTTTTCCTAAATGTAGAGAAATTGGAACTACAATATCTTTGGAAATTAAAGGATGTCTTGCATTTTGAAAAACAATATTTTTTTCATCTAATATTTTAGGTATAATTGCATCAAGTGATTTTGCATATTTTGCTTTTGCAAAAATAAAATCAAGTTTCCCAATAATATCTATATTATTCGATAGTTGAGACAAATATGGAATAAATAATTTTGTTAATTCAGATAAAATCTTTTCAATTTCAAGATTTTCACTAATTACTAATTCATGAATTTCATTATTCATCTCAAAAACAACTAATGGTTCTATAAATACAGTCGAACCACCATTTGATATATCATGTATTAATCCTTTTATAGATGAACGATATTCTTCTTTTACAGGTATTACAAACCTGTCATTTCTAATAGTTATTATATTTTCTTGAATATATTTACTATATCTAGAAGAATGTATCATATTATTTAATTTATTTCTAATATCTTGTTCTAAATTTCTTTTTTTCTTTCTTATAGAATATAACTCTTTTGAAGCTTTATCATCAATAACATTTTCTTCTAAAATACAAGAAAAAATTTTAGAAGAAATTGAGTTGTTAGAATATAGCTCATTAAATAAGGAAGAAAGAATAGGAAAATCAGCTTTTTCTATAAAATCTTTATTAAAATATTCTTTTAATTCACCAGAACATTTAAGTACTGTTGCTAAATTTAAAAGAGCTTTTGTAGATAATGTCTCTCCACTTTCAATTTGTTTTATTGAAAGAGAGATATCTTCAATATTATAAAAAGAAGGAAAAGAATTACGTGTGGATAAATTCATAGCCTCTAAGGTTTCTTGTAATAATAAAGAAACCTTACTTTTGTTTTTACTAGGTAAAAGATTAGATACTAATTCTTTTCCATATATTGTAGAACAAAAATTGCTTAAATTTTCTAATATTTTATAAAATTCTAATTTTTCCAAGTTATAATTATTCATATAATATTTGTCCTTTCAGAAAGATAAGCATTAAAAGCAAATCTCTATAACATGTAATATAATTATTATACAAGGAAGATATATGTTAGTCAATAAAAATTAATAGGTAACAAAGAAACTATTCAATAAAGTTATTAAAAATAATTGCAAAATAGATTAACTTGTGATATAAAATAGAATAATAAAATAGATTTAAGAAGTAGCCAAAAAAGAGGTGAGAAGATGATAAAGGCTTATGCAAAATCAGACATTGGAAAAGTAAGAGAAATAAATCAAGATTATTATTATATCTCAGACTCATTAGATGAAGTCCAGTTATATATGTTAGCTGACGGAATGGGAGGATATAATGGAGGAGAAATAGCAAGTAAATTAGCTATCCAAACAGCAAAAAGTTATATAGAAAATAATTTTAAAGATATAGATAAAGATAAAGAAAGTATTATACAACTAGTAGGAAGCAGTATGGAATATGCAAACATGGTCGTATATGAAAAATCAAAAGAGAGTAAAGAATTAGAAGGTATGGGTACTACTCTGGAAATTTGTTTAATATATAATAATAGAGTATTTATTGGACATGTAGGAGATAGTAGAATATATAGAATAAGAAAAGAATTTATGAGAAAATTAACACAAGATCATAGTTATGTGCAGAAATTAGTAAAAGATGGAACAATAACACAAGAAGAAGCAGTTCATCATCCACAAAAAAATATGCTTATGAAAGCACTAGGATGTAATGCTTTTGTAGAGCCAGATGTTATGGTAAAAGGATTCTTAAAAGATGACATATTGATAATTAATTCAGATGGATTAACAAATCTAGTGTCACAAGAAGATATATTTAGAGAAGCAAAAAAGGATATAGAGCAAGCACCAAAAGAATTAGTAAAACTTGCAAATAATAATGGCGGATATGATAATATAACTGTTATTGTTATAAAAAACATATGATACATGCAAAAAAGTAAGCATGATTTAAGGAGAGATAAATTATGAATTTAGAAGGTAAACTATTAGGAAACCGTTATGAGATGGTTGAAAAAATAGGTAATGGTGGAATGGCAACAGTATATAAAGCAATTGATAAAGTTTTAAAAAGAAATGTAGCTGTCAAAATTTTAAGAGATGAATTTACAACAGACGAAGAATTTATAAAAAGATTTGAAGTAGAAGCTCAATCAGCTGCAAGACTAACACATCCTAATATTGTATCAATTTATGATGTTGGAGTTGAGGGAAACTTATATTATATAGTAATGGAACTAATACAAGGGAAAACATTAAAAGAAATAATTATAGAAGAAAGAGGGCCTCTTCCTTGGAAATGGTCAGTAAATGTAGCAATTCAAATTGCATCAGCATTGGAAATGGCTCATAGAAATAATATAATTCATAGAGATATAAAACCACATAATATAATAATAACAGAAGACGGAATTGCAAAAGTAACAGATTTTGGAATTGCAAAAGCAGTATCAAATTCAACAATTACAGCATTTGGAACAACAATTGGTTCAGTACACTATTTCTCACCAGAACACGCAAGAGGAGGATATACAGATGCTAAATCTGACTTATATTCACTAGGAGTAGTTATGTATGAAATGATGACAGGAAAAGTACCATTTGATGCAGATACTCCCGTTTCTGTTGCATTAAAACATATGCAAGAAGAACCAGAAGAGCCAATTGAAGTAAATCCAAATATTCCAACAGCTGTAAATAAAATTATAATGAAAGCAATGCAAAAAGATACAACTCTAAGATATCAATCAGCAACAGAAATGTTGGTAGATTTGAGAAAATCATTAAAAGATCCAGAAGGAGACTTTGTAGAGGAAGAGGAATATGACCCAACTGCAAAAACTCAAAAAATTAATACAGATATGTATGGCAACTTATTAGAAAATGAAAAAAGAAATGATAACAAAAAAGGAAAAAAAGAAGGAAAATTCAAGAAATTTATAAAGAAACATAAGATACTTAGTATTTTTATAGGATTACTACTATTATTTGGAATAAGTTTAGGTGGAACTATGGCAGTACTTAATATTACAAATCCACCAGAAGTAGAAATGCCAAATGTTGTAGGATTATCAAGAGAAGAAGCGCAAAAAGAAATAGAAGAAGCAGGTTTACAATTTGAAGTGTCATCAGAAGAATATAATAAAGATGTTCCAGAAGGATATGTAATTTCACAAGACCCATCATATATGGAAAATTATAATAATGTAAAAAAAGGAAGTACAGTATCTGTTGTAATAAGTAAAGGTCAAGAAAAAGCAACTGTTCCAAATGTAGAAGGAAAAGAAAGAGATGAAGCAATAAAATTAATAGAAGACGCAAATTTAAAAGCAGAAGTTATTGAAGAAACAAGTAGAACAGTACAAGAAGGTTATGTTATAAGCCAAGATACAGAGCCAGATACAGAAGTATATGCAGGAGATACAGTTAAAATTCATGTAAGCACAGGAACAGGAATAAAACAAGTAACAGTACAAAATGTAATAGGTCAACAAGAAGCAACTGCAAGAGCTACATTAGAAGGCCAGGGATTAAGAGTGAATGTAAATTATGTAGATGCAACAACTAATAATGGAGAGGTAACGAACCAAAGTGTTACCGGAGGAACAACAGTAGACGAAGGAACAACAGTTACATTAACAGTAAACAAAGTTGCCGAAACTAAAAGTGTATCAGTAGTAATAAATTTAAGACAAATAACAGGTGGTTATACAGAAAATAGCGAAGATTCTACAACAAGTAAAACTGTAAATATAACTGTTAATGGAGAAACAAGAACAGGAGTAAGCAAAAATGAAACAGCATATTCTTCAATAAGTTTATCTGGAAAAGATGGAGAATCTCTTGAAATAACAGTTACAATTACAGATCCAACTACAAGTAATCAAATATATAGATCAAGCAAAACAATTACATTAGGAACACAAGATACAGTAACATTTAATTAAGATGTAGGGGCTAGATTTTTATGAAATTAATCTAGCCGTTTTTCTATTTCAATTGTAAATCACTAAAATTTATTATATAATACGAAAAAAGGAATTTGGAGGATAAATGCAAGGGGTTATAATAGAAAATATTGCAAATCTATATAAAATAGAAAATAAAGAAGATAATAAAAAAGAAATATATGAAGCTTATGCAAGAGGAAAATTAAAAAAAGATGACATAACACCAGTAGTAGGAGATTTTGTAGAATTTGAAATAACAGATGAAGAAAATAAAAAAGCAGTAATTAATAAGATTTTTGAAAGAAAAGTATATATAAAAAGACCTAAAATGGCAAATATTACACAGCTAATATTAGTTATATCTAGTAGAAATCCTAAACCAGACTTATTAATGTTAGATAAACAATTAGCATTTGCAGAATTTTTAAATTTAAAAGTATGCATAGTGCTAAATAAAATTGATTTAGATGAAGAAAAAGAATTTAAAAGAATTAAAGAAATTTATACTAAAATAGGGTATGAAGTAATTGAAACACGGGGCTAATAAAAAAGTTGGAATAAATAAATTATTAGACATATTAAAAGATAATATAAATGCTTTTGCAGGAAACTCAGGAGTTGGAAAGTCAAGCTTGATAAATGCGATATTTAATAAAGAATTAACGCAAGAAGGAGAAATAAGTAGTAGAAACAAAAGAGGAAAAAATACAACAACTTCAACTAAGTTATATAATATAGAAGATAACACATATATAGCAGATACGCCAGGATTTTCAACTTTTTCAATAGAAGAAATACAAAGTAAAAATTTAGCATATTATTTTAAAGAATTTAAGGATGAAATAAAAAATTGTGAATTTATAGGTTGTACACATATAAAAGAAGAAAATTGTGGAATAAAACAGGGGATTAAAGAAGGAAAAATATCACAAGATAGATATAATAGATTTTGTAAAATTTATGAAGAATTGAAGAAAAAGGAGGAAACAAAGAAATGGTAGAAGTTTCAACATCAATTTTAAATGTAAAAAAAGGAGAAGAGTCAGCAACATTTTTTGAATTAGAAGCTGCAAAAACTGATTATTTTCATATAGATGTTATGGATGGTAAATTTGTAGAAAAAGATACATATAAAAAAATGTTTGAATATGCATCATATATAAAAAGAATATCTAATTTACCATTAGATGTGCATTTGATGGTACAAGATATTGATGAAACAATAGAGGAATTTTTATCATTAGAACCTAATATAATAACATTTCATTTAGAAGCATGTAAAGATAAAAAAGATGTAATGAAAAAAATAAAACATATAAAGCAAAATAATTGTAAAGTTGGAATAGCAATAAAACCAAATACTAAGATAGAAGAAATATATGAATTTTTACCATATATACATATGTGTTTAGTAATGACAGTTGAACCAGGGAAAGGTGGACAAACATTTTTAAACGAAATGGTAAATAAAATAGATCAATTAAATAAATATATACAAGAAAAGAATTTAGAAACAGATATAGAAGTTGATGGAGGAATAAATTTAAAAACTGCACCAGAAGTAAAAAAAGCAGGTGCAAATATTTTAGTTGCAGGTACAGCAATACTTATGGCAAATAGATTTGAAGAGATAATTAAAGAATTAAAAAAATAAAAAACTAAAAGCTCAAAAATAATTTTTGAGCTTTTAATATTTTCTATATCTTATTTTTTATTATTATTTTCATCTGATTGTTTTGTATCAAGTTTTTCTCTTCTAAATAAATTATAAATCATAATTCCGATTCCTAGTATTACAATTACAATACCAAATATTCCACCAATATATGGAATTAATCCTATTAACCATAAAACAATAGCTGTAACAATTAACATTCCGAAATTTCCTATTGTCTTATTTATTTTTAATTTATTACAAATCAAGTTATTAATAGAAATTATAGATATAGAAGTACTAATTCCAATTAATATAAATAATATTGCTAATAGTAATAAACCAAATGGAGAAGTAATTCTTATTAATAATAAGATAACAGACACTATTGCTAAAATAATAGGTGCTATAATACCAAGTCCAATTGAAGGTAGTATAGTTTTCTTATTAATAATATCCATTCTCTTAACAAATTTAGGTGCAAGCCATGAACTAATTAGCCAAATAAGAATTGCAGTAGCCACAATTGTTCCAAGTGATATCAAATAACTTTGAATAGAAACATTAGATGTAGTTTTTTGTTCATTATATTTAACTTCACCTGTTACAGTTCCATCTGGTATAGTAATTTCATTTTGTGATGAATATTCTAAATTACCATTAATCATACCATTTAAAACAGTAGTATCTTCTTGACCATCACTATTTTGTGAAAAGTTTATATTACTACAAGACACATATGCGTTTCTTCCAACAGTACCAAAAAGATTCAAAGTATCAGAAGTTACTCTTATATCACGATAAACATATCCTGTAATATTAACATTTCTTGATAATGCATATAAATCATATACAACACCTTGAACATTTACATCAGTTGAAACAGTAAATAAATTACTAAATATATATCCTTGCTCTCCAACTGTAACACTATTTGCAAAAATAAATGCATCTCCTCCTATTTGAGAGTTAATAGTTACAGTATTTGCAAAAACAAATAGATTTCCATCAACAATATAATCAATAGTAACATTATCACCAGTTAAATAAATATCTTGTTGCTTAAAGTTTTCTTCTGACATAGCTGTATTTTGACTTTCAGCAGATTCTTCTGCCAAAGCAGTTTCATCAGTAGTTGTAGTTTCTGTGCTTTGAGTGTTATTATCAGTTACTACTTGATTTTCAGAAGCATTATTAGTTGTTTCGTTATCAGCTCTTACCACTGGTAAAGCAAGTGCTATTGTAGTAATTAAAATTAATACAATCATTCCAAATTTCCTTTTTAGCATTAAAAAAACCTCCTAAAATATTATTTTTATTCATATTAGATATTAGAATAATATATCTTTATATAAAATTTGTCAATTAAATTTTATAAAATAACTATGAATTTTATTCCTTAGATTTATCAAATTTGCATAAACTAGAAATAGGACAAATATTACATTTTGGATTTCTTGCAATACAAACATTTCTACCATGCCAAACAAATAAATGATTTAAATCTTTCCAACATTCTTTTGGAAAAGTTTTTAATAAATCTCTCTCAATTTTTTCAGGTTCTTTTTCCTTTGATAAACCAGTCAAATTAGAAATTCTTTTTGCGTGAGTATCAACAGCAACTCCTTCTGCTATTCCAAAAACTTCAAGCATAATAACATTTGCTGATTTTCTGCCAACTCCTGCAAGAGATATTAATTCTTTCATAGTATGAGGTACAATTCCATTAAAATTTTCTAAAACTTGTTTAGCACATAATTTAATATTTTTTGCTTTATTTTTATAAAACCCACAAGGATGAATAATGTCTTCTAATTCATCAATACTAATATTTGCAAAATCTTCAATTGTTTTACATCTTTCAAACAACTTTGGAGTAGTTTTATTTACTCTTTCATCTGTACATTGAGCAGATAACATAACTGCAACAACTAATTGAAAAGGTTCAGAAAAATCCAAACTACAAGTTGCATCAGGATAATAATTTTTTAGTTTATTAAATAAAATAATAGTATCCGATTTTTTCATTTTACATATTCCTTTCATACATAATCCTACATTATTTTACAAGATTTTTTTATTTAGGTCAAATAGTATTATGTGACATAAAGAGGAACAAATAATAAAAAAAAGAATATAATATACAAAAAAAGGAGGTAATAAAATGTGTAAAATATTGAAAAAAACATTAGCAGTATGTTTGATAGGGTTAGGACTAGGGATATTATTAGTTTTATTACTTCCTGTTACAGGTTGGTTATTTATAATTGGTGTAACTGTTGTAAGTGTTGGAATTATGTGGCTTGCATGCTAAAAAGGAGGGTGATACATATGACGATTGTAGTAAAAAAAGTACCTAAATTTTTAAGAGGTATTGTAAAATTAATATTTGGAATAAAAGATTAGTTATAAATAAAAAGGAGAGATTTTCTCTCCTTTTAAAATATGTAATATAAAACAAAAAAAGAGTCTAAGCTCTTTTTACTTTTCCATTTTTTAAACATTTAGCACATACATAAATTCTTTTTGATTCACCATTCATATCAACTTTAACTTTTCTTAAATTTGGTTTCCAAGTACGTGGTGATCTTTTACTAATATGAGAACGAGTAATGCTAAGTTGA
>CALXKA010000050.1 GCA_944388765.1 uncultured Clostridia bacterium
CGTGATGGTGAAAGTGCAAATGATACAAATAAAAGGATGAATGAATTTATTGATGAAATACTTGAAAAATACAAGGGAAAAAGAATTGCAGTTATAAGTCATGGGGGCTCAATCAAATTTTATTTATTAAGTTATTGTAAGGTAAATGAAAGATTAAATCTTGAATACAAAGAAAAAGAATTGTCTATAACTTCACCTTGCTTATTGAAAATGATTTTTAGAAACAATGAATTAGTAAATTTAGAACGAGTAGATTAATAGAAAAAAACTATTAAAGATTATACTTGTAGCATTTGAGAAAATTCAAAAATGAATGATGTTATTTTATATATTATAATATCATTCATTTTTGTTATTCCCATTATTTTATTATATTTTTCTTTTTCATAGTCATTAAAGAATTTATATTTGACATAATTTACATAAAATGGTATAATTTACCATGAAAGATGGAGGGATTGATGTGATAAAAAATATAGGATGGACTCTGGGCAATGATTGTCCATGTAAATGTAAACATTGCTATTCTTTTACTGTTAGAAAAAAAGGGCAAAACTTAACAAAAGAAATAGTAGATAAAGTTATTAAACAGATTCAAAAATTAAATGTGGAAACAGTAAACTTAGGAGGAAATGAACCGATATTTACTAATGGACTTGATGTTCATAAAAGTATGTTACCATATATTTTAAAAGAACTGAATAAAAGAAATATTAAAGTTGGAATAACTACAGCAGGAATAAGCTTGATTGCTTTAAAAAATACATATCCAGAATGTTTAGAACTACTAAATGACGTAGATATTAGTTTTGATTCACCTTTTGAAAAAGAGCATAATGAAAATAGAGGTGGAGATGTATATAAATATGCTATTCAAGCGTTGGAGATATGCAAAGAAAATCATATAGAATCAGGAATTATAATGTGTGCAATGAACTGGAATTTCACAAAAGACCGAATAGATGCTTTAATAGAATTGGCTAAAAAATATGATTCTAATATTAGATTTAATTTATTAAAACCGATACAAAAACAACATTTCAAACTTGTACCTACTAAAGAACAAGTATTAGAAAATTATAAATATTTGTTTGAAAAATGTGATACCGTTGAATTAAGCGAACCTACTTTGTCTGGATTAACTGAGAATAGTAAAGTTAATGGTTGTGCATGTGGAATATATTCTATGAGAATTAATTCGATAACACCTGAAGGAAAAATACCTGTATCTCCTTGTGTATATATGCATGATTATAGAGTTGGTGATTTATTGACTGATGATATTTTTGACATAATTAATTCTGAACAATTTAATGCTTTTAAAGTTAGAAAAGAAAATTATAATAAAATAGAAGGTTGTAGGGATTGCGAAAAAGCAGAGATATGTAGAGGTGGTTGCTTTGCAATGGCATATACATATAAAAAGTGCGAAACTGGTGAAAAAGATTTGTATGCAAGAGATCCATTTTGTTTTAAAGATATAGAAATAGATAGAAATATTCAGTATAAAAAGGGAAAAAAACAATTAGTACATGAAAATTATCTATGTACTTGGATAGGTAAACCAAAAAAGTAAGGGAGAAATATAAATGGAAACAAAAACAGTAATTAAAGAAAATTTAACTCTTACAGATGAGAAAATAAAAGCAATGTGTAGACTAAATTTTGAAGATAATGATTTTTTATTTACAGTGGAGAATGAAAAAAATATTATATTGGATAAGAGAAAAAATATCATATATGTTGAAGGCAATAGCAATGATACTGAAATTGATAAATATATGGAATATTTACAAAATGCTCAAGAAAAGAGAGATAAGAAAATTATACTTACAACATTATCACCAGATACACATAGAACATCAGAAGAAAATTTAGGATTATCATATTTAGCAGCTGTATTGAGAAAAAATGGATATAATGTTGAAATTATAGATGGATGGCTTGGAGGATTAAACGATGAAGAAGTATTGAGAAAAATAATTAATTCAAAAGATACTGCTATTGTTGGTATATCATGTTATATGTCAAACAATGATAAATCTATCGAATTGGCTAAAAAAATAAGAGAAATAAATCCAAATATAAAATTAATGTGTGGTGGATTTGGACCATCTTTTAATCCACAAAAATTTGTTAAAGATAATATATTTGATATTGCTATGATTGGTGAAGGAGAAGAATCAATCGTAGAAGTGTGTGATTATTTTACTGGAAATACTAATAGACAAATTGAAGAAATCAAAGGAATAGTATATGAAAAAGATGGGGAGATTAGTAGAACTCCAAAAAGAGAATTAATAAAAGACCTTGATGAAATTCCTTTTCCAGCTAGAGATACAATGAAGATGGCAAAAGATAGAAAATCTACCATAAATATATTAACAGCAAGAGGATGTATGGGAAATTGCTTGTTTTGTTCTGTAAATGCTTTTAATAAACTATCTATAGGTAAAAAATGGAGAGGAAGAAGTGTAGATAATATAGTTAATGAATTAGAGCAATTGCAAAATATGGGTGTAAAATATATAAAAGTTATTGATGATAGTTTTTTAGAAACAGAGAGAGATGAACATTGGGCAAAAGAATTTAGAGATAAGATAAAAGAAAGAAAAATAGATTTATCACTTAGAGGCTCTTTAAAAGCAGACCAAGTGGAAGATAAAAAAATGGAGTATTTGAAAGAAGCAGGTTTCCATTCATTTGCATGTGGTATAGAAAATGGCTCAAATACAGCATTAAGAAGAATGAATAAAAGTGCTAGTTTAGAAGATAATAAGAAAGCATTAGATATATTAAAAAAACATGGAATTTATGTTCAAGCAGGATTTATCTTATTTGATGATAATACTACATTTCAAGAGTTAAAAGAAAACTATGAATTTTTAAGGGAATATGATTGGATTATAACAAAAGGAATTTTTTCAGAAATGTTTGCAGCAGATGGAACTTTATATACTGAAAAATTGAAAAAGGAACATAAAATTATAGAAAACGATGTATACGATAATAATAAATATGATATAACAGATCCAAAAGTTAAACTAGTGTATAATGCATTAAAGAGATGGCATAAATCACATATGAAATTATATGATATGATAATTGATCCTATTTCTTCACCTAAAGCAATAGATTCAATAGGCGAAAAAGAATTTTATGATTTATATTATCAATTGAAATTAAAAGATTTAGATTTTATGCAAATGGTATTAGAAGAAGTTGAAAATGGAATATCAGATAAACAATTAAGTGAGAAGATAACTTTGCAAATAGCACAAAATAGTGAGTTCTATGAAAAAATAAATAGGCAAGGAACTAATTTATGTAAAAAGTATGATTTAAATTATGATGGTAAAGAAAATCCTTTTATAAGGTAAGTTGATGTTAGATTTTTCAATAAAATGTTCTGGCAAAGTATAGAAGAAAAATAAATTGACAAAATTTAGCAAAAACGGTATAATATGCTCAAAAGAGAGATATATATAATTATTTATTGAGATTATTTAATGAATAAAATTAAATTGGAGGTGTAACTTATGTCAATTATGAATGAAACACAAAATGTGAAACAACAATTTTCTAATGATAAAAATTTAGCATTAAGAATTGACTTTTATAAAAAATATACAACTAATAAATATAAGTTTGCTGACTGGTTGTTTGACAAATATGATTTTAAGGAAAATATGTCTATATTAGAACTTGGTTGTGGGAATGGAAGTCATTGGGAAGGTAGGATAGAGAAACTTCCTAAAGGATGCAAATTGATTTTATCAGATTTTTCAGATGGCATGTTAAGTTTAGTGAAAGAAAAATATTCTACATATAAAAATGTCTCTTTCTGTAAAATTGATATTCAATCAATTCCTTATAGTGATAATTCTTTTGATATGATTATTGCAAACCATATGCTTTTTCATGTGCCTGACTTAAATAAGGCATTATTAGAAGTTCAAAGAGTTTTAAAAAAAGGCTGTTGTTTTTATTCAGCAACAGATGGTAATGGTGGAATGCGTCCATTTTTACATGAAGCAATAAAACAATTTGATCCAAAATCAGAAGCGTTTACTGAGAAACTTCCATTTAATCTTCAAAATGGAAGTGAGATTTTAAGGAAATATTTTACTTTTGTAGAGAGATTTGATTATGAAAATATATTAGCAATCACTAAAACAGAAGATTTGATGGATTGGTTGAAATCAACTAGTACAATTTCGGGATTTTCTGAAGAAAATCTTGCTAATCTTTATCAGTATTTTGAAGATATAAGAATTAAAGATGGTGCTATAAATATTCCAAGAGAAACAGGTGTATTTATTAGTACTAAATAAAATGATTGGGAGGAGTTTTATGGAATTTGAAAATTATGAAAGAGAATTGAAATATTTAATAAAGAAAAATGATAAATGCTCTTCAAAACAAGTTCTCAATTTTCTTTATCAACATGGATACAAACTAGTAGAAAGTTTTACAAAGGAAAAACATGAAACATATTATGACGATAGTGAGTTAACAATACTAAATAGAGGAGATGTCATGAGAGGCAGTAATATGGTTACAGAACAATTTAATGGATTTTTATATAAGAAAAATATGTGTGATCCAGATAAACCATATGTTTCAAAACTAGAACTTGGTACAAAATTAAGAGGACAATATAAAGATGTAAATGATTTTGTTAAAGAACTAGATGTAAAAATCGAAAAAAAACTAAAACCTATCTTATATGCAAATATGATAAGAGAAGTATCTATTATTGAAAAGAACAGTGATCGTTTATATATTTCATATGATAAAGTAAAATATTTTGAAAAAGATGAATCAGAATCTATTTATGAAGAAATGCTTGAAATAGAGGATTGGAAAAATCCTAATACTACAGATGTAGATTATGATTATGATGCGCATTTACTTGAAGTTAATCAACTAATTATTAATAGTGATCTTCCTATTAAATTAACAAAAGATAGTAAATATTATCGTGGATATATATTGTTAAATGAAAGGTAGGCTCTTTTATGAATAATTTTATTGTGTTTGAAGGAATTTGTTGCAGTGGGAAGACAACAACATGTCAAAAATTAAGTGAAAAAATTAATGAATTGAAGCTTAAACCTGTCTATAATCACGGAGCTATGACATATACTGAAATTGGTAAAAAATTCAAAAAGATACTAGGAGTAAAAGATAACCCTATTACTGTATCATATTTTCTTACTGATTTAATAATAAATACTCAAGAGGTCATTAAGCCTTTATTAGAAGATTCAAATACAATTGTGTTACAAGATAGATATTATGATGCTATTACTACATATATTAATGCATATGGTAAATATTCTAATAGTGATTATAATATATATGATATTCCTAATGCCTTAATGCAAAAAGATCTCTTAGTAAAACCTTCAATAGAAGTTTTTTGTATTCCACCATTTGAAATCATTAAAGAAAGAATGGAAAAAAGCAAAGATTCACCAGTACATGATTATTATAGAAAAAATCCTAAGTTTTTAAGAATAGTATATGATGAATTAGAAAATAAAGCTAAAGAATATGATAATTCAATTATTATTGATACATCTTCAGATATTTCTGTTAATAAAGGTATTGAAAAGATATTAAAATATATACAGCAAGATAAAAAAATATAATTCCTAAAGGGTGATAAAATGGCAAAAATAAAATTATTTAGTGGAATGGATTTTTCTGGTAAAACAACAATTATAAAAAATATAGATATGTTAATGCCAGGGATATTTAAAATTCAGAAGAAATTTTTAACTCCAATAGATACAATTCAAAAAGTTAGGGAGAGAGATACTTGGTTACCACCAGAAGAATGGAAACCATTACTTCAAAATACTATAAAAAAAGATATTTCAGATTATCAAGAAAACGGATTAATTTTACAAGATTCTTTATGGATAATAAAATATCTTGCCACAACAATTGAAAAGGGAAATCCAGAAGATTATGAAGAAATTGAACAATTAAGCAAATTACTAGAAAATTATCCAGATATGGATTCATTTTATATTACGACTACGATTGATGAAAGAATCAAAAGATTAGAAATGCGTATAGCAGAAGGAAAAGAAATTACAGGTTCTGATAAAGTATTATTTTCTGCTGAAAAATTCGAGAAAATAGAAAAGAATTATAGGAGCATTATATTAAAGCGTTTTCCAGACACAAAAATTATAGATACAACATATTCTACTCCAGAGGAAAGTGTGAAGGATATAATCGAAGATGAAATATTTCTAAAAGACATATAAAAAGTAAAAAAATAAAACTAAACAAAATAGTTTTATTTTTTTACTTTTTATCTTTCAAAATCATCATTATGAGGTAGTTTATTTTCCAAAAACTCATAGTTTTCTGATTTAGAATAATCACGCTTTGGTACTCTAAGAGATTTTAAAAAACTTTGAACACCCTTAATTCCTGCTGTTTCTTCAAATCTTTTTAATTGCTCTAATGTTAAACTTTGTATTTCCATATATCTATGTATATCATACACAGTATCTCCTAACTTTCCTGTTTCTGTTATTAAAACTAAATTATGATCATCTAGGGTTAATAAATTATCACTTTTATATCTATCTATTCTACCTGATCCGAATTTATCACTTTCAATACGCTGATCTGTATATTTGTGATCTTTTTTCAAACGTCTAAAACGCTCTTTCTCTGAAGGTGCCACAAGTTCAACTACAGTAACATATGCTGTAGGAAAGTTTTTTTCAAGGACATCTATTTGTTCAAGAGGATATTCTATAACTGCAACTTTATTATTACTAAAAGCTTGTTTAATGTCCTCCGTTCTTATAGCAGCATATCCACCGTGTGTTACAGGGGCTATATTAAAATATTCACCATTATGGTATTTTTGAAACATTGTATCCATGTCTACATGGCGTGAACCGAATTCACCTGGTCTTGATTTTCTACTTCTTTCAAAGGGAATATGCACATATTTATTTGAATACAATAATCCAAGTAAAGCACATGTTGTAGTTTTTCCAACACCACTAGCACCAGAAATTACAAGAATTTGATCAGTTTTTCCTTTTATTATATCTAATTTTTTCATTTTACACATCCTTATACAATTAGTATGTTATTATTATACTATTATCTTTTAATCTTGTCAACCAATAATGTGCATTATGTAACCAAAAAATACAAATATTACAAATTAGGACTTCAAACATATTGTTAATTGGATACTATCTATAAAATATTTGTCAAATTTAAACGACATCTATAATAGAATAAATAAAAAGAACCTCACTTAATTTATTATAATTAAGTGAGGATTTCTGTACATAAAAGTTACCTTATTATAATATGTTTGAAAAATCTTTCTTGATATTCTGTAAGACAATCAATTTGTTCATCTGTATAGTTTTTGCCTTCAGGGACAACAATTAATTTGTCATCATCTTCATTTAAACGATGAAGGACAGCTATACAGATACCATCAAAAGTCTCGAGTGGTTCAAAAACACCAAGTATATAAGCATCTAATTCTTCACCATCACCACTCATAGTGTTAGGTATGTAACCATAGTTATTAAGGTATATAAATTTCCAATTTGGATGTTTAGAACCTAGTTTTCTATCTATTGTTACATGTACTTTTTTTCCAATAAAATCCTTTGCAATGTCCATAATAGAACCTCCTAACATAATGATAACTTTTATTCGAATTATATACATTGTAGCACAATATTTAGTAATATTCAACCCTAGTGTAAGTTATTATAGAAAAAAATCAAACAAACTCTTGACAATATATAAAAATCTATATATAATAGGGTACATAAAGTAGAGAAAATAAAAAATTCTCTACAGGTTTCTTATATAAAAAATTTGTTAGCAAAAAGTTGCAAAGTACAATGTTTATCAAATATTGTATAGTGTAGTTATGCAATAAAAGTGTTATCAAAAAGTCTACTAATACAGTATTAAAAATAGTGTATTAGAGATTTATGTAAGAAAAGTGTGATACAAAAATTAACCAATATAAAATATGGAGTTTAGCAAAAAGTGCTAGACTCTTTTTTGATTGGTTGTAACAGATATAGGATGATTTATATCTGTTTTTTGAAGTAATAAATTATATGTTTTGACATATACATTTAAAAAGAAAGAGGTGGACATGAATGTAGTAAGAAGTTATTCAAACGAAGGAAAAACATTGCAAGAGCTAATGGAAATATTACTTCCAATATATTTACAAGAAAAGACTTGCAATAAAGAGGAAGAAGAGTTAGAATTCAAAACATAAAATCCTAAATAACTTGTTTTCGTATATAGACATAGTAATAATGATGTACTATGAGGAAGGAGAAAATTTAGCAATATGGAAACAAGTATAATTGAAAGTAAAACTTACAAAGTACGGAATGTACTTAAGATTATCAAGAGATGATGACTCAAAAACAGAATCAGAAAGTATAAAAAATCAAAAAATTTTCTTGAACGAATATATTGCAAAACATTCTAACTGGTTTTTAGTAGATATATATACAGATGATGGATATACAGGTACAAATTTTAATAGACCAGATTTTATAAGATTAATAAACGATGTAAATGCAGGAAAAATAGATTTAGTGATAACAAAAGATTTATCACGTTTAGGAAGAGATTATATACAGGTTGGATATTACACAGAAAACTATTTTCCTGCAAGAAATATTAGGTATATTGCAGTAAATGATGGGGTAGATACATTTTCAAAAACAAATAATAACGATATTGGACCATTTTTAGCAGTGGTAAATGATATGTATGCAAAAGATATTTCTAAAAAAGTAAGAACTGTAAAAAGAACAAAAGCAGAAAAGGGAGAATTCATTGGAGCATTTGCACCATATGGATATAAAAAGCATCCAAATGATATTACTAAACTAATTGTAGATGAAGAAGCAGCAGAGGTAGTTAAATATATATTTAATGAATATATAAATGGAAAGGGATTAGCATATATAGCACATAGATTAAATGAAAGAAAAATAGACTGCCCATCTGTATATAAACAAAGAAATTCAAGATATCATTGCAAAGCCATTAGCAATTTATGGGGACACAATACAATAAAATCTATATTAACAAATAAAGTATATACAGGAGATTTAATACAACATAAAGGTGAGATGGTAAGTTATAAAGTAAAAAAATATAGGTTACTTCCAAAATCAGAATATCTAATAAAGGAAAATGCTCATGAAGCAATAATTGATAAAAAGACATTTGAATTAGCACAAGATATTTTAAAAAGAAAAGCACATAATATACATAGGAAAGAAAATACAGAACATCTATTGGCAGGGCTATTATATTGTCCAATATGTCATAACAAATATACATTTCAGAAACAAAGTGGATTAAAAGATGATATGGTTGCAATTTGTAGTATGTATAATAGATATGGAAAAGATTATTGCACAAGAAGAGCAATAAGAGAAAGTGTTTTGAATAAATTTGTAGTAGAAGATTTAAGAAAAAATTTGACCGAGAAAATAGATAAGGAAAAACTAATAAACTCTATTGATAAAAGCAGTATAAATATAGAGAAAAAGAAAATTGAAAAAAGAATTACAGACAATAAAAAAAGGATTAATGAAATTAACAATATACTAAAAACAGCTTATGAAGATAGAGTAAACGGAATAATTGATATAAATGAATTTGTTACATATTCAGAAAGTTATAAAAAAGAGCAAGAAGAATTAATACAAAAAACGGAAAATTTAAATCTAAAATTACAAGACTACGAAAATACAAAAGAAAAAGAATTAATAAAATACATAAAAGAAATTGTAAGTTTTGAAAGCATAGATAGAAATATAATTTTAAACTTAATAGATAGTATAGAAATAATGGACAAGAATAATATCAAAATAAATTATAAATTTACTGTTTAGAAACAACAATATATAATAATTTGAAAAAGTTTTGATTGAAAGTAATTGAGTTAGAATTTCTTTAGAAATTCTTCGAAAATTAGCTTGAACGATAAACTTTTGAAAATTATTATTATATTGTTTCATATCTATCACAAAAGAAATTGTGCCTGGAATGCAGATGATAT
>CALXKA010000051.1 GCA_944388765.1 uncultured Clostridia bacterium
TTGCCAAAAAGGAGGTAATTTATTTATATGAAAAATGAAGAAAAAGCTTCAATTTCTATAATGAAAATCATCTGTATAAGTATTATTCTTATTCTTATATCAGGAATAGGAGTAATGGCAGTTAACACACAATTAAGCGATGTTAAAATAGTTCTTCAAAATGGATATGAAATGACAGCATTAACATCTAAAACAAAAGTATCTGACATTTTAGAAGAAAATAATATTATATTAGAAGAAAATCAAAAAACAATACCAGACTTAGATAGTGAAGTTGCAGCAGGAGAAACAATAAAAATAACAGATAAATCATATAATGAGGTGCAAATAGCAGAAGTTTCAGAAGCAGGTGTAGAAACATCATTAAATCAATTACTAGAAAATTATGCACCAATTACTGAAAAAATAGTTGTAGAACAAGTAACAATACCTTATGAGACAGTAACAAAAAATACAACAGGTAGTACAGAGGGAACAACAAATAGAGTTTTACAACAAGGAAAAGATGGTTTAAAAGAAGTAACTTATAAAGTTAAATATCAAAATGATATAGAAATTGAAAAAACAGTAATATCAGAAGTTGTTGTAACAGAACCAGTTGATAAAATTGTTCAAGTACAGAAAAAACAAACTTCAAGATCATCAACATTACCAAGAACTTCTGGAACAACTACAAGTGGAACAACATATAAAATAACAGCATATTGTCCTTGTAGTAAGTGTTGTGGTAAAGCAACTGGTAGAACAGCATCAGGAACAAAAGCAACAGCAGGAAGAACTGTTGCAGCATCAAGTAAATTTGCATTTGGAACAAAATTAAATATAGGTGGCCATATCTATACTGTTGAAGATAGAGGTGGCGCAGTAAATGGTAACAAAATAGACATATTTGTTAATTCACATGCAGAAGCTTTACAATGGGGAGTTAGATACTTACCAGTTAGTGTAGTTAATTAATATAAGAAAGGCACTTTTATGATATATAAGTGCTTTTTTCGTATTCATGAGAATTATATATGTCTTGAAATTATAATAATTTATGGTATAATGTTTTCTAACTTATGTTTAAAAAATAGAAAGGAAAATATATATGAAATTAATATCATGGAATGTAAATGGAATAAGAGCATGTGTAAATAAAGGATTTAAAGAATTTTTTAAAGAAATAAATGCAGATATATTTTGTATCCAAGAAACGAAGTGCCAAGAAGGGCAAATAGAATTAGAATTTGAAGGATATAAAAGTTTTTGGAATAGTGCAGAGAAAAAAGGATATTCAGGGACTGCAATATTTACAAAAGTAGATCCTGTATCAGTAAGATATGGAATAGGAATAGAAGAACATGATAAAGAAGGAAGAGTTATAACATTAGAATTTAATGATTTTTATATGGTAGATATCTATACTCCTAATTCTAAAAGAGAATTAGAAAGACTGGGATATAGACAAATTTGGGAAGATGAAATAAGAAAGTATTTATTAAAATTAAATGAAACAAAACCGGTTATAATGTGTGGAGATTTAAATGTTGCACATGAAGAAATAGATTTAAAAAATCCGAAAACTAATAGAGGAAATGCAGGTTTTACAGATGAAGAAAGAAACAAAATGACAGAATTACTTAATGCAGGATTTATAGATACTTTTAGATATTTATATCCTGATAAAGAAGAACAATATAGTTGGTGGTCATATATGGGAAGAGCAAGAGAGAAAAACGTTGGATGGAGAATAGATTATTTTATTGTCTCAAAAGATATTAAAGACAAAATTAAAGAAGCAAAAATATATCCAGAAGTAATGGGAAGTGACCATTGTCCAGTAGGATTAGAAATATTAATATAAAGACAGAATTTTAAATAAAAAAGAAAGTAGGAATAATTTATGGATAAAGTAAAAAATGATTGGAAAAAATGGACTTACTGGTTTTTGTTAGCAGTAGCAATAATAATTGTATTTAATATATTTAATAATTTTGGTACTGTTATGGAAGTTGTAGGCGGATTTTTTAATATTATTGCACCCTTCCTAGTAGGTATATTTATAGCTTATTTATTATATATGCCATGTAGAAAATTTGAAGATACTTATAGAAAGTTTAAAAGTAAATTTATAAAGAAACATGCAAGAGCCTTAGGAATTATAACTGTATATATAATTGTTTTAGCTATAATTTCAATTATAATAGGTATTATTCTACCAGTAGTAATTGAAAGTGTAACAGATTTATTAAATAATATACAACATTATTATGAAGTAACTATTGATAATTATAATGCATTACCAGAAGGTTCTTTATTAAAAAGTGATTTTGTAAATGATATTATTCAAAGTATACAACATATAGATATAAAACAGTATTTCCAAATGGATAAAATATTAGAATATGTAATAACAGCTGTTCAAGCTGTAACAGGCATTGTTGATGTATTTGTTGCATTAATTGTCTCAATATACATATTAGCAGAAAGAACAAAAATTATAGCATTTTTTAAGAAAATGATTGCAGCATTATTTAAAGAAAGAACTTATAAAAATATAGATAAATATTTTAATAATTCAAATGAAATATTTTTTAAATTTATAGCTAGCCAGTTTTTAGATGCTGTTATAGTTGGAACTTTAATAACAATAGCACTTACGATTATGAAAGTTAGATATGCACCTTTATTAGGATTTTTTATAGGGTTATTTAATATGATTCCATTTATTGGAGCTATTATTGCTACTGCCATTTCAGCATTAATTACTTTAATTACTGGTGGACTTAATCAGGCTATATGGATGCTTATAGTTTCAATAATATTACAACAAATTGATGCAAATATTATAAATCCTAAAATAGTAGGTCAATCATTAAAAATTAGTCCATTACTAGTATTATTTGCAGTTACAGTTGGAGGAGCATATTTTGGAATATTAGGAATGTTTTTAGCTGTTCCAGTAATTGCTGTAATACGAATACTAATAGATGATTATTTAAATTATAAATTAGCTGTAAAAAAAAGAAATAAGTTAAAGAAAGAGAAAATATTAGAAAATGAATAAGGTTAATTAAATTAAAAGTATAATCTTATTAAAATAGAACATATAAGTATCCTAAATAATAAAAATACTTATATGTTCTATTTTTAAGTATTGTGTATATTTTAAAAATATAAATATTTTATATAAATCGAAAATCGCGATGCTTGACAAAGAATGGAAAATAATGTAAAATTAGACTGCTATCATTAAATATTTAGTGTCAGTAAATTTTTATATTCTTGTAATTTTTAGAAGAAATAAGTAATTAAAGATTTGATTTTTTCAGGTATTCAAAAAACAAGAAAATTTATAAAAATAAAAGAAATTTAGAGAAATATGGGGATAATATAAATTTTTGATTAAATTTACTATTGGAGAAATATTGACAGCAGAATGCTTGCAGATTAAAATTAAGGAGGAATAAGATGAGAGCATTTACATATTTTGATTATATATATTATAGAAAGATATTTGTGCTACAAGACAAAATATCATCTACATATAGATTAAATGATGATTACGAAGAATATGAATTAATGGAGAAAAAAGATAGAGGGAAAACAATCAAACAAGATGAGGTATTATATCCACATGATAAAATATTTAAAGATGTTTTTGATGATAAGATAGAAGCTGTTGACTTTATAAATGAAAGATTAGAATTAAAAAATACTGAAAATAGTTTACATATGAACGATATAGAAAAATATAATAGGCAATTTATTACATATGATTTTAGTAATATGGAATCAGATATAATATATAAAGTGAAAAATAAAAAAATCTTTTTCTTAATAGAACATCAATCAACAATAGATTATTCAATGCCGTACAGAATATTAAGGTATAATATGGCGATAATGGAAAGTGCTGTTGATAAGAAAAAAGTAAAAAACAAAAATTATAAATTACCTTTGATATTTTCGTTTGTAATATATACTGGTAGGAGAAAATGGAATGCAAATACATATCTAATAGAAAAACAGGAAAAATTAGATGGATGTGATATACAGCCATTTGCTGGATTCCAAGTGATAGATATTAATGACTATACCAAAAAACAATTGTTAGATAGTAATAATGTATTGTCGATTGCAATGTTAATGGAAAAAGTAGACAATATGGAAGAAGTCTTACAAAATATGTTACATAGTGGGCTGAATGAAAGGCAGAGAGAGTTTTTAAGAAGAATCTTAAATTATATATTTATAAATAAGGATAATAAAATTGTGGTTAAAAAATATTTAAAAATTTTAGAAAGAAGTGAGGGTGATAATAATATGTTTGTAGAAATAGTAAATAATTGGATAGATGAGATGGTAGAAAAAGAAATGAATTTGAAACAGAAGGAAGATGAGTTGGTGCAAAAAAATAAAAAATTAATACAAAAAGATAAAAAATTAATACAAAAAGATAAAAAATTAATACAAAAAGATAAAAAATTAATACAGAAAGATAAAAAATTAATACAGAAAGATAAAAAATTAATACAAAAAGAAAAGAATGTAGAGCAGAAGGAAAAGGAAGTAGAAAAGAAAGAAAAGAATGTACAAATGATAGAAAAAAATATGAAGGATAAAATAAAGCTTAGAGAACTAGAAGTAAAAAAAAGGGAACAAAATCTAAATATGCAGACAAGTAATTTAATTAAACGAGCAATAAAAGTTGGAATTAGTGAAGATAAAATATTAGAAATTGTAGAAATTAATAAAGATGAATTTTCAAAAATTAAAAGTGAACTTAACAATCAAGATAATTAATTACTTG
This sequence comes from uncultured Clostridia bacterium, assembly GCA_944388765.1. Classification (GTDB taxonomy): domain Bacteria; phylum Bacillota; class Clostridia; order TANB77; family CAG-508; genus CAG-269. The sequence continues at coordinate 4,796 of CALXKA010000051.1, forward strand.
AAAAAAGCTTCAAAATATTGTAAAATAAGTAATATTGATTTATATTACTTATTTTTTGATAGGAGAAATAATGAAAAGTAAAGTTTTAAAAACAATAAAAAAATATAATTTAATAGAAAATGGAGATAAGATTATTTTAGCTGTGTCAGGTGGACCAGATTCTATATCTATGTTAGATATACTAAATAATATAAAAAATGATAAAAACATAGACATTAATTTTGAAATAATTGTTGCACATGTTAATCATATGATTAGAAAAGAAGCAAGTGAAGATGAAGAATATGTTAGAAAATTTTGTGAAAAAAGAGAAATAGAATTCTATTCAAAAAGTATAGATGTACAAAAAATGGCTAATAATAATAAAATAGGAACAGAAGAAGCCGGAAGAAAAGCAAGATATGAATTTTTTGATGAAATACTTAAAAAGACAAATTCAAATAAAATAGCAATTGCTCACAATAGAAATGATAGTGTAGAGACAGTTATTATGCACGTTTTAAGAGGAAGTGGAATTAGTGGATTAAAAGGTATTGAACCTAGAAGAGAAAGGTATATAAGACCATTAATAGAATGTGAAAGAAAAGAAATAGAAGAATATTGTTATGAAAATAACTTAAAACCTAAAATAGATAAAAGTAATTTTGAAAATATTTATACTAGGAATAAAATAAGGAATGTCGTGATTCCGTATATAAAAAATGAGTTTAATGAAAATATAGTTAAGACAATTTCCAGATTATCAGAGTTAGTATCAGAAGAAGAAGATTATATGGATAAACAGATAAAAAAGATATATAAAGACATATTAATTACTGAGGAAAAAAGTGAGATACAACTTGATCTAAGAAAGTTTAATAATCAAGAAAAAGTCATAAAATCGAGGTTAATACTATATACTATAACAAGGAGTTTTGGAAGTTCAGAAGGAATTGAAAAGGTGCATGTAGAAGATATAATAAAATTATGTAGTAATAATATAGGAAATAAATTTTTAACACCAAATAAGAATATAAAAATTTTGGTTAAAAATCATAAAATTTATTTTATAAGTCAAGTATAGAAATCCGTAATAAAAATGGGCTTAACTACTGAAATGTCACAAAAAAGTCATAAAAAAAGTATTGAAAAAGATATATCGATATGTTATAAAAGCAATATGAAATAAAACATAAGGAGGAATTGGTTTGAAAAATGGTATAAAAACGTTAGCAATGTGGTTAATAATAGGGGTAATTTTTATAGTGGTATTATCATCTATTGTAGAAAATAGTGATTCGAAAATGAAATATTCTGAATTAATTACTAATATTAATGAAAGTAATGTAGAATCAATAGAAATAGAATCAGATGGAAAGCTTGCTACGGTTACATTAAAAGATGATAGAGTAAAAAAAGAGGTTAATATTCCAGACATGGGAAGCTTTATGACTTATACAGAAGAATTCTTAAAAGATGGAGCATTTACATTAGAAGAAAAATCTCAATCAATATTTGTAACAGTACTTAGCTTACTTACACCATTTGGATTATTAATAATATTCTTAATTTTCTGGTTCTTTATGATGGGTGGAGTTGGAAATGGAAACCCAGGAAATAAAACAATGACATTCGGAAAGAGTAAAGCAAGAATGATGACACCTGCTGATAAAAATAAAATTACATTTGATGATGTAGCAGGAGTAGATGAAGAAAAAGAGGAATTAGAAGAAATAGTACAATTCTTAAAAAATCCAAAGAAATTTACAGATATGGGAGCAAGAATTCCAAAAGGAGTATTACTTGTTGGTCAACCAGGTACTGGTAAAACACTTTTAGCAAAAGCTGTCGCAGGAGAAGCAGGGGTTCCGTTCTTTATAATAAGTGGTTCAGATTTTGTTGAGATGTTTGTTGGTGTTGGAGCTTCAAGAGTAAGGGATTTATTTGACCAAGCCAAGAAAAATGCACCTTGTATAATATTTATAGATGAAATTGATGCAGTAGGACGTCAAAGAGGAGCAGGACTTGGTGGAGGACATGATGAAAGAGAACAAACATTAAATCAATTATTAGTTGAAATGGATGGTTTTGCTGCAAATGAAGGAGTTATAGTTTTAGCTGCAACAAATAGACCAGATGTATTAGATAAAGCATTACTTAGAGCAGGAAGATTTGATAGACAAATAGTTGTAGGTTTACCAGATGTAAAAGCAAGAGAACAAATATTAGAAGTTCATTCAAGAAAGAAAAGATTATCAGATGATGTTGACTTAAAAGTTATTGCTAAAAACACATCAGGATTTGCAGGAGCAGACTTAGAAAATATTTTAAACGAAGCAGCTTTACTTGCTGCAAGAAGAAACCTAAATGAGATAGGCATGAAAGAAATTGAAGATGCTATGATAAAAGTAACTATGGGACCTGAAAAGAAAACAAAAGTTAGAAGTGAAAAAGAAAATAAATTAGTTGCATATCATGAAGCAGGTCATGCGGTAGTAAGTCATTTCTTAGAGACACAAGACCCAGTACATGAAATTTCAATAGTACCAAGGGGAATGGCAGGGGGATATACAATGTATAGACCAACAGAAGATAAATCATTTATGTCTAAAACAGAGATGGAAGAAAATATAGTATCTCTTCTTGGAGGAAGAGTCGCAGAAGCACTTATATTAAATGATATATCAACAGGAGCAAGTAATGATATAGAAAGAGCAACAAAAATTGCAAGAAGTATGGTTACCAAATATGGTATGAGTGAAAGGATTGGAACAATAATGCTTGGTTCAGATCAGGATGAAGTGTTCTTAGGAAGAGATTTTGGCCATACAAAGGAATATTCAGAAGAAACAGCAGCAGTTATAGATGAGGAAACAAAGAGAATTGTAGATACTGGATATAATAGAGCAAAACAAATTTTATCTGATAATGCAGATAAATTACACAAAGTTGCAGGAATATTACTTGAAAAAGAAAAGATTAATGCAGAAGAATTTGAAGCAATATTTGGAGAAAATAATGACTAAGGAATAGATTTTTATTACGATAAAAAAGACTAAAAAGAAAGTAGCAAATATATATTGCTATTTTCTTTTTTTTGATATAAAATAAGGACACAAAAGAAAATAAGAAGTAGAGGAATAATGATGAAAAATTACTATGAAATATTAGAAGTAAATAAAAGAGCTTCAAAAGAAGTAATAGAAAAAGCATATAAAGTATTAGTAAAAAAATATCATCCTGATTTATTCACAGGAGAGAAAAAGATATATGCAGAAAGAAAGATAAAGGAAATAAATGAAGCATATAATGTTTTAACAAATGAATTTATGAGAGAACAATATGATGCAGAATTAGAAAAACAAGAACAACAAATATTATATGAAAAGTATAATAGGCAACCAAATAATCGAAATCAAGATAAAAAAATGGATAACAAAAAAGAAAAAGAAGAAATAGAAGAAGACAATAAAAAAATGAAAAAAAATAAAGTAGGTTCTTTTTCAGGATTATTGGATTTATGCAGAGAGTTATATAAAAATAAGCCTAAAAGGGAAGAATTTAAAGAAATAACTAAAAAGGATATTTTGGCTTTTGTATTAACAATAATTGTTGTAATATTAATAGGTATAGCTTTATGGTTTATACCATTTACTAATGGATGGATGAGAGAGTTATTGTTTGAAAATCCACTTTTTAATTGGATTGGTAGTTTGTTTTCTTAAAATATATTAATAAATGGGGGAATTAATATGCATTATGCAGATATAAAAAAAGCAGATATAGCAAATGGATTAGGAGTTAGAGTTTCTGTGTTTGTAAGTGGTTGCAATCATCATTGTAAGAATTGTTTTAATCAAGAAGCATGGGATTTTAATTATGGAAAAGAATTTACAGAGGAAGAAATAGATAAGATTATAAAAGAAATGGATCATCCTTATGTCTCAGGGTTATCATTATTAGGAGGAGAACCATTAGAACATGTTAACCAGCAGGGACTTTTGCCATTACTTAGAAAAGTAAAAGAGAAATTTCCAGATAAAAATATTTGGTGTTATACTGGTTATACATTTGATAAAGATGTAATGGGAACAATGTGTGAAAAATGGAAAGAAACACCAGAACTTTTGTCTTATTTAGATGTAGTAGTAGATGGTAAGTTTGAAGAAGATAAGAAAGATATAAAACTAAGATTTAGAGGATCTAGTAACCAAAGAATAATAGATGTACCTAAATCTTTAAAAGAGAAAAAAGCAGTACTATTTGAATTTTAGTTCCAAGTATTGACAAATAGTAATCCTTTAATGTATAATAATAACGTTATAAAGGGTTATCCCACATACAGTTTTCGTATGGACCGGAAGGAGGGGAATAAATAATGTCAGAGATAAAAGTTAATAATGGTAATATAGAAGATGCACTAAAAAGATTTAAAAGACAATGTGCAAGAAATGGAGT
>CALXKA010000052.1 GCA_944388765.1 uncultured Clostridia bacterium
AGAACTGCTGTCAAGGCAACGTTTAATGTTAAAGATAACATTAAGGATAATATTAAAAATAGTATCACTTTAACCATAAACATCACCACCCTTCCTACGAAAAGTCGTAAAAATTGGTGGCAAAACCACATCTGCTTATCATCACTTCCTATGATTATTATTCTACAATATTGTTTTTAATTTGTCTATAATATTTACAAATTTTCATAATTTATGCTAAATAATAATGTATCTTTTATGAATTTCAAATATATTTTTTTGTATATCCTTATAAACTTTTTACAAATATATCATCATATAATTAGTTCATTATCCACAAAAAATGTTTCAAACTTTTAGTTGATATTAAGTTTGTCGTAAAAACATAATACCACACCAAAATTTTGAGTCTAATATGTTTTTTTACGAATACCTTTCATTGTTCTTTAAGTAAAATTTATTTTTGTCTTTATCAAATTTTATAGTTTGTTCCAGTTCCTTTGGTAATAAATCAGCATATTGTGATATAAGGTTTCTGCAATTATAATTTTTCAAATTACCTATTTGTGAATTCACTTTTGCTAGTAGACTTTCACAACTCGTATATTTTATTGTTTTTGCTTTTTGATATATTCTAATAATTACTTGTTTACTAGGTTTTTGATATCCATAAGGATATGAAACTTTTCCTAAAAATTTCACTCCATGATATGCTGTATCTATTTTTGTTTTTTTTACATTCACTTTTTGATGAGTCTCTTCCAATTTTCTCATTATCATTGGTAATGATTTAGTTAATTTATCTTTTTCGCTAGATACAATTACTATATCATCAACATATCTTACATATTTTTCTAATCTTAATTCATTTATAACAAATTTATCAAAATTACTTAAATTCAAATTACTTCCTGCTTGTGCTGTTAAATTTCCTATTGCCATACCATAATCAGATTTTGAATCCATTTTTCTTCTATCTGGAACTTTATTTCTTATTTTCTCATTACATTTATATTTGCAATTTAATGCTGGATTATTTTCAAAAATTATTGGAGTCAAGTATAATAATGTTTCTTTATGTTTTCCATTATATTTATTTTCTATTAATTGAAAAAATTTATCACTAATTTGTTTTCTATCAATAGACATGAAATATCCTGATAAATCTATCTTTAAAAAATAACAGTCCTTTTTTCCATTTTCTGATATTTGCACAAGATAGTTTCTTAATAAATTTAAAGCATAATCTGTTCCCTTTCCTTTTCTACAAGAGCAACATCCTTCTATCAGTTCATCTTCTAATATATTTTCTATTTCTTTCATATAGAAATGTTGTACTATTCTATCACTAAATTGTGCTGCATAAATTTCTCTTAAAGCTGGATCTGTTATTACATAACAATTTGACTGTTTAGGATTATATGTTCTATTGTTTAATTCTTCTAGTAAATTCATTAAATTGGCACATAAATCATAATTCACAAAATTATATGTTCCTGCTTTATTCTTTTTATTTTTTAAACATAATATATACGCCTCATATAATTCTTCAAATTTTATTATATCTTTCATCTTTACCTCTTAAAAAATACATTTCTTTTGAGTAAGAAATGTATTCCTTTTAATATAATGAAACTCGCGCTCAAACGGACATAGTTGTTGTTATTCACATTGTTGTTGTTAATGTTTCCGTTGTTGAAGTTCGCGTTATATGCGTTGTTTGTATTGTTCTGCGAAGAAGACCAGTACCAATCACTCCAAATACAACAGACTCCGTCTTACACAGTTTAATATTGCTCAACTTTTGATAATACCAATTACATTTGGTGGAGCAACCACTTTCATTATATTAAATTTCTTTCATTTAATTAATAAAAGTTTGCTAATCTTACCCATTGGCGGATATAGCTTTCTCTATTGAAAGTATCCATTTATCTATATCTTTGTTTATTTCTAATTGTCTTCTTATCAATTCGCTTATTTCTCCTGGTGTTATCGCTTTATTTACCATGAGAAACCTTATATCTGTCCATAATTCAATTTTCATGATTTCTTTTGCTTTCAATAGGCAATCAAGTTGGTTATTTTTATCTTCTAGCATAAGTGCTTTGATTGTATATTTTTCTACTTCAAGAAGATTTTTATTCAAATCCTCTTGAATTCTAACTAGACCTTTGGCAATTCCTCTTCTTGTTATTCTATCATTTATGAAGATAGCCATATCATCTATTTTTATATTTATCGGTGCTTGTCTATTTCTTTTGTATATTTCTTGGTTTATTTTTTTGTTTGCATTCTCTACTTTCGCTTGTGTCCAATGATTCTTTTTGTTTTTTACTATTTCACTCATTTTCTCTTTCCCATTCTTTATTTAGCTCCCCTTCATGAACTTCTTACGAAGTTTTCTTTTGGGGAGCTTTAAGCGTTATTAACATAACGCTTATTTTTCTTTCTAATTTTTTACAAAATTAGAAAGTCGCGCTCAAACGGACATAGCGGTCGTAATACCCATTGAAGCCGTTAATGCCTCCGATGCCGAAGTACGCGTGATATGCGCAGTCCGTACTGTACTGCGAAGAAGACCAGTACCAATCACTTAATCCATATGTGCTATAATTACTTGTAGTTAAACTTAGTTTCTTTGTTGCCATATCTCCAAATGCTGCCCATTCTGCTTTTGATGGTACAAACCATCCTTCATTTACTTTATTTCTTAATTCTTCTACTCCCCACATGTCATCATATGTTTCATTATCATTTTGAGATCCCCAACCTCCTTCTGCTTCTCCTAAGTCGAATTTATTCATTACATATTCTGTATTTTCTTTTCCATTTCCAAAATCATTATAATCAGTATTCACCATTCCATTTAGTTTTCCATATGCTGCATCATACCAGCAATAATACGTTCCTGGATTAATATCTTCCAATTCCATTACATAAAATCTATCTTTTCCACTCGTTCCTTCTATTGGAGCTATTAGTTTTCCTGATACATTTCCAAATTTAGGCTCTGTATAATTTTCATTCTTTATATAATATTCTTTCAATCCTGTTTCTGCTTCATATGAATAATTACTCCAACTGTCATTATTCCATTTTCCACTTCCTCCTACTGCCAAATCTGCATATATTATTCCTTCTGCTACTCCATCATCATTCATATCTGCAAAATTTGCTGTATATGACTCTGCTATTTCTATCGGTTCTTTCTCTTTCTCCAATGTTCCTGAATATATTTTTGACACATTTATTAGATGTCCTCCATATTCTTCTTTTGATTTTAATTCCAATGTTGTTAAATCTTCTGGTAATTTCTCTGGTACATTTTCAAAATATTTTTCCAGTACTTCTTTTAAATCCTTTTCTGTTATATTTCCGCTTCTTTTTTCTGCTTGCTCTCCTAATATATCTGTCTGTGCTTGTTCTATTACACTTGCTTTTTCTGTTTCTTCTTTTGCATTCTGTGCTTGCGTCAATATTCCATTCTTCCCTGTTAATGTTGCTATACTTACGGCCGCAAGTATTAGCAAAACTACGATCGTTACTACCAATGCTATTAACGTGATTCCTTTTTGTTCTTTCATCACTTTTATCCTCCTTATTTTCATTTGTATATTTTTCCAAATTTAACCATTCCTATTCTATCACAACATTCTTTTCTTTTCAACACATTATTAAAATTGTAACAAAAATGTAACATTTTATAACATTTTGCTTTATTTACTATTTCTATGAAGCTTTATATCGTAATATTGCTTATTTTTTCATTTACTATTTTATCTTTTGCAAAAAATCTGTATCCGTAATTTATTACTAACTAATACTGTACTTTTATTATTCGTGCAATTTCCTCAATAATATTTTTATTTGTAAAATAATATTTGTCATATTCAAAATTAAATATTCTTTCAAAATTCTTTATTGTCTTTTCTTCTTGTCTACTATTTAAAGCATAAGAAATATCATTCTTTACTTGTTTTGGAGTAACATTACCATATAAATTTGCAATACTTTTATAAATATTTTCAATAATAACAATATCATTATCAGATACCATTATTATTTGAACTGCTTTATTAATGTATTTTGTACCTCTATGGCTTGTATTTAATCCAATAGCACGTAGTATATTAAATATAGTTATAACTTGTTTTGGACTAATTACAATACTTTCATTTTTCCCTTTCATATATTCCTCCAAAATATTAATGTAAATAATATTACTTAAATATTAAAATGTCTGTTTATAGAATTATACTCATATTATGTAAATAAATCAAAATAATTAAATCTGCACAGTATGCATTGAAATATGCATATTATGCAGATTTTTTAACATATTCACTTATTTTTTATTTATATTTCTCCTATTCTTTATTAAAATTGCTAAATTTCACAAAATATTGCACAGAGTGCATATATAAAAAATAAAACATGGGAGAACACACTCACAATCCCATGTTTTTTACACTTTAAAGTTTATTCTTTAAAGATGTGATTAACCTAAACTATTGCGATTAGCTTAGATTAACTAATATTATTATACTATATATTTCAATTATTTTCAAATTTTTAAGTAATTAAAAATTCAAAGGGAAATTCCATTAGTTCCCCTTGAATTTCGAATGGCTACTTTTAGCCTCCTGGACTTCCGTCCACCACTATAAACAAATTCTTCCATGAGTGTGTTTCTCCCTTCATATAAATTCTTTAAGTAAAAATTCAACGTAATACAAACGGAAAAACAAACCATGTTTAAAATCTCGTATGTATAATCCAGGCAATCGCAATGCCTAAATGTTACCGTTGAACATCAAGCATTACGCTTGTGGAATGGATTAAACAAGATTTTAAGCCATTCTTTTTACTATAAAGTTATATTTATTATACCACATTTTTATGTAAAACTCAATTTTTTCAGTCATATCAATGCTTATCACTTTTCTCATATTGAAAAATATGTAAAAAACTGGTATAATTAAAGTATATATGTTTATTAAAGGATGTGATTTTATGGCTGAATTTAATAAAAAAGATTTTGGAGAAAAATTAAGGAAATTTAGGAAAGAAAAAGGATTAAGTCAAGAAAATCTGGCCTCAATTATTAAAAAGAATGCAACAACTATTGGAAGGTTTGAAACTGGTAAACTTATTCCCAATGCAGAAGAAATTTATTTAATTTGTAACGAATTAGGAATTGAAGAATATCAATTATTTAATACTTTTGATAAAATAATAGACAAGAAAAATAGTAAAAATCCTTTTGGGGTAAACAGATTATATGTATACTATATAGGTTATTACCCTACTCTAAAAAAATATGACAAGTGTAAGTTTGTAATCAATCTTATAGAAAAATACGAATATTGTAGAATAGAACTTACAGATTATGTATCTAATAGAATATATTTAGAAGGATACTTAGAAGCTGATAATTTTATGGCGTTTTTTAGATTTAATAATTACAAGCCTACAAGTATGAGATTAGAATGTTCTCAAATAAATTTAAATATTTCTAATGGTATAGATAGATTAATGAGTGGTAGTTTTTATTGCACAGATACTAAATATAATACAAGTGCAAGAAAATGCCTTGTTTCAACAGAAGATTTGGAATTTACAGATGAATTACTTGAAAATTTAAAAATTAAAAATAATGAATATGAAGATATGAAAAATAAAGATATTTGGTATATTGATATGGAAAATAAAGAAGATTTTGAAAATTAAATATATTTCTGCCATTGAATTGATAAAAAATTCAATGGTATTTTTTATGGACGTAACAAGTATTTTAAAATGTCTATAACTGTTTATTTTTATACACTTTCATTGATTTTGAAAGTGTATTTTTTCAGCTTTTTTATTCTTTTTTAGGTATTTTCATACTTTCTTTGTTCTTTTTATGCTTTCTCTCTTCCCTCCTCTTCCCCATGCTATCATAAATTCAAGTTCGAACCAAAATAAGTTACTAGTAACTTAAATTTATTAAGGAGATTTTAAAATATGAAAAAAATTTCAAAAGCAGTTACTAAAAAATTTTCTAAAAAAACTAAATATGCAGATAACCTTTTTACAAAAGATGTGATTAGTATAAATGACAAAAACAACAAAAAATATTTAGATAACTTTAAATATCAAGAATATTTGAAAAATCTAAATAGTGAAAGTAGTGATAGCAATGAAAAATAATGAAGTCGTAGTTATTTATAAAGAGATTAATAAAGCACCTAAATTAATGAAAATTAAAAATGATATTTCTGAATTTGAAAAACTACTTGGTCGGAGAAATATTCTTAATACCATATAAAGATATTGCTTTTGTATGTAGAAAATATAGAAAAAATTTAAAACCTAATATATATGTCAATACTAAGTATTTAAGGGTTGGAGAAAGCATACGAGGAAGTATTGTTATTGCTTCCCACAAAAATAATTCCTTCATCTCTTTAACAAAAGAACAGGCAACTAAATATATAGATTTTTTAAGAAATGCTAGTTTTAATTACAGCAAAACAAATAAGAGTAATAATCTTTTTGTTCATAAAAATACAAATAGTTTTAAAAATTTAGAAAAAGAACTAATACACGGCGATATTGAAAAGACACATACAAGAAACAAACAAAATAAAGAAAATGAAATTTTACAAATGCTTTTTGCAATTCAAACAATAATTTTAAAGTTTATTAAAAATTATAAAAATTAAATATGAAAGGTTGATCGAATATGGAAGAACTAAATAATTTAACAAAACAAGTTGTAAATGAAATACAAAATACTGATACAAAAAATATAGTAATTGAAACAAGAGAAGTTTTAACACCTGAACAAAGAATGGCAATAGATACTATAAGAAGAGTAAAAAATCCTTTTAGAATGATTGGTGTTAAAGATGTAATGAATGATTTAAATGTATGTGAAACAATTGCATATAGAATTTTTAAAAGAAATGACTTTCCATCTATTAATGTCGGTAAATCTAATCAAATAATGTTACTTGCTTATTTAATATGGAAGATGAAAAAAAGAGTTTAAGGTGGTGATTACTATAAAAAACAAAAAAGAAAAAATAGGTAGTATCTATTATGATAAAAAGGATAAAAGATGGAGATGCATTTATTACGTTTATCAAAAAGATAGCGGTAAAGAAATACGAAAAACTAAATCGTTTTTTACAGAAAAAGAGGCACAAGATTTTTTAACAAGTATCCAATATCAAAAAGGAAATGATTTATTTATCCAAAATAATGGTATACCACTAAATAAACTTATGCGAGAAAATGCACAGAAAAAATTAGATATGAATTTGATAGGAGAACGTACATATTCAAGAATAATTGAGACAATAAAAAAAATTGAGGAAACTCCCATATCAGCAAAAAATATTGATGAAATTACAAGCTATGATATTCAAAACTATTTGAATACTTTAAAAGATTATAGCAATTCTACAATAAAAAAAGTCAAAGAACAATTTTCTCAAACTTTTAAAGAAGCTGTTAACAAAGGATATATTACTAGAAATCCCATGTTTGGAGTTGTACGACCTAGAAGTAACCAAGAAAGAAAAAAAGTAAGAGCTTTAACAATTGAAGAACAACAAAAATTGACAAATTATTTAATGAGTGTACCTATATCAGATGAGCCATACAAAGTCGCATATCTAATTGAAATGTATTTAGGATTACGTATTGGCGAAGTATTAGCATTAAAAAGTACAGATATAAATTTGCATAAAAACTTGATTTTAGTAAATAAAACTTTAACAACAGATAAAAATCATAAAGTGATAATGGGAAATACAACAAAAACTTATGCTGGAATTAGAGAAGTGCCTATCCCTTCTTTTATAAGAAGTGAAATAATTAATCAAATGAGATTAGCTGAAAATAACCGTGATAAGCAATTATTCTTAACACCTAATGAAGAGTATGTACGACCTAATAATGCTAATAGAAAGCTAAAAGAATTATTAAACAAAATGGATATTACTGATATAACTTCACACAGTTTAAGACATACCTATGGAACTAGATGTATTGAAGCAGGAATGAGAGCAGTCGCACTTCAAAGATTAATGGGTCATACTGATGTTTCAATAACACTAAATACATATACTTCTGTTTTTAATAAATACAAGGAAAGCGAGTTAGAAAAGGTAAATAATTATTATTTAGATAATGAAATAATTAACACTTTATCTGATAGCAAGGTCAATTTATATGAGTTAAAGTCAGAAGATTGGAACATGATTGAAAATGAAACTACCAAAGTAAAAAATGATTATAACCTTATTGGCAAATCTTTTGATGATATGAGCAATAACAATTTTAAAGAGTTAGAAAATCAAATTGATAAGTACAAAGAAGAATTAGAATTACTGAAACTTAAATTAAGTAGATATGAAAATAACAAATCTAATTCTAATGAAGAAAGATAAATTTGTAAAATTGATTAGATTTATCTAATTAATTTTACAAATACAGTGGAAGGGTTTGGGAAACCGACACAGGTTTCCCATAACAAGATTTTTAAAATAATAATTATTTATATAACTATGCTGTTTATTAATATTATTCAAATATTAATAAATAATTTTAAAAAATCTTGTATAGGGGTTTATTAAGGGGATTTTTCCCCTTAATCATACAGAACATTTTCAATGTTCTAGTATGTTATAAAACTCAAAAACTTCATCTAAAAACAAATTAAAGGAGGAATTTAATCATGAGTTATGCGATCATAATAAACACTAACTATAAAA
>CALXKA010000053.1 GCA_944388765.1 uncultured Clostridia bacterium
TATATAACTCTAATATTTTTTCTTTATTTCCTTCTTTTTTAGAGTTTTTTCTTAACGTTTTCCTTCTTTTTACTCTTTCTTCTTCAATTTCTTTTATATATCTATGTATTGTTGAATCAGCTAAATTCAATTTTTTTGCTATTTCTTTTGTTTTTATTCCTTGTTTGCATAATCTTAATACTTCTTCTTTTTTCTCTTCTTTTTTCCTTTGTTTTAAATTTTTTCTTTCTTGTATTCTTCCCTCTTCTATCAATTCTTTTATATACGTATTTATAGTTACAGAAGTAACATTTAATCTTTTTGCTATTTCTTTTATTTCTAGTCCTTGATTATATAACTCTAACGCTTCTTCTTTTCTTTCTTCTTTACCATTATTTTGAACTTTTCCTTCTTCCTTCAACTCTTTTATATATGTTCTTATAGTTACAACACTAACATTTAATTTCTTCGCTATTTCTTTTACTTTCATTTTTGAATTATATAATTCTAATGTTTCTTCTTTATTGATATCTTTCTTTGCTAATGTTTTCCTTTTTTGTATTCTACCTTCTTCTTTAAGTTCCTTTATATATTTATATATAGTCGTATCTGATATATTTAACCTCTTTGCTATTTCTTTTATTTCTAACCCTTGATTATATAGTTCTAATATTTTTTCTTTATTTTCTTCTTTCTTAGAGGTTTTTCTTAACGTTTTCCTTTTTTCTACTCTTCCTTCTTCTTCAAGTTCTTTTATATATGTATTTATTGTTTCAACAGTAACATTTAATCTTTTTGCTATTTCTTTTACTTCTATTCCCTGGTTATACAACTCTAACGTTTTTTCTTTTCTTTCTTCTTTCTTCTTTATACCTTGAAATTTTCCTTCTTCTCTTAATTCTCTTATATATCTATACATAGTTGGAAGTGATATATTTAAAGCTTTGGCTATTTCTTCCGTTCCTGCTTTTGAATTATATAACTTTAATATTTTTTCTTTTGCCTTTTCTTTCTCAATATTTTTTATTAATCCTCTACTTTGAATTATTCCCTCTTTTTTTAATTTTCTAGTACAAACATTTATACTTCCAACAGGCACTTTTAAACTTTTTGCTATTTCCTTTATTTCTGTTCCTTGATTATATAGCTCTAATACCCTTTCTTTTAATTCTTTTTCTCTTTCGCTAGCAGTTTGAATTTTTCCTTCTTCTCTCAATTCTTTTATATATCTATTTACCGTTCCAACAGATACTCCTAAGCTTTCAGCCATTGTTTTTATCTTCATTTTTGAATTGTATAACATTACTATTCTTTCTTTATTTTCTTTTTTAGCAATACTATTTATTGATTTTCTACTTTGTACTCTTCCTTCCTGTCTTAATTGTTCTACATATTTAATTGTAGTCCCAACAGATACATTTAATATCTTTGCTATTTCTTCTATACCTATCCCTGAATTATATAATTCTTCTACTCTACTTTCTTTATCTATTTTTTTTATTTTTCCTTCTTTTTTTAGCTCTTTTATATATCTGTATATAGTCTCAACACTCACATTTAAATTCTTTGCTATTTCTTCTGTTTTTACTCCCAAATTATATAGTTCTACTACTTTTTCTTTTCTTTCTTCTTTTTTATTCAATATTTACACATCCTTTTTAAGCAACTAAACCTACGATTACTCCTATTAATGCCCCAACAAATACTTGTACTGGTGTGTGACCTAATACCTCAACCAATTTCTCTGAAACTTGAACACTTGTCAGTCCCGGGGTTTCTACTAATTTATTTAATAAAGCTGCTTGTTTTCCAGCTGCTCTTCTTACTCCACATGCATCATACATAACAACAAAAGCTACAATAAAAGACAAAGCAAATATTGGGCTTCCAACACCTTCATACTTACCTATCAAAGTAGCTAACCCTACAACAACTGCTGAATGAGAACTTGGCATTCCACCTGCTCCCATTATTCTTTTAAAATTAAATTTTTTAGTTGTTACTAAATCATAAATCAATTTAAACAACTGTATTCCAAACCATAATAAAAATGGTATATATATGTATTTATTTTGTATAAATGCCATAAAATCGTTCATTTTTTCTCTCCCTTTTATTTATTTTTGCATTAGTTATATTTTTATTCTTCTGTATCAAACTTTTCTTCTTTCATTTCTCCATCTTGATTTATTAAAATATTTATTTTCTTTTCTGCTTTTTCTAAAATTTCATTACACTCTTTTGAAATTTTTATTCCTTGTTCAAATTTTTTTACAGAATCATCTAAACTTAGTTCTCCTTTTTCTAATTCTAATACTATTTTTTCTAATTCACTTATTTGTTCTTCAAAACTCTTATTCTTTTCCATTTTTAATCCTCCATAATTTTTGCTTGTTTCTTTCCATCAACTAAATGTATTAAAATTTCATCACCTTTTTTTAAATCAGTAACACTTTTTATAATATTTCCTTGCTTTTCAGTTATAGAATAACCTCTTGCTAATGTTTTTAATGGACTATATGCATCTAATTTTGCAACAACCTTAATATATGTTGTTTTTTCCATTTCGTATTTAGTTTTAATAGAATCTTGTAATCTATTTATGTATTTTTCTAGTATTAAATATCTATCTTGAATTTTTCTTGTTGGTTCTTTAAATGCACTACTTGCCATACATTTTTCATATCTCATTTGTAATAGTTCTACTTTTTTTACTAATGATATTCTTAATCTATTTTGATAACCTAATATTTTTTGCTTTATTTCATATATATCTGGAACTGCAAGTTCTGCTGCTGCCGATGGTGTTGGTGCTCTTAAATCAGCAACAAAGTCTGAGATAGAAAAATCCGTTTCATGTCCTACCGCAGATATTATAGGTATTTTTGAATCATATATCGCTCTTGCAACAATTTCTTCATTAAAAGGCCACAAATCTTCAAGAGATCCTCCTCCTCTTGCTAAAATTAGTACATCGGCTAAATTATTTTCATTCATATATTTAATTCCATCAGATATTTTTTCTGCCGCTCCTTCTCCTTGAACTGGTACTGGTAATAATCTTATATATACATTAGGATTCCTTCTAGTTGATACGTTTATTATGTCTCTTATAACAGAACCAGTCTGTGATGTCAATACTCCTATTACTTTTGGCATTACTGGAATTTTCTTTTTATTTTCTTCCTTAAACAATCCTTCTTTTTCTAGTTTTTCCTTTAATTCCTGATATTTAGTATATAAATCTCCTACACCATCTTCTTCCATTATTTGTGCATATACCTGATAAACTCCATCTCTTTCAAAAACAGATACACTACCTAAAATAAATACTTTCATTCCATCTTTTGGAGTAAAATTAAGCTTTTGTGCATATGATTTAAACATTATGCACTTAACTAAAGAGTTCTCATCTTTTAATGTAAAATACATATGTCCTGTATAATGGTGTTTAAAGTTTGAAATCTCTCCTTTTATTAATATATGATTTAAATATTCATCATTTGCAATTTTATCTTTTATATATTTATTCAAATCAGATACTGTAATTGCCATATTTGTATACTTCATTTTTATCTCCTTGTGAATTTTTATAGTTATAATTAAAAAATGTTTCTTATTTTATTTGTTAACAGAAACATTTTTTAAAAATTCAAATTAATTTAGTTTACAATACTTGCTAATATTCCATTAACAAAGTTTTTTGAAGAATCTTCTCCATATTTTTTAGCTAATTCTACCGCTTCATTAATTACAACTTTAAAAGGTATTTCTTTATATTGAATTTCATAAATTGCTAATTTCAATATTGATAAATCTATTTTAGAAATTCTTTCTATTTTCCAATCTTTTTTCAAATTTTTCTCTATTTGTTCAATAATTTTTTCCTTGTTTTTTTCTATCCCTAAAATAGCATCTTTTATATACTCTTGTGCAGATTTGTCTACTATTTCATTATTTTCTATAAACAATTCTATTGCCTCTTGTAAATTATCTTGTTTTTGAATTTCTAAACTATATATTAATTTAAATGCTTGCTCACGTATTGCTGTTCTATTCATATTATTTCCTTTCTTTATTACATCTTATCAATAAAACTTTTTAATTTTGTTTTTACTTCTTCTTTATTTTGTTGTATATAATTTCCAATAAAAGCACCTAATATCAACACTACAACTGCTAATATTAAATCATGTAATCTTGTTACTAAAATTAATATTGCTATTATAATACCAATTATTGCTCCTTTATATTGGTTCCAGAAATTCTTAAAATTATCCATATATATCCTTCCTTTCTGATTCCCCTTTATTTAATATTATTTATGCTTCTTCTTGCTTTGGAGCAACTTTTTTAACAGTTATATTAACTTCTTTAACTTCTAAATCTGTTGCTACTTTTATTTTATCTTTTATTTTATTTTGAAGGTTTGCAGATAAATCTTTGATAACTGCATTTGCATTTACAATTAATGTAACATATACTCTTACATTATTGTCCTTATCTAAATCAACTCTTGTTGATACATCTTCTGCACTTTCAAAATTCAAAGCAACTGAATTTACTAAATTTTCAATAGTTTCTTTTGATATCATTAATTTTCCATTATCATTTTCAAGTAAAACACCTTGTCTTTCTTTAATTTGTTCCCTTGAAGTAGAATCAAAAAATATACATTTTATTGAAAGTAATATAAATATTACACATATTACTAAAACTATATTAGTTAATGTTCCTCCTGCTACCATTCCTCTTACAACATTTCCTGCTATATCTATATCTAACCATCCAAATATTAATAAACATAATATTATTGATAATATTAACATTATATTAGAATAAATAATTAATGTGATTTTTTCTAAAAATTTCATTTCATTTCCTCCTATAACTAATTATTTTATTATTGTTCTTCCTCATCACTTTCTTTTTCTTCTCTTGCAGTATCTGTATTTACACCTTGTACATGGACATTTACTTCTTCAACTGTTAATCCTGTCATATTCTCTACTGCTTTCTTAACTCTATTTTGAATTTCAAAAGCTACATCAGGTATTCTTGATCCATATTCAACAATAATATTGACATCAAGTTTTGCTTTTCCCTCATTAATATCTGCTTTAATTCCTTTTGCAAGATTTTTCTTTCCACTAAATACTTCTGAAATTCCTCCTGCAAATCCTCCTGCCATTCCAGCTACTCCTTGTACTTCTGAAACAGCTACACCTGCTATAACAGCTATAACATCATTTGATATTTGTATACCATCATTTTCAGATTTTATTTCTTCTTCTAATTCTAAAACTTCCCCTTTATTTTCTTCATTCTTTTTATTTTCTTCACTCATATATGAACTCCTCCTATTCCATATATCAAAAAAGATATACTTAATTTTCTTTATAAGTATATCAATTTTTTTTATATTTTACAACCATTTTCAAAGTTTTTTTAATTTTATTCAAATACTTCAAATTCATTTATTGGATTTCCTCTTAAATAATCATAAATAGACATTCTTTTAGCATTTTCCCCCTGTATTTCTAGTACCTTTAATATTCCACCTTTTGCTTTAATATATAACCCTTCTTTACTATCAGAAAGAAGTACTACTCCATTACCCAAAAAATTTAAATTTTCAGCCATTATTTCATCTTCTTTTGCTAAATCAACCTTCCAAAATTTTATTTTTTTACCATTTAAAAATGTATATGCCCCCATAATTGGATTTAATCCTCTAACCAAATTTTTAATTTCTTGTACTGTTTTCTTATTCCAATCAATTTTCGCCATTTCTTTTGATAACATTGGAGCAATTGTATAATCATTGCTTTGCTTTTGTCTTGGTGCTGTTCCATTTTCTATCTCTTTTAAAGTTTTAACTAAAAGTTTTCCTCCTGTTTTAGAAAGTTTTTGCCACAATTCACCTGTTGTTTCATCCTCACCAATTTCTACTTCTTCTTTAAGAATCATATCTCCTGTATCCATTCCTTCATCCATATACATTGTAGTAACTCCTGTTTTTTTATCTCCATTTAATACTGCCCACTGAATTGGAGCCGCACCTCTATATTTTGGTAGTAATGATCCATGTACATTAATACAACCTAATTTTGGAATTTCTAATATTTCCTTTGGTAATATTTTTCCATATGCCACTACACATATAACATCTGGATTCAGATTTTTGATTTCTTCAATAAATTCTATATTTTTTCTAATTTTTTCTGGTTGATATATTTTTAATCCTTTATTTTGAGCATATTCTTTTACAGAAGATGCTAGCATTTTCATTCCTCTACCTTTTGGTTTATCTGGATTTGTTACTACTCCTATAACATCATAATTTGCTTCTACTAAACTTCTTAATGATTCTTCGGCAAAATCTGGAGTTCCCATAAATAAAATTTTCATACATTTTCTCCTTAATATAAAATTATTAATTTCCCTCTGGTTCAATATATTCTAATGTTCCTGGAATTATTTTTTCAATAAATAACTCTCCATTTAGATGATCTACTTCATGTGCTATTGCTTGTGCCAATAATTCTTTTGCTTTTACTTTCATCCTTTTTCCTTCTCTGTCTATATATTCTGCTGTTAACTCAGCAGGTCTTATCACTTTTGCAAATTCATTAGGAAAGCTCAAACATCCTTCTTCTACTTCTTGTTCTCCTTTTGTTTTTGTAATTACAGGATTAATTAAAACTATTGGTCCATTATCATCATATAAATCAATTACAATAACTCTTTTCAATACTCCTACTTGAACTGCTGCCAAACCTACTCCATTATATTTATGCATAGTTTCAATCATGTCATCTATAAGAATCTGTATTTTTTCCCCTAATATATCTTCTTCTGGTACTTCTTTTGATTTTTTCTTTAATATTTCATCTCCTTGATATCTTAAATTTCTAATTGCCATTTTTATCTCCTTTCTTTCATTTTAACTCATATTATTTGGATTTATATCAATTATTATTCTTGTATCTTTTATATTTTGCTTATATATTTCTTTTAAAGAGTTATTCAAAACTCTATTCATTTCTTCTGTCATTTTTCCTTTAATTATAATTCTCCATCTGTATCTATTTTGAATTTTATCAATTGGACAAGGCATTGGTCTAAATACTTTAAATAAAGTATTATCTACTGACTTTTCTAATTGATTATACATTTCATTTGATATATCTCTTATTTCATTTTCATTATAACTATTAAATCCAATTAATATTATATCGCAAAATGGTGGATATTTCAATTGTTTTCGCAAAGCAATTTCTGTTTCATAAAATTTTTTATAATTTTGATCTTTTGCACATTGTATAGCAAAATTTTGCGGATTATATGTTTGAATAATAACTTTGCCAGGTAAATTTTCACGCCCAGCTCTTCCTGCAACTTGTGTTAATATCTGGAAAGTTCTTTCATTTGCTCTATAATCATCAATATTAAGTGAACTATCTGCTGCAATAACTCCTACTAATGTAACATTTGGGAAATGATGTCCCTTCACAACCATTTGTGTTCCTATTAAAATATCTATATTTTCATTTTTAAACTTATTTAGTATTTCCTCATGTGAATTTTTCTTTGTTACTGTGTCTATATCCATTCTAATAGTACTTGCAGTTGGAAATTGCTTATTTATTTCTTGTTCTAATTTTTGAGTTCCTGTTCCAAAGTATCTTATTTTATCACTATGACATTTTGGACATATTGTAACTATATTTTCTTCATGCCCACAATAATGGCACTTTAATTTTCTTTCATAACTATGATATGTCAAACTTATATTACAATTTGGACATTTAGCCGTATATCCACAGTTTCTACACATTATAAAAGTGGAATATCCGACGTCTATTTAAAAATAATATTGTTTGCTTTTTATTTTCTAAATTTTCTTCTATATTAGAATATAAATCTACACTTAACATAGAACGATTCCCATTTGCAAGTTCTTGTTTTAAGTCAATTACATTAACTTTTGGTAATGATGAATTATTCGCTCTTTTTGTTAATTCTAATAAAGTTGTCTTATTATTTATAGCATTATAATATGTATCAATATTAGGTGTTGCACTTCCTAATACCAATGGTATATTATTTTCCTTTGCTAATTTCTTTGCAATTTCTTTTGCATTATATCTAGGGTTTGTTTCTGATTTGTATGAACTATCATGTTCTTCATCTACTATAATAATTCCTAAACTTTTTAATGGTGCAAATATTGCAGATCTTGCACCTATAACAATTTTTATTTTTCCTTGTCTTATTCTTTCCCACTCATCATGCCTTTCTCCAATTGAAAGTTTACTATGTAGTATTGCTATTTCTTCTTTTCCAAATCTTGATATAAACCTTTCTAACATTTGAGGTGTTAATGATATTTCTGGCACTAAAACAATTGCTGTCTTTTGATTTTCTATAACTTTTTGAATTAATTGTAAATAAATTTCTGTTTTTCCGTGACCCTGTTACCCCATGTAACAAATACTGTTCATATTCATTTTTATTTATCGATTTTTCTATTTTTTCATAAGCTATTTTTTGTTCTTCTGTTAATTCTAATTTTTCTGTCTTTTTATAATCTTTAAATAATAACGGATTTCTTTCTACTTTTTTTTCTACTACATCTAAATATTCATTTTTTATTAAAGTATTTACAATTGCTCTTGATGCACCTGTAAACATTTC
>CALXKA010000054.1 GCA_944388765.1 uncultured Clostridia bacterium
ATAGAAAGTAATGGTGTTTTAGATGATATATCCAAAAAAGATTAATGCAAATAAAAGTGAAAAATTAATAAAAATATTCTTAATATCTTCAATAATATTAGCATTGGTATTGGTGCTAATTAATAAATTAACAACTCCTAATACATCTTGGGCAGCACTTGCAAATGGAGGAATAGTATACATATGGATTACTGCAATATATTCTATTAGAAAAAATACAAATATAGCAGGACACGTATTAATACAAACTCTTGCAATATCATTATTAACAATATTTATAGATTATAAATTAGGATTTAAAGGTTGGTCAATAGAAATTGCAATACCTATAATAATTATGATTGCTAATATAACTATGCTTGTTCTTACAATAGTAAGTTATAAAAAATATATAAAATATGCAATATATCAATTAATTATAGTACTATTTAGTATGCTACCAATAATATTTATAGAAGAAAATATGGTAAATAATATAGTTTTAAGTATTATTGCAAGTAGTATATCAATCTTAAATTTCATACTATGTTTAATACTTTGTGCAAAAGATTTAAAAGAAGCTGTAATTAGAAAATTTCATATGTAAAAGAAGAAATGAAATGTAAAAAAAGAGGGGATTATTTTTTAAAAATAGTTCCATTTTTATATATAAAAAGGATGTGAAAATATGAAAAATTAATATGGTTTATTTCAATAAGCAGTAAAGTATTAATCCTAGGAGAAAAAGGGAATAAAAAAAATAGTTTTTCCAGACATTAAAATATAGAACATATTTTATTAAAAAGTTAAAAAGTAATTATTGACATCAATAATAGATAAAATATATAATACTACTAGATAGGTGGTATTATGAAAAAAATAGTAGAAACAAGTTTGATAATTAGAAAAGAAACCAAATTTGACAAAATACGTGATGCTTTATTTAACTTGTTTTTTCATGAAGAGTATGAAATGATGCATAGATTAGATGAATTATTAAAGATAAAAAGAGTAGAAACAAATAAAATCGTAATACCAAGAGAAATAAAAAAATTTAATATTAAATAAGATAAAGTAGGAGATAGAAATTCCTACTTTTCTTTTGCAATATATATAAAATTAAGGTATAATAGAATATGTAATGTAAATTTGAAATTATTTAGGAGAAAAAAATGAAAAATATAAAAGACTATAATTTTGAGCAATTAAAACAAGAAATGATACAAATAGGAGAAAAACCATTTAGAGCAGAACAAATATTTAAATGGATATATCAAGAAAAAGTAAAAACATTTGATGAAATGACAAATATATCATTAGACCTAAGAAAAAAATTAAAAGAAAATTATACTTTATGCAATTATAACATCTTAAAAAAACAAGAATCAAAAGATGGAACAATAAAATATTTATTTGATGTACTAGATGGAAATGCAATAGAAACAGTTCTAATGAGATATCATCATGGAAATAGTATATGCGTATCTTCACAAATTGGATGTAAAATGGGATGTAAATTTTGTGCATCTACTGGAATACAATTTATAAGAAGCTTAACTAGTGGAGAAATTGTAGAACAAATAATAGCAGTAGAACAAGATACAGGTGAAAAAATATCAAATGTAGTATTTATGGGGATAGGAGAACCATTTGATAATTATGATAATGTAGTAAATGCAATAAAGATAATAAATAATCCAAAAGGATTAAATATAGGAGCAAGACATATAAGTATATCAACAAGTGGAATTATTCCAAAAATATATCAATTAGCAGAAGAAAATATACAATGCACATTATCAATTTCACTTCATGCAACAGATAATGAAAAAAGAAGCGGTATGATGCCTGTAAATAATACATACCCAATAGAAGAATTAATAAAAGCATGTAAAGAATATATAAACAAAACAAATAGAAGAATTTCATTTGAATATGCATTAGCAAAAGATAATAATGACAATTTAGAAGATGCAAAAAAATTAGTAAATTTACTAAAAGGAATGCTATGTCATGTTAATTTAATACCAATAAATAAAATAGAAAATGGAAAATATGATAAAAGTTCAAATGAAAATATTATGCGATTTAGAGATTATTTAAATGACCATGGGATAGTTGCAACAATAAGAAGAGAACTAGGGTCAGATATAGATGCAGCATGTGGACAATTAAGAAGAAAAGAGCTAAAAAGAGATTAAAAGGTCCATTTAAAAGCTACTTGAAAAAAGAGAAGTTTTATAGTAAAATTACAAACATAAAGAAGGAGAGAAAAAATGCTATTAGATGATATAAAAGAAAAATTACCATTTATGAAGAAAATGAAGGTATATGCATTTGTAGGACCATCAGGAACAGGGAAAAGTTATAGAGCACAAATGGTAGCAGGAGAAAAAGATACCCACTTTATAATAGATGATGGGTTATTAATAAAAGATAATGAAGTTGTAGCAGGAGAATCAGCTAAAAAAGCAACAACAAAAGTTGCAACAGTAAAGCATGCCCTTTTTTATGAAGAAGAAGAGAAACAAGAAATAATAAAAGCTTTAAAAAAATACAAACCACAAAGTATATTAATACTTGGAACATCAGATGGAATGGTACAAAAGATAGCAGCCAATCTTGGATTACCAGAGATTTCTGAAACAACATATATTACAGATGTTGCAACAAAACAAGAAATGGAAACAGCAAGAAGAATTAGAGTAACAGAAGGCAAACATGTAATTCCAGTACCAACATTTGAAATAAAAAAAGATTTTTCAGGATATTTATTAGATCCATTACAAATATTTAAGTCAAAAGGAAAAGGGAAAGCACCATACATATCAGAAAAGTCAATTATAAGACCTACATTTAGCTATCTAGGAAGATTTACTATATCAGACTTAGTATTTAGACAAATCTTAGAATATCTAGCGACACAAACACCAGCAATATATAAAATATTAAAAACAAGAGTAGAAAATTACGGCGAAGGTGCGAAAATATATATGGAAGTAACTATTATGTATGGATATAATGTTGTAGATGGAATAAAAGACTTTAAAGAAAAAGCAAGAAAAGAAATAGAAAAATTAACAGCAATGAATGTTGTAGAATTAGATGTAGTTGCAAAAAATATATATGTACCAGAAAAGGAGAATTAGAATGTCGTTTATAGTAGCAATTGATGGGCCAGCAGGTGCTGGAAAAGGGACAATAACAAAAAAAGTCGCAGAAAGACTAAAATTAGTTAATGTAGATACAGGAGCAACTTTTAGATGTGTGGCTTTAAATATGCTTGATAAAAATATAGGAATAGAGGAAGAAGAAAAGATTAAAGAAGTATTAGATAAGATCAATATTGAAATGAAAAGTAATGGGGAAATATTTTTAAATGGAGAAAATGTAACAAAAAGAATTAGAGAAAATGATGTAAATAATTTTGTATCTCCTGTTTCTACAATACAGCCTGTAAGAGATAAATTATTAGAAATTCAAAGAAAAATTGCAGAAGGAAAAGATGTAATAATGGAAGGCAGAGATATAGGAACAGTTGTATTTCCTAATGCAAATGTAAAGATATATTTAGATGCAACGCCAGAAGAAAGAGCAAAAAGAAGAGTTTTACAAAATGAAGAAAAAGGAATTAAAACTTCATATGAAGAAGTATTGGAAAATATAAAAGATAGAGATAAGAGAGATTCAAATAGAAAAGTCGCACCACTAAAAAAAGCAGATGATGCAATATACATAGATTCAAGTAATATGACAATAGATGAAGTTGTAGAAAATGTAATTGCGCTAATAAATGATAAATATAATAATAGTAATGTAAAATAAAGGAGAAATAAATAATGAAAGGAATAAAGAAATCTATCAAAGAAGTAATAAAATGGATAGTAAGAGGAGCTATATATATATGGTTAAAAATATATTATAGAGCAGATATAAGGGGATTAGAAAATATTCCAAAAGATGGAGCTTTAATATTTTGTGGAAATCATAGAAGCTACTTAGATCCACCATTAATAGTTGTAACAGCAAAAAGAGATATGAAATTTTTGGCAAAAGAAGAATTATATAAAAATAAGTTTTTAGCATTTTTGGGTTGGGCTTTTGAAGCAATACCAGTAAAAAGAGACGAAAAAGATGTATCAGCAATAAAGAACTCTTTAAAAGTATTAAAAAATGGAGAATGTATAGCCTTATTTCCAGAAGGTACTAGAAATGGACTTGAAAAAGGTGAAAAACCAAAAGATGGAGTAGCATTTTTTGCTGTAAGAAGCGGGGCAAAAGTAATACCTTGCGGTATTAAAGGAGGAACAAAAGAAAATAGAAAAGTAACAATTACTTATGGAGAGCCATTAGATTACAGTAAATACAAAGGAAGTAAAGATAAAGAAGTATTTGATAAAGTAACAAAAGAAATAATGGACAAAATTATCGAACTTGCAAAATAATTTGACAAAAATATAATTTAGTAGTATAATTTTATAAGCCAAAGGAGATTATAGGCGTTTTTCAAAATCTTGAAAAACGTCTTATGTTATGAAAAAGAAAGGGATTGAATAAAATGAATAACCAAAAAATAAGAAACATAGCAATAATTGCACACGTAGACCATGGAAAAACTACACTAGTAGATGCAATGCTTAAACAAAGCCATGTATTTAGAGAAAATGAGCAAGTAGCAGAAAGAATAATGGATTCAAATGACTTAGAAAAAGAAAGAGGAATTACAATTCTTTCAAAAAACACATCAGTTATGTATAATGATATAAAAATAAATATAGTAGATACACCAGGACATGCTGATTTTGGTGGAGAAGTTGAAAGAGTACTAAAAACAGTTGATGGAGTACTTTTATTAGTTGATGCCTTTGAAGGTGCAATGCCACAAACAAGAGAAGTATTAAAGAAATCATTGGCATTAGGACTAAAACCAATAGTAGTAATTAATAAAATAGATAGACCAGGAGCAACTCCTGAAAAAGTAGTAGATCAAGTTATAGAACTATTTATAGAACTAGATGCAACAGATGAACAATTAGATTTTCCAGTTATATATGCATCTGCAAAAAATGGAATAGCTAAAATGGACTTAAATGATGAAACAGATAATTTACATTGTTTATTTGAAACAATAGTAAATACTATTAAAGCTCCTGACTGTGATGAAGAAGGTCCAGCACAAATGTTAGTATCAAATATTGATTATGATGACTATGTTGGAAGAATTGCAGTAGGAAGAGTTGAAAGAGGAATCATAAAAACTGGAATGCCAGTTTCTATATGTGGAAAAGAAGATAAAATATTACAAGGAAGAATAGCAAAAGTTTACACACATGTTGGATTAAACAAAGTAGAAGTAGAAGAAGGAAAAGCAGGAGATATTATAGAACTTGCAGGAATTTCTGATATTAACATAGGTGATACAATTTGTGATTTTAATCATCCAGAAAAAATACCTTTTGTAGATATTGATGAACCAACTGTATCTATGACATTTAGTGTTAATAATGGACCATTTGCAGGAAAAGAAGGACAATTTATAACATCAAGACATATTAGAGATAGATTATTCAAAGAATTAGAAAGAAATGTATCACTAAGAGTAAAAGAAACAGATTCACCAGACTCATTTGAAGTGTCAGGAAGAGGAGAATTACATTTATCAGTATTAATTGAAACAATGAGAAGAGAAGGTTTTGAATTATTAGTATCTCGTCCAAAAGTTATATTTAAAGAAATTGATGGGGTAAAATGTGAACCAATAGAAGATTTAGTTGTAAACGTACCAGATGACTGTGTGGGAAATGTTATTGAAAAATTAGGTAGAAGAAAAGCAGAAATGGTAAATATGGAACCAGCAGAAGATGGACATACAAAAATTGAATTTAAAATCCCTGCAAGAGGATTAATTGGATATAGAACAGAATTTTTGACTGATACAAAAGGTGAAGGTACAATGAATCACATTTTTGATTCATATCAAGAATATAAAGGAGATATTCAAGCTCGTGTTAGAGGAACAATTGTAGCATTTGAAAATGGAAAATCAGTAACATATGGACTATATAATGCACAAGATAAAGGAGAATTATTTATAGGACCAGGTGTAGAAGTATATGAGGGTATGATTGTTGGATTAAATTCAAGAGGAGAAGATTTAGCAATAAATGTATGTAAAGAAAAACACTTAACAAATACAAGAGCCTCTGGTTCAGATGATGCATTAAGATTAGTTCCACCAATTCAAATGTCACTTGAAAAAGCAATAGAATTTATTCAAGATGACGAATTAGTTGAAGTTACTCCAAAATCAATACGTTTAAGAAAGAAAATATTAGATACGAAAGAAAGAGAAAGAGCAAATAGAAGTAAATAATATTGACTTATACAAATTTGTTATATATAATAAAACTATAAAAATTACAGGAAGGGAGTAGCCTAAATGCATAAGGAAAATGAGCAGCATAGAAAGCAGGAAAAACCTCATAAATCGAGTTTGGAAGAGTTGCATAAAGCTTATTATGCAACTAAAAGAAGAAAAAGTTTAAGTGATGATGATTACTTCGATGATGATGATGTAGACTGCTGTATTGATTAACAAGAGCGTATATTCCCAAACATAAAAGCAAATGGTTCTCATTTGCTTTTATTTATAAGAAAGGAAGTAAATAATGAATTATACTGAATTAGAAAGAATAAAACAAAAAGCATTAGAGAATCATATTCCAATAATAATGGATGAGACATTAGATGTAATAGAAAAGTATTTAGAATCTAATAAACCTAAAAGAATGCTAGAAATTGGGACAGCTGTTGGATATTCTGCAATATGTTTTACAGAATTTTTAGACCAAAATGGAAAAATTGATACAATAGAAAGAGACTTAGAAAGAGTAAAAGAAGCAAAAGAAAATATTAAAAAAGTTGGACTAGAAAATAAAATAAACATATATGAAGGAGATGCAGTAGAAATTTTACCAAATTTAAATGATAAATATGATGTAGTATTTATTGATGCTGCAAAAGGAAAATATCCGTTTTTTCTAAAAGAAGCATTAAGATTAATAAATAAAAATGGAATTATATTTGCTGATAATATTTTATATAAAGGGTATGTTATGAGCAATTACAACAAACATAAACAAAGAACAGCTGTTAGAAATTTAAGAGAATATATAAAAGAAGTAAGTGAAAATCCAAGTTTAGAAACTAAAATTTTAGAAGTGGGCGATGGATTAGCTATAAGTAGAATAAAATAATAAGAAGAAGCTCCTACAAAAAAACGTAGGAGCTTCTTTTTAAAGGAAGTTAAACGGATCCACTGAATGTTGTAAACCAACAATATCATTTATACTCCCATCAGGAAGAACAATGAATCCTGGAATATTAATCTTACTATAATCAATACCGAAATTTAATTCAGTATAACGCTGATTTTTGTAAGATGTGTGGGCACCTGTCCCATGCTCTGCAACCAAGTCCATCGCATAAGTACGCACCTGAACTTCAAAAGTTAAACCATTAGGTTTACGTATCACGCAATGCAAACTTTGATAAGCGTTACTTTTAGGATATCTCACATAATCCTTTACAGATGGTATAAATTCTTCATACAGTAAAGAATCACGCGGAATGACAATGTCTTTGAAATCTTTTGGATTAAAATCTGTGTCTATTCTTGGTTCAGCTTCCAAAAAAATGCAATGTTTCTTTTCGATAAAGAACTGCATAACCTCATTTTGAAGTTCATATAAAAGCTTTACAGATGAAATAGAATCTATCTTGTCTGTACATAGGATAATCCTAAAACCGAGCAAATCCAAAATTTTTCCCAAAGGACGATCATGTAGCAAAAAAAGTTGAATTTTTTCGTTATATCCAATCCAACCCTTCTTCCGCCTTTTTATAAAGACATGGACATGGTGTTTTTTTGACCACATACGAAGATATTCCTTTAAATCATGGAACTCTTGCTCCAACTCATGAAGGTTATGAATATTTAACATATTTTGACCTTCTTCCAATTTGTTAGCATACAAGAAATTGGACAATGAGTATTCTGAACGAAGAGCTGTTATATATCGTTCTTGTATGTCATCAATGCTAGTTCCAGAATATAAAGCATCCCGTATATCGGGAAAGAGTATATCTCTTGCCATATAAACTACCTCCTTTAAAATTTATACTTATGGCATATATTAATTATATCAAAAAAACACCAAAAAGTAAACATAATGATAAATTTGCATGCATTGACATAACATACAAAAAAATATATAATATTACTGTTAAATTTATATATGAAAGGATAATATAATGAAAGAAATAGAATTATTAGCACCAGCAGGGTCATTTGAAAAAGCAAAAATAGCATATCTTTATGGAGCAGATGCAGTATATTGTGGAACTTCATCACTCTCATTAAGAGCAAGAGCAGATATGGAAGATAAAGATTTAGAAGAAACAATAAAATATGCACATAGTATAGGAAAAAAAGTGTATGTTACACTAAATATTTTTGCTTGGGATGAAAAATATGAAGAAATAATTGAGATGGCAAAAAAATTAGAGATATTAAAACCAGATGGAATAATTGCATCAGATGTAGGAGTAATAGAAACATTAAAACAATATGCACCAAGTGTACC
>CALXKA010000055.1 GCA_944388765.1 uncultured Clostridia bacterium
GTAGATAAAGTATGCTTGTATTGATGATATGAAGGCAAGGCACGATAGTAATATTTAACAAGTCTGCAGGCACCTTTTGAAGAACAAGAATTACAAACATAAGGAGCTTGAGTTAAAGTAAGACAAATATCTTCTTGAAATTCAGAGCAATAAGTATTACATCTCTTACATTTAAAACAAAGAAAGTTACAGTTTCTACCACATACATTTTTCCTTCTGCAAGAAAATCTATTCTTACAAATATTGCCACATCCATTAAAAGTGTTAGGTTCTTTTCTTATCCTATGTTTCTTAATTTCTTTTGAAATAGTAGTTGGATCTTTAGATAGAAATTTAGCTATTTCTTTAAAAGTCATACCATGATTTAGAGCCTGTTCGATATAATTTCTATCTTCTAAAGTTAAATGTTTTTGGTTTGGATTTTCCATGATAATACCTCCTTGTACCCAAGTAAAGTATTAATATAATTATATCATAGAAATTCCAAAACTAAATTCCAATTGAGCTTTCGCTGGAATTTACTTTTAAAATTAATAAATTGGTGAATTGTAAAAGTAACTTCCAAAAGAAAAAGTAAATTCCAAATGTAAGAGAAACAGCCATTTTCTAAATAAAAAATTGCATGAAAAATATATTAAAGTGGTAAAAAAGTGTAAAATTAACATCTATTTACGAAAAAAAGCACAACACAAACAAGCAAAAAGTTAATAGTTCTCAAAATGTGTAAGACTAAAATCCATTTGCTTAAAAACTTATGAAATTAATCAAACACAGTATATCACACATTTTTTCATTTGTTAAGGTGTTAATCGATATTCATGCGATTAACACCACATACCATTATAAAGATATAGCTATTGTCAATTACAGAAATAGCATAAAGCAGTTATTTCAAGGAGTAAATGCATTTTATATATTTCTTTCATTGACAATAAAATTGAAGTTATCCTTACAATAATAGTTAGTGTAATATTAAATTCCATTATTATATATTATAAATGGAAATTACTTTTTCAATTTACAAAAAGGTCAAAATGTATAAAATTTGGCTTATTAAGGTTGACCTAAAAATAAAAATGGAATAAACTATAAATAGTTTAAATCATTGAAATTTGAATCAAATTATAACTTAGAGCTTAAAAATATTGAAATCTAAGGAATTCCCCAGTCAAAAAAACTCATACTTTTTTTTTGAAATCATTTACAATTAAAAAACGGTATGATATAATTTTCCGTAAGAAAACCAAAGAGGTGGAAGAGAATGAATCAGATTTTGGCAACAACAAATACGAATTCTAAAAACAAAGGACCCGTACGAATTGAATCTGTAGTTATGTTTTTTGTAATTGCTCTTATTACTTTTGGAGTATTTATGATAGGAACAGGTTCTTATGCTATTTATAGAGAAAATGTAGAAAGGGCTACACAACCTACAAAACCAGAAATTGAGGAAGAACGTAAGTCAGAAGATACCATTTTATTAAAAATTAGGCATGATAAAGCAATAGATAGAATAGAATATGCTTGGAATGAAGAAGAAGTACAAGTTATTACTGGTAATGGTAGAAAATATATTGAACAAGAAATTACAATACCAGGTGGAATTAATACTTTATTTGTTAGAGTAGTAGATATTAATGGACAAGAAATTTCTAGCGAAAAATCTTATGAAACAGAAGATATTATTTCTTTTGATGTGGTTGGTTCAAAATTGAAAATTTCGGCTGAAAATCAAACAGAAATAGCATATTTGACTTATCGATGGGATGAAGAACAAGAACAAAGAGTAGACATTAATAATACAAAAGTAGAACAAGAAGTTGATATACCAAAAGGACAACATACCTTGACTGTGGTATTAGTGGATATCAATAATAAAACAATTACAAAACAACAAGAAGTAAAGGGAATCACAAAGCCAACTATTACTTTAGCAGTTGATGATGTCAATAATCCTCAAAATTTTGTAATTAAGGCGTCAGATGAAGTGGAATTAGATGCTGTTACTTTTATTATCAACGAAGATGAAAATAAGAAATTTATTGTAAGAGCAGAAGGAAAGAAAGAATTAGAATTTACTTTCCCATTAGAAGAAGGAGAGAATAGAATTATTGTAACAGCTTATAATATAGATGGTGCAACAGACGAAGCAAAAGGCAGAGCTGTTAAATAAAAAATAAGACATAAGTGAGATATCTTATGTCTTGTTTAAGA
Organism: uncultured Clostridia bacterium; assembly: GCA_944388765.1. Classification (GTDB taxonomy): domain Bacteria; phylum Bacillota; class Clostridia; order TANB77; family CAG-508; genus CAG-269. The sequence continues at coordinate 2,215 of CALXKA010000055.1, forward strand.
AGGGGAAAAATAATTGAAATGAATAATATATTTGAATTAGTGACATATTTTGCAATCTATTCTTTTTTAGGATGGGTAATGGAAAGTATTGTTCGAACAATAGCAGAAAAGAAAATTATTAATACAGGTTTTCTATATGGACCTTTTTGCCCAATTTATGGGTGCGGTGCTATCATTATGATAGTATTATTAAGTAATTTCGCTGATAATTGGCTTGTTTTATTTTTAGCATCTTTTGTCATATTAACACTATGGGAGTATGTAGTGGGAGTGTTATTAGAGAAGATATTTAAAACAAAATATTGGGATTATTCAGACCAAAAATTTAATTTTCAAGGGAGAATTTGTTTGACAAATTCTCTTTGTTGGGGTGTTTTAGGAGTTCTATTTATTTATTATATTCATCCTTTTATAGAAATGTTAATTGGATATATAGATTCATTTAGTTTAAAAGTAGTTGTTTTGGCTTTTATATTGATATTTTTAATAGACTTCATTGTTAGTGTTATTAAAGTTAAAAATATAAAAACAACTTTAGAAAAAATAGAAAGCTTAAATCAACAAATTAAAGAAAAATTACAGGAAATGAAGAAAAACGAAAAATTAAATAAATCAGATAAATTATCTAAAGCAGATAATGTACAATTAATTGTGGAAGAATTGAAGAAAAAACGTGATAGAATTTTAAGAAGATTGTATAGAAGAGTATATCGTTTGAAAAAAGCATTTCCAGCAATTAATACAAAAGAGATTGCTGAAGTATTAAATAAAAAAATAGAATTAAGAAAAAAGGAGATTAAGAAATGATTCAAGAAATTTATATTATTGATGATGATGATTCTTCTATTGTAGTTTTTAGGGAATTATTTAAAAATGATAAGGATTACAAGTTTATTAGTGTGAAGTCAGAACAAATAGATATAGCACTTAAAAACATTCCGGCTCTTATTGTTATTAATGAAGATGCTATTGATAGAGATGTGGTAGGATTGTGTAGACAAATTAGACGAGACGAAGATAATACTATTACACCTGTTATTGTAGTTTCTTCTAATGGAGATAAGCATCATCGTATGAAAATTTTGCAAGAATCGATAGAATATTATATTAAAAAACCTGTAGATGAAGAATATTTGTATTATACTGTTAAGAATCTAAATCGATTGTTATCAATTAATAGAAGAATTAGTCCTTTAACCGGATTGCCGGGAAATGTACAAATTCATGCTGAATTGAAAAAGAGATTATTAAACAAAGAAGCTTTCTCCATGTTATATTTTGATTTAGATAATTTTAAAGCTTATAATGATGTGTATGGATTTTTAAAAGGAGACCAAATTATTGAATTTACTGCTAGAGTTATCTTAAAAGGGGTACATAGTAATTTAGAAGAGGGAGCTTTTGTAGGACATGTAGGTGGAGATGATTTTGTAGCAATTTTACCAACCACGAATTGTGAAAAAATTTGTCAAAACATTATTGCAATGTTTGATAGTCAAGTAGGACAATTTTTTACAGAAAGAGATTTAGAAAAAGGATATATTGAAGTCGCCAATAGAAAAGGAATCATTGAGCAATTCCCACTAACTTCTTTGTCTATTGGTGTAGTAGTCGCAGATGTTGGCAGATTTAGTAATATTTTAGAGATTGGAGAAGTTGGCGGACAGGTAAAACATGCTGCTAAGTCTGTGATGGGAAGTAGTTATGCAGTAGATCGTAGGAAATAGTCATAAATAAGAAACTCTGACATATATTTAGTAATAAAGACTAAATTATGAGGAGTTTTTTTATGTTGGTGATTACTGGGAAAAGAATTAAAATTATTTTAGCATGTATTTTTATTGCTATGTTTGCTTTTTCATTTCAAATTGCAACTAGTCAAAAAGAGGAGAATGCAAATACCCAAAATACACTTCCTACTACTGCTACACCAGTTTCTGGAAAAGTGGTTGTGGTAGATGCACGGTCACGGTATTCCAGATGAAGGGGCTCAAAGTAGTACTGGTACAACAGAGGCAGAAACTAATTTAAAAATTGCATTAAAATTACAAAATTTATTAGAAACAAATGGATGTAATGTGGTTTTGACACGTTCTGATGAGAATGCTATTTACGATTTGGATAAAACAACATTAAGAGAGAAAAAAATATCAGATATCCATAATAGGGTAAAAATTGGAAATGAAAGTTCAGCTGATATTTTTGTTTCTATTCATTTAAATAAAATTCCGCAACAACAATATTGGGGATGGCAATGTTTTTATAAAAATGGAGATGAAAAAAGTATTCATTTAGCAAAACAGATACAAAATAATTTGAATGAAGCTATCCAAAAAGATAATAAGAGAGTTGCTATGAAATTAGATACAGTTTATCTTATGAAACATGTGGAAATACCAATTTCAATTGTAGAATGTGGTTTTTTATCTAATCCAGAGGAAGAAAAACAGTTGTTGCAAGACGAGTATCAAAATCAATTAGCTTGGGGAATTTATACAGGTATTGTGGATTATTTTAATGCTTCCTGAGAGTTTTTTTAAAATTATTGTAAATCATGATGGATTATGTTATAATGGGCTTATAGGGGGCGATGTTTATGGAAGAAAATAAAGAAGTAGTAGAAATTAAAAAAATGGATAATACAGAGAAAACAGAAACACCTCAAACTAAACGAGAAGATAAAAAAGGTTTTTCTATTGCATCCATGGTACTAGGGATTATTTCATTAGTATTTTGTTTTGTTTGGATTATTTCTATTCCATGTGCTATTTTAGCTATTATATTTGGAATTTTAGGAATTAAATCAACAGGAAAAGGAATGTCAATAGCAGGCTTAGTGACATCTGGTATAGGAATTATCATTTCTTTTGTTATTTTTGCCTTATTAATTGTTGTGGGGATGTCAGCAGGATTACATACACTAGAATCTTTTGATGATATATATAATAGCTATTATGATGATTATGATTACGATTATGACTCTTATTATGATAGTTATGATTTTGATGATTATTATGATAGTAGTAATAGTCTTACTTTTTAAAACAATAGATTACAGAGAATTTATCATCTTCAAATTAAAGTATAAAGTTAATTTAGCTTTAGTTTGGAGATTTTTTTCTTTGTGATATAAAAGTAAAGCTTATTTCATTTGAATAAATTTTGCAAAAGTGTGATTAAAATATAAAAAGTGCTTGAAAAAGTGTGATTAAAATTTGAAAAATGCTTACAAAAGTGTGATTAAATTACTATAAATAATTGAAAAAATGTGATGAGAGTGGTATAATATAGTATATAATTGATATATATTAGTTATAGGAGATGATCAATTTGAAAAGATTTATAATTAATGAATTAGTAAAATGGAAAAAAAGTAAATATAGAAAACCTTTAATTCTAAAAGGAGCAAGACAGATTGGAAAAACATATATTTTAAAACAATTTGGAGAAGAAAATTATGAAGGAGTTGCCTATTTTAATTTTGATCATGATGAAGATTTATACAATCTATTTAGCAATACTAAGGATCCAAAAAGAATATTGGAACAACTATCATTTATATATGGAAAGGCAATTATACCAGAAAAAACGCTAATTATTTTTGATGAAATTCAAGAATGTCCGAATGCATTAAATAGTTTAAAATATTTTCAAGAAGAGGCGAATGAATATCATATAGTTTGTGCAGGGAGTTTATTAGGTATAAGATTATCACATACATCATTTCCAGTAGGAAAAGTAGAGTTTTTAAATATGTATCCAATGACATTTAGTGAATTTTTAATAGCAGATAATTGTGAAAATTTAGTAGAATATATGAATTCTATAAAAGAGATTGAAAACATTCCAGACATATTTTTTAATCAATTAGAAGAAAAATTGAAAGCATATTTTATTATCGGAGGAATGCCAGAGGCTGTTAATATTTGGGTAAATGAAAAAGATATGGAACTTGTAAATAAGGTGCAAGAAAATATACTAAAAGCTTATGAAAGCGATTTTTCAAAACATACACAAAATAGTGAAGCAAATAAAATATCTTTAATATGGAATAGTATACCATCACAACTTGCTAGAGAAAATAAAAAATTTTTATATCAAACAATAAAAGAAGGAGCAAGAGCAAGGGAATATGAAAATGCATTAAATTGGCTAAATGATGCAAACTTAATTTATAAGATATATAATGTGAAAAAAACAGATTTTCCACTAAAAGCATACAATGATTTAAGTTCTTTTAAGATTTATATGAATGATGTGGGATTACTTAGAAAAATGGCAAATTTGGATAGTAGAATTGTAATAGAGGGAGATAAATTATTCGAAGAATTTAAAGGGGCATTTACAGAAAATTATGTATTAAATACATTGTGTACTATATTTGATATGATACCGAATTATTTCACATTTGATAGATACGAAATTGATTTTATGATGCAATATGAAAATAGGGTAATTCCTATTGAAGTAAAAGCAAATAAGTCTATTAATAATGTTAGTTTAACTAAATATAATGAGAAATTTGATAATAATTTATCTGTAAGATTCTCAATGAATAATTTAAAAAAAGATGGTAAAATTGTTAATATTCCATTATTTTTGATAGAATATATGGAAAAATTTATATGAAAATATTAAATAGTATACGAAATTATTAAAAGATATGATAAAATAAGGGAAAATGTGAAGGAGTATAGAATGGAACTAGTAGATATTGTAGATGAAAATAATGAATTAACAGGACAAGTTGAAGAAAGATGGGTAGCATATAATAAAGGTTTATGGCGAAGAACAGTTTCTTGTTGGATAATGAATAAAAAAGGAGAAGTACTTTTACAAAAGAGAACATCTAATAAAGTAAGAAATCCTAATAAATGGGCAAAGACTGGAGGACAAGTTGATAGCGGAGAAACTGTGGAAGAAGCTATATATAGGGAAGTAAAAGAAGAGTTAGGGATAGAAATTCCGAAAAAGCAAATTAAAGTAATAGATATTCATAAAAGTAATGATAAACATAAACGCTTCGCATATAACTTTATTTTTGTAGTAGATTACAAAATAGATGATTACCTATTGCAAAGAGAAGAAGTTGCAGAAGTCAAATATGTTACTATTGAAGAGATAGAATTAGTTAAAAAGAATAATGATTTGAATTATACTTTCTGCAATTGGAGTGATGAAGATTTTTATAGAGAGATGGATTTATTAAAAAATAAAAGAAAAGAAATATTAGATAGTAATAATATTTAAAGATAGAGATGAATATGATAAAAAATATGAAGGATTTGATAGTTTGTTAAATTGGATTCAAGATTATGGAAATATATTGGAAATGAGTGATGAAGAAGATAAGTTATATGAAAGGTTAAAGTT
>CALXKA010000056.1 GCA_944388765.1 uncultured Clostridia bacterium
AGCAACAAGCACAGAAGATACAAAATATGCGGTTATTTCTTCAATAATAGCAACTATTGACAATGTACAATTAGAAGTATCAAATACAGCAACAGATTTTGAAGCACACGAAGAAGAAGTAAAAACATTTCCGTTGTCGCAAAATCAAAAAATGTTTGAAGGCGATTATTTAGCAGATGACGGAATACATCATAAAAGAAAACAAATTGCGTTTGATGGGACAGAGAATTGGGAAATATATATATGGCAAACAGCACCTCATACACAAACTACGATATTCTCATTAACTAATATATTGCCACAAAAAAACGATGCAGTAAGGTATTGTAACTATTTTAATGTTGTTGCAAATACAGTGACAAATTTAAACAAAGATGAAGAATATTGTCTTAATAGTTCGGCAGGAACGATATATTTTAGTATCTCAAATGAAATAGCAACAACAATTGAGGGATTTAAAAATTGGTTATCACAACAAAAAACAGCAGGAACACCGGTAAAATTAGAATATGAACTTGAAACAGAAGAAATTGAAGCATACACAGAAGAACAACAAGCAGCATACGATCAACTTCAAAATGCAAAAACATATAAAACAGTTACAAATGTATTTACAGATAATGCAGAAGTAGAGATGAACTATATAGCAGATACAACAGAGAAAATAGTAAACGGAGGAAATATATACAGTAGACCAATTTTAAGATTAGAAAAAACAATATCAAATAAAGTTGATATAACGATAAAAGACATAAGATTTCAGTATGATTTTAAAGATGAAGAATATGTAGAAATTGATTGCGAAGAGAAAGAAGGAAAATATGAAGGATTGAATAGAAATAGACAATTAAAAATAGGTTATGAATTTCCAAAATTAAAAATCGGAGATAACAACATAATAATGCATGAAGGAGATTGTATAATAAAAGCTAAACGAAAGGATAGATGGCTATGATTAAAATATTCAATGAAAACGATAAAGATTTTTCTAGTGCAGGAAATATAGTTATTAATCCTACAAAATGCTTAGAATATAAAAAAAAATCACTAAATGGATGGTATATAGAAGTAGAAATACCGATTAAATATAAAGAATATATAGAAAAAGACAAGTTGTGTGTTATAAAAACTAAATCTAAATTAAATCCACAGGCTTTTAGAATTGGAGAAAACATACAATATACCAATAGAAAAATAGCTTTTACAGCAAATCATGTTATGTTTGATGCAAAAGATTATTTCTTAGTAGATGTAAGACCAACAAATTTAAATGGTATTAATGCTTTAAATTATATAAATGAAAGGACTGACAATGTCAGTCCTTTCATAGTTTATTCAAATGTTGAGAATATAGATACCGCTTATTTCATAAGAAAAAATCTACTAGAAGCATGGGCAACAATCGAAGAAAGATGGAACGGAATATTTGATGCAGATAACTGGAATATTAATTTTTTGAAAAGTGTTGGAAATGATAATGGGGAAACAATTATATATGGAAAGAATATGCAATCTATGGAGATATATGAAGACTGGTCAAATGTAGTTACTAGACTTTATCCAGTAGGATATAACGAAACAACACTTCCGGAAGAATATATGGAAAGTGATATACAATACAAGAAACCCTATACAAAAACAGTAGATTTTCAGACTGAACTGAAACAAGAAGAACAAACAGAAGAAAACTTAATAGCAGAATTAAGAACAAATGCAGAAATGTATTTAGAAGAAAATAAGTATCCAAAAATGAGTTATACAACAACCTCTGATATAAATAATGAAATGGAAATTGGAGATACTATAAAAGTACTACATCCACTCGTAACAATAAAGACAGAAGTATTAGAATATCAATATGACATTATATCAAAAAGAGTAAAATCTCTAACTTTTGGGAATTTTACAAGAGATGTAAAAGCTAAATTTGATAACATAAAAGAAACTATAAATAAAATTGAAAAAACAGTATCTAAACAAGAAACGGTAATTTCACAACAGACAGACTTGATAAATTCTTTAAATAAAAATGGATATGTATATATAGATGATAATGAAATATTGATTTTAGATGAAGTTCCAAAAGAAAAGGCGAAAAATGTATGGAGATTTGGATTAGGAGGAATCGGTTTTAGTTCTAATGGATATGAAGGACCTTTCAAATTAGCAATAACAATGGATGGACAGATAAATGCGGATTTTATAACAACCGGAACTATGTCTGTAAGCAGAATAGAGGGACTAGCAAATCAAATTTCTGAATATAATTCGCAAATTTCATCTATAAATCTAGAACTAGGACAAATACAACAAGAAGTTTCAAAAATAGAAATTTTAACAAGAGAATTAGACGGAGAAAACGAAATAATACTTCAAAATTGTTACGAAGGAGAGTTACTGGAACTTCATATTTATGGAAATAATACAGTTTTTAAACAATTATTTGTAAACAACGATTTGATTGTAAATGATAATCTAATCATTTACGGAGATAGTAGAATTATAATAACGAATGAACTAAATGAGGAAACAATATGCGAATTAAACATAAAAGATGTATTAAGAAAAAATGGTGATATATGTGACGAATATATTTTTAGAGGCGGAACAGCAAATATAATTAGAAGAATTAATGTAGATGGAACTATAAAAGAAACAGCTGAAATAGAGAACTTAGGTTCAAATCAAATACCTTTAAGCAAAGGTACAAACAAAATAAAGATACAAAATTATACGGCAAAGATGAAAGTTAAGTTCGCAATACAAAGCGATTATACAGATGTTTTTGCAACAAAAGTAGAGATGAATGCTTCCATAAAAATAGCAGAAGAAGAGATAAATTTAGAAGTAAACAAGAAAGTTGGAAAAAATGAATTTAGCACTTTAATCAGTCAAAATCCTTATAGTGTAAAAATAGCATGGAATAATAATACAAAATGCGTTCAATTTGAGAATAATGGAATAACTCTTTACGAAGGTGAGGTTTCTGAAAACTCAAAAAGAAACGTCCTTGATTTTTACGGAAATACTTTTTATAGAGATGGTATTTGTGTAGGTTCAATAAGAACAAATAGATGGGCAAAAGATGAAACTCATAAAGGATTGTCTTTTGATTTAGATCCACACGGTAAATTTATGGCATGGACAGAAAGAGCGAGTGAGGAAGATGATGAATATCACGCCAAATTATGTTATTCAAGAGGCAATTCTATTTTTGCAGAAGAAGGTTTACATGTAGGTTGCAATATTTATGGACATTGGCAAACGCTAAATAATTTTCATATTGGAAATATTGCCGTAGATGGAAAAAGTGCATATACAGGAAGTATCCCAATTGTTACAAGTATTCAAGATAATGGAGATGGCACAATCACATGGTCTTATTCTAACTTACAAGTGAGAAATGGAATAATCGTTGGATATTGGACATAAGGAGGAAACAATGGAAAAAATTATAATAAAAGAAGGTAAAGAGCCTAAAAAAGTTGAGAATAACAAAAAAACAAAGACAATAAATTTAATGCAATTATCGGGAAAGGAGGAAAAAGATGGAACAACCATTAGTGATTAAGCTTGAAAGTGCAAGGGGGGAAATGATGAATAGTTTACAACTTATTCAATCTAAATACAATTTTCCAGCTTGTATTTTAGATGGTATTTTATCTCAAATTTTATCTGAAATTAGAGCAGAAGAAAAAATAGAACTTATTAATGCAAATAATCAAATATTACAAAAAATAAATGAAAATAGTAAAAAAGGAGAGAAATAATGGGGTATTTTAATTTTGAAAATGGGATATCGGCAGCAAATGATGCCAATTTAAATGCAATGCAAAAAGGTTTAATGGAATTAGTATTTCCAGTTGGAAGCACATATATAACGCAAAGTGATACAAATCCAAATACAATTTTGGAGTTTGGAACATGGGAAAGATTGAAAGGAAAAGTATGTTTAGGAATAGACGAAGATGATGAAGATTTAGATATAATAGGAAAAACAGGAGGAGAAAAAACACATAAACTAACAACACAAGAAATGCCATCTCATACACATGCGTTAAACAACAATACTTTGGTAAATAGAAATATACCTGGAAGTGGCCGGAGCGCAAGGAACAACAACGGTACAGGGAGCAACTATAACTGCAAGTAATGCAGGAGGTGGGGAACCTCATAATAATATGCAACCGTATGAAGTTGTCGGATATATGTGGATAAGGAGAGGTTAAAAATGGAGAATATAACAACTACAATATTAAGTATAACGGCTTTAATAACAGCAATCGGAGGACTTTTTGTAGCTTTTAAAAAAACAAAAAAAGAAATAGAAGAAACAATACCTAAAAAAATAAAAAAACAATGTGATACAGATATACAAATAGTAGAAAGGATGGAAGAAACAAAAGAGCTTTTAAATGCAGATAGAGTACAGATATATGACTTTCACAACGGTGGACATTACGCAAATGGTAGAAGCGCGTTAAAGACAAGTTGTACATACGAAGTATGCAGGACTGGTTGTAGGGCTTATCAGATGTATTTACAAGCAATTCCTTTAAATTGTATTCCGCAATTTGTCAAAACGTTATTAAACAACGGAAAAATGCAAGTAAATAATTTGGAAGACTTAAAGGAAAAAATGCCAGCAACATATAATTTAAAGAAGAATCAAGAAATAAAAAGTTTTTACGACATAATTATAAACAACAAAGAAAATGAGCCAATAGGATTTTTAGCAATTCAGTATTCAAAGAATAACAAAGTTAATTTCACTGAAAAAGAGGAAAACGAAATATTGAGATTAAAGTTTTTTATAGAAGAAAATTTGGAGAAAATGATAGGAGGAAAATAAAAATGAGTGAAAATAAGAAAAGAAATATTGTATTAATAGTAATAGCAGTGTTTATTGGGATTTTAAGTGGATTTGGATTTTATAATACAAATAAAGATAATTCAACAGAAGAAATAGTAAGTAGTGCAGTAAATGAAATAAAAGACTATATAACTACATATAATATGTCGCAAGAAGAGATAGAAGAATTACCTTCAACAGAAATAGTTGAGCAGACAGAAACACAAGAACAAGAAGTATCAGCAGAGCAAGAAGTAGAGTCAGAAGACTTTGAATTGCAAGGCGAGATAGCTTATAACGGAACAACAGAATATCCTAATATCAGTTTAGGAAACTATGCAGGACTTACATATTATAATCAAACTGACAGCAGGTGGAGAAATCATCAATATAGTTCTATTGGGGATAGTTCACAAACAATTGGAACTAGTGGTTGTGGACCTACTTCGGCTGCAATGGTAGTAACTGCCATCAAAGGAACAATAACTCCGCCAGAAATGGGAGATTTGTTTGTTCAATATGGTTATAGAAGTTCTAATAATGGAACTTATTGGAGTGCTTTCAGATGGACAGCAGATGTATTTGATATTGGATATCAAGAAACATCTAGTTTAGATACAGCAATTAATCTAGTGAGAAATAACAACTATGTAATAGTAAGTGTTGGAAATGGATTGTTTACAACTGGTGGACACTTTATAGTAATAGTAGGAATAGATGGAGATACATTAAAGATATATGATCCATATCTTTATAGCGGAAAATTCGATACAAGTACACGTAGAGGGAAAGTAACAGTTAGTGGAAATACTGTGTATTGTTCTATAAATAATTTTAGAAATTATGCTAATTACAAAGGATTTTTCGCATATAAACATGATGGAAATGTACAAGAAAATACAGGAAATGTAACAACATCAACTTATACAAGATATGTTTCTACAAATTCTAAAAATCTAAACGTTAGAAGTGGAGCAGGATATTATAGCATTATAGGAAGCTTGAAAAAAGGAACAGTTGTAACAGTAGCAGAAACAAATGGCAGTTGGAGCAGAATAACAAGTCCAATAAATGGTTGGGTAAGTTCTAGTTATTTAAGTTCTTACACAAGTTCTAGTACAACAGGTTATAGAACAGGAAAGTATAGGGTAACAAATGTATCTAAAAACAGTGTATTATGTGTTAGAACAGGTCCAAGCACAAAATATAGTAAAAAAACATATAGACAGCTAAGTACAAATGCTAGATCTCAAAACAGAACAAATGGAAATTATTATGCAAATGGTTACAAAAACGGTGTAGTATTTACAGTATCCAAAATATCTGGAAACTGGGGATTAACTCCATCAGGTTGGGTATGTTTGGATTATTGCACTAAGATATAAAACAAAAAGCTAGATTAGATTAATTTCTAGTCTAGCTATTTTTTTGTGCTAAAACATAGTGAAATCAAGCAATAGAAGTATATTAATTAAAAATAAAAACCTTTTAAAATCGAACCTCGTAAGCCAATTTTTGTTGATATTTTGAGGAAAATTAAAAGGTATAAGATATATTTTATAAGTTGCATTTTTAGTGATAATATGCTAAAATATAACAAGTTTAAGGATTAAAAGGATGTTTTAGTATGATAAATATGTATATTGATGAATCTGGAAGTATAAATCCATTTAGAACAAGATTAAAAAGATATTTTGTTGTAGGAATTGTAATTCCAAAAAATAAAGAAAGATTAAAAAGAGTATATAAACTGTTCGTAAGAAAGAACTTTCAAGAATTAAAAGAGGCAGACAAATATAATAAAATGTTTGATGATAAAGGTAATTTTATAGAGTTAAAAGGAAGTTGCTTTACGCAAGAGTTAAAAATAAAGTTTGCAGATTTCTTCTGTAAAAATAATTTATTTGAAATAAGATATATTATTTTAGATAACAATTTAATAGAAAGTAAATTTGTAACAAATAAAGCGAGAACGTTTAATTATCTATTGAAGTTGTTCTTAATAAATTCCAAGAAAAAAGGGTATATCGAAGATAAAGATATATATTTGCATATAGATGAAAGAAATGTAAAAACAGATTCAAAGTTTTCATTAGAAGATTACTTGAATCAAGAATTAGTATTAAGCATGGGAATAATAGATAATGCAATAGTAGAATATCATGATTCATGTCAAAATATATTTATACAAATTGCAGATGTATTTTCTAATCTATTGTATTCAAATATTTTAACAAATGGAAAATATGATAAAAAAATAAAAGAGTTAAAAGAAAAAGGATATATATTACCAACTTTCATATTTCCACAAAACAAGTTTATAAAAAATACGAATAAAATACAATAATATAGGAATAATATTAAATATAGTGCAACGGTAAATCTAAAATTAGCTCCATTTTCTAGGTAAGTGTTATATGATAACATAGCTATTTTAGTCATTGCACTATTTTTTATAAAAAATGTGTCAATCATTTTTGAAAATGTCTCAAAATTTTTTAAACATTAGCACTAATTTTTAATAGAATTAGTGCTAAAAT
>CALXKA010000057.1 GCA_944388765.1 uncultured Clostridia bacterium
TAAGATTTCTAACCCAATTATTTTTATGCGTTACAAGAAAAAATATCTACAACAGTAGGTATTCCTATTGCAATTACAGGTATACCAAGAGTATTTTGACTTATCTCACTTCTTTTATTTCCCACTCCTGCACCAGGTACAATTCCTGTGTCAGAAAGCTGTACTGTACTACTAATTCTTTCTATACTTCTGGAAGCCAATGCATCTATTATAATTATTAACTTTGGCTTTATATTATCAACTACTCCTTTTAATATTTCTACTGTTTCTATCCCTGTTGTTCCTAAAACACCAGGAGCAATTGCACTTACCATTCTTGTTCCCTCTTCTACATATTGTGGTAAATAATTTATTAAATGTCTAGTTACATCTATTTCATTTATTACCTTTGGGCCTAAACTATCTGGTGTTACATATATATTACCAAGCCCTACTACCAATATTTCACCTTGTTTATCTATATGTGCATCTATCATTTTTCTTAATTCATTTGTTAAAATTTCTGATGCTTTTTGTATTTCATCTTCCTGTGCTATCTTTAATTTTTTTATATCAATAGTTATATATGTCCCTATTGGCTTTCCAATTGCTTTTTCACCATTCTCATTTGTTATTTTTACTCTTTCAATTTTTATATTTTCATCAACATTTTCTTCTTCACTCTCAATTCCATCAATTTGATTTTCAATATTATTTGCTTTTTGATACAAATCTCTTCTTTCAGAAGCTAAATCTGTTCTAAAATTATACATAAATATTTTCCTCCTAATATGGCATTATTTATATACTATTATTTACAAAATAATGTTTTTTATCCACATTTGAAAGTTTTTTCATTTTATGTTAATATATATTTATATACTGTTGATTGATATATTTCTGACAATTAACAGATTTATATTTAATACCTACTTTTATAGGAAGGAGTTTTTATGCTTAATGAACCGATTGACATTTGTAATTTTATATTAACTTTATTAATTGGAGGTTTTTGCTTATTATTAATTGCAAATTTGTTTGAAATAATTAAGTTTAAATTTCCAAATATTTTTACAATTATACTTTCTATAACAATATGTGTCTTTCTAATTATAACCATATTTATAAGTTTTAGTTTAGAAAAGTATCTTTCTGCTGCTATATACATTTTCCTTACATCATTACAAGGAGTACTTGCATATAAGCAGATAAAAAAATTCAGAAAAAAATAACTATTAACAAGATTAAAGTAGGTATATCAACAAAGAAGGATAAGAACTTTTTGCTTCTTATTCTTCTTTATTTTTATAAACCTATATAATCTTTAATTGTTTTTTAAAGTTTTATGTTAATATAAAATTTATAGCATATTATCTACATGAAATTAAAAAATATATGCCGCAAGAAATTATGGAGAAACCGCTTTCCTTGCAAGCAATTGATTTGTTTTCTTTTATAATAAATTTATTAATATTTATAACAGATTATTCCAATTGTTACTTAAACTAAAATTTTTGGCAGAGTTATTTAGTTACTCTGCCTTTTCCGTTTTATTTATTCAAATATTTTTTTAAAAATTTTCCTGTATAACTTCTCTCATTATTACATATTTGTTCAGGTGTTCCAACTGCAACAAGTTCTCCACCATTATCTCCGCCTTCTGGTCCTAAATCTATAATATGATCACAAGTTTTTATTAAGTCCAGATTATGTTCTATAACTATAATGGTATTTCCTGTATCAACTAGTCTTTGTAATATATCTACTAATTTATGAACATCTGCTATATGAAGTCCTGTTGTAGGTTCATCTAATATATATAATGTTTTTCCTGTTGCTTTTTTAGATAATTCTGTTGCAAGTTTTACTCTTTGTGCTTCTCCACCAGATAATGTTGTTGATGGTTGTCCAAGTTTAATATAACTTAACCCTACATCATATAATGTTTGAATTTTTTGTTTTATACGTGGAACCTTGTCAAAAAATTTTAACGCTTCTTCTACTGTCATATCTAATACATCTGCAATTGTTTTTCCTTTATATTTTACCTCTAATGTTTCTCTATTATATCTTTTTCCTTTACATACTTCACATGGTACATAAATGTCTGGTAGAAAATGCATCTCTATTTTGTGAACTCCATCACCATTACAGCTCTCACATCTTCCTCCTGCAACATTGAAGCTAAATCTTCCCTTTTGATATCCACGCACTTTTGCTTCTTCTGTTGCTGCAAATAAGTCTCTTATAAAATCAAATACTCCTGTGTATGTTGCTGGATTTGAACGTGGTGTTCTTCCAATTGGCGACTGATCTATATTTATTATTTTATCAATATTATTTAACCCTTTAACTGCTTTACATTTTCCTGGTTTTTCATTTGATCCATTTAGCTCTTTTGCAATTGTTTTATACAACACTTCATTTACAAGTGTTGATTTTCCTGAACCTGAAACTCCTGTTACACAGTTAAATACTCCCAATGGAAATTTCACACTTATATTTTTCAAATTATTTTCAGTTGCACCTTGAACTTCTATAACTTTTGTTTTTGTATGTTTTCTCCTTTTTTTAGGTACTGGTATCTGCTTTCTACCACTTAAATATTGTCCTGTTATAGAATTTTCAACTTGTTTTACTTCTTCTGCTGTTCCGCTGAGCCATTACTTGTCCTCCATGTGTTCCAGCACCTGGTCCAATATCGATAATTTGATCTGCTGCATACATCGTATCTTCATCATGTTCTACAACAAGTAATGTGTTTCCTAAATCTCTTAATTTCTTTAATGTTGCTAAAAGTTTATCATTGTCTCTTTGATGAAGCCCTATACTTGGTTCATCTAATATATATAATACCCCTGTCAAGCCTGAACCAATTTGAGTTGCAAGTCTAATTCTTTGAGCTTCTCCACCTGATAAAGTTCCTGCATTTCTTGATAATGTTAAATATTCTAATCCAACATCTATTAAAAATTGTAATCTTTGATCTATTTCTTTTAATATTAATTCCGAAATCATAGTTTCCGTTTTATTTAATTTTAGATTATTTAGATAATCTTTTATTTTATCAATTGACATTTCTGTTAATTCATTTATATTTTTATCTCCTACTTTTATTGATAAAATTTCTGATTTTAACCTTGCACCATGACAATCATAGCATTCTGAATTTGTCATATACATCTCATAGAAATCTCTCATACCTTGTGATTTTGTTTCACTATGTCGTCTGTCTAATGTTGGTAATACTCCTTCAAATGGTGCAGTGAATTTTCTTACACCTGCATAAGATGAATATTCAAAATCTATTTCTTCATCCCCTGTACCATATAGGATTTTTTCCATAAAACATCTAGGTAAATCTTTTATTTTTTTACCTTTTATATCTATTCCATAGTGTTTTCCTATACTTTCAAAATACATTTTTGCCATTGTATCGCCTTTTTTCATAGTACTTGAACCAAACGCTTTTATCCCATCATACAATGTTTTATTTTTATCTGGTATAATCAAATCTTCATCCATTTTCATTAAATATCCTATACCTGTACAGGTAGGACATGCACCAAACGGATTGTTAAAAGAAAACATTCTTGGAGTTAATTCAGGAAAACTAAAACCACAATCAGGACATGCATAATTACAGCTATATAATTTAGGTTCTTTTCCAACTACATCGATTAAAACTAGTTGATTTGCATGTTTTAATGCTACTTCAACAGATTCAGTTAATCTACTAACAATATCTGATTTAATTACTAATCTATCTACTATTAACTCTATATTATGCTTTTTCTTTCTATCAAGCTCAATATCATCTGAAAGTTCATATACATCTCCATCTATTCTTACTCTTACAAATCCTTCTTTTTGATATTCTTGAAATTGCTTTACAAATTCTCCTTTACGACCTCTTACAACTGGTGCCAACACTTGAATCCTAGTTCCTTCTTCCAATGTCATTATATTGTCAACTATTTGGTCTATTGTTTGTTTTTCTATTTTCTTATGACAATTTGGACAGTATGGAATTCCTATACGAGCATATAAAAGACGTATATAATCATATATCTCAGTCACTGTTCCAACTGTTGATCGTGGATTTTTAGATGTTGTTTTCTGATCTATCGAAATTGCAGGAGATAAGCCTTCTATTCTTTCTACATTTGGCTTTTCCATTAAACCTAAGAATTGTCTTGCATATGATGATAAACTTTCTACATATCTTCTTTGACCTTCTGCATATAAAGTATCAAATGCCAAACTAGATTTTCCAGAACCTGAAAGTCCTGTAATTACTACAAGTTTATCTCTTGGTATCTCTAAGTCTATATTCTTTAAGTTATGCTCTTTTGCACCTTTTATTATTATTTTATCATTCATGAAATCCTCCTTATTCTGTTTGCACATAAATAAAAGCAGCTATAATAAAATAACTGCAATTATTATACTACATTTGCCAAAATAAAACAAGAGTTTGGTAAATGTTTTTAAAATATTCCCACAATTTCACTATTTTCATCAATATCTATACTTTCTGCTGCTGGAATTTTTGGAAGACCTGGCATTGTCATGATTTTTCCTGCAAGAACTACAATAAATCCTGCACCTGCTTTTAACTCAACATTTCTTACATGTATATTATATTCATTTTTACATTCTAGATTTTTAGCATCGTCTGAAAAAGAATATTGAGTTTTGGCTATACAAACTGGTAAATTTCCATACCCTAATCTTTCTATTTTTTCTATTTCATTTTCTGCTTCTACTGTATATTCAACATCTTTTGATCCATATATTTTAGTTGCAACTTTTTGTATTTTATTCTTTATACTTTCATTTAAATTATAGATATATTTGAAATCTTCTTTTTCTTGAACCAATTTTACTATTTTTTCTGCAATATCTGTTGCTCCTGCTCCTCCTTTTGCCCATCCTTCAACTAAGCTAAGTTCAATACCTTTTTCGTTTAATTTTTGTTTTATAAAATTAATTTCTTTATCAGTATCTTGATTATATCTATTTAAAGCAACTATTACATTTAATCCAAATTTGTTTTTTAAATTATCTATATGTCTATATAGATTATCCATTCCTCTTTCTAAGCCTTCTAGATTCTCTTCTTGTATCCTCTCTTTTTCCACTCCTCCATGGTACTTAATTGCCTTAATTGTTGCAACTAATACTACTGCATCTGGTTTTAATTTAGCTTTCCTACATTTTATATCTAAGAATTTTTCTGCTCCCAAATCTGCTCCAAAACCTGCTTCTGTTATAATATAATCTCCTAACTTCAACGCCATCTTCGTTGCAATTATACTATTACATCCATGTGCTATATTTGCAAATGGGCCACCATGCACAATTGCTGGTGTATGTTCTAATGTTTGAACTAAATTAGGTTTTATTGCATCTTTCAAAAGTACTGTCATAGCACCTTGTGCACTTAATTGCTTTGCATAAATTGGTTTTCCTTCCTTATTATATCCAACTAAAATATTTCCAAGCCTTTCTTTTAAATCTTCTATATTTTCTGCTAAGCAAACAATTGCCATTATCTCTGATGCAACTGTTATATCAAAAGCATCCATACGTGGGACAATTTTCTTTTCTCCTGATAAGCCTGTATTAACTACTCTTAGTTGTCTATCATTTAAATCCATACATCTTTTCCACACAACTTTATCAAAGCCTAATTCATTTCCAAAATATATATGATTATCTATTAAACTTGATAATAAATTATTTGCAGCTGTCATTGCATGTATATCACCTGTAAAATGTAAATTAATATCTTCCATTGGTGCAATTTGTACTTTTCCTCCACCTGTTGCTCCACCTTTAATTCCAAACACAGGTCCAAGAGATGGTTCTCTTAATGCAAGTATTGATTTTTTTCCTATTTTTTGCAAACCATCTGCAATAGCAATTGACATTGTAGTCTTTCCTTCTCCTAATGGTGTCGGACTAATAGCTGTGACTAATATTAGCTTCCCATTTTGTTTTTCTTTTCTTTTTTCATATACTTCATTTGAAATTTTAGCTTTATATCTTCCATATTGTTCTATCTCTTCTTCTTTGATTTCTAATTTTTTAGCTATATCTACAATTCTTTCTAACTTTGTATTTCTTGCAATTTCAATATCTGTCATTATATCCCTCCTATCTATTTGGATCTACTGTCCCAGTAGACCTTTCTTTTTTATATTTGGCTAATAGCTTTCTATTTAATTTTACTACTTCTGTTTCGGATAATCCAGAAGATTTTGCTGCTTCTAATACCCCTCTTCCATTTTTCAACATAATTATTGCAGCTTTTTTCTTTCCTGCTTCAATAATTTTTCTATATAGTTCATTTAACTTTTCTTTTTGTTCTGGTAAAAACTCACCACTTGATCTAGCCCCATTAACTGCTTTCTTAGCTTCCAATATTTGTCCAAAATGTATGCAAGATTTTATATAGAACACTATATCATCATATTTATATGTTATATTTGCAACCTTTTTTATAGTTTCTAATTCTTCTCTTTTTAATTGTCCCTCAGCTAACCTTTCTTTACAATGTAAAATATAATCTGAAAAGCTTTGATAGTCCTTTTCTTTAAAAGTATCTTTATTAACTCTTTTCTGTATATCTATACTCTCTTTTTCTAATGTTTTTTCTTTCTTTAACTTTCTTGATTTTTTTGCTCTCTTTTTATTATTATTTCTTTTTTTATCACTACTTCTTTTTTGTATTCTTTTCTCTTTTTTCAGTTCTTCTATATATTTATATACAGTTGCAGGTGATACTTTTAATCTCATTGCTATTTCTTTTACTTCTATTCCCTGATTATATAGCTCTAATACTTTTTCTTTTCTTTCTATTTTAATGCTTTTTCTTACTGATTTTCTCTCTTCTACTCTTCCTTCTTCTTTCAACTCTTTTATATATGTTTTTATAGTTACAACACTAACATCTAATCTCATTGCTATTTCTTTTACTTCTGTTCCTTGATTATATAACTCTAATACTTTTTCTTTTCTTTCTATCTTAACGCTTTTTCTTACTGATTTTCTCTCTTCTACTCTTCCTTCTTCTTCAAGTTCTCTTATATATCTATGTATTGTTGAATCAGCTAAATTCAATTTTTTTGCTATTTCTTTTATTTCTAGTCCTTGATTATATAACTCTAATATTTTTTCTTTATTTCCTTCTTTTTTAGAGTTTTTTCTTAACGTTTTCCTTCTTTTTACTCTTCCTTCTTCTTCAAGTTCTCTTACATATCTATGTATTGTTGAATAAGCTAAATTTAATTTTTTCGCTATTTCTTTTATTTCTAGTTCTTGATTATATAACTCTAATATTTTTTCTTTATTTCCTTCTTTTTTAGAGTTTTTTCTTAACGTTTTCCTTCTTTTT
>CALXKA010000058.1 GCA_944388765.1 uncultured Clostridia bacterium
CATGTAATCCAATCTTTTTAATTATTTCTTTATTTACAATTATATATCCTGTATTTGATAATAAATCTATTAGCATAAATATTCCTCCCACAAACCATATAAAAACAATTTAACTTGTAGTTAGGTATTTTTTCTTTAAATTAAACGTTTATTAGTCAGTGGGAGTTTTTGTTGTCTAAACAACTGTCTCCATCTAAATGAAGGATTTTACCTGTTAGTATTTTTTCTGCTACTCTTTTGTTTTCAATATCATTTCTATATTTTTTAATCTCCATGGCTTTTCTATCTATTCTTTCTTCAAAATATTTCATTTTGTTTTTTATATATGTTTTATCTATCTTTTCTAAGTCATCAATATAGCTATCTGCTTCAATTCTATCTATTACACCTCTTAAAATAACAATTGTTCCTTTTGGTGTGTTTATAATATTTTTCACAGAAAACATTATATCTTTTCCATATGATTTTCTTCCAACTATATCTCCCTTTTTTATTTTTTCCATTATATATATCATTCCTTTCATTCATACACTATTTTTTGGAATGTTTGTTGTATATTTTTTTGGCTAATATATTCTATGTCAAATTTTGTCAATTTGTGATAAAATAAAAACTTGCAATTAAATTTGCAAGTTTTATTTATTTTAAATGACTATATTTTAATTTAGTTGCCATTCCCCCTCTTATGTGTCTTTCTGCCTTATTTTCATCTAATATAACTCTTACCTCTTTTGCTAAGCTTGGATTTATTTTCTTTAGTCTATCTGATACATCTTTATGTACTGTGCTTTTACTTATTCCAAACTTTTTTGCAGCTCCTCTTACTGTATCTTTTGAATCTATAATATAATGTGCAAGTTCTATTGCACGCTCTTCTATTGATACACTCCTCATTGCTCTAACTCCTTTATGGAAATACTTTTGTTTAATTGTATTCTCACAAATTTACTATTAGAACATCTTATATAAATTCATTTAGATATCAAACTAATTATATATTTTCTAATTTTTAACTTTAATCTTAGGATATATAAAAGAAACAAACAATATTGTAAGTACAATTCCTAAACAAAATCCTGCTATTATATCTGTTGGATAATGTACTCTTAAATATATTCTACTAAACGCAATTAAAATAGGAATTACTGTAAATATACCACAACATACATTTCTAACAGTCTTATTTTTTACATTAATACAAACCAAATAAATAGCTAATGCATAAAAAGCAACATTATTAGTAGTATGTCCAGATGGAAAACTAAAACCTACTTCATCTATTAATATATTACCTATCACAGGTCTTTCTCTTTGAAAAATATTTTTTAATATAACATATACCAAAGTACTTATTATTAAATTTAAAGTTATAGCAGTTGCTTCTCTTATTCTATTTTTCTTACACAAAATTATATCTGTTATAAGTAGAATAACAAATAGTCCTATAACCCCTCCAAGCTCCGTTATCACAATCAAAATATTTGTCAAGAAATTAGATCTAATACTATTTATATGTTGATACACAAAATTGTCAAACCCATCTGTTGCTCCTGTTGCAATTCCTATCCATAGCAAAATAAAAATAATTGACAAGAATGCAACTATTATCCACTTTATTCGGCTTAAATTAACCTTTCTTTCCACTATTTTTTCTCTCTCCTTTTACTTACTTATTATATCTCTAATTACTTCCCCTGCTATCATTAAGCCTGCAACTGATGGAACAAAAGAAATACTACCAGGAATTATTCTATTTCCTTCCACTTCTTTGTTTTTTACTTTTATAGGTTCTTCATTAGAATATAAGACTTTTAAACTATCTATTTTTCTCTTTCTTAATTCTTGTCTAACAACTTTTGCTAATGGGCACATTTTAGTTTTATAAATATCTGTTATTTCTAATTTTGATGGATCTAACTTGTTTCCTGTTCCCATACAAGAAATGATTTCCACATCTTCATACTTAGCTTTTGATATTAGCTTAATTTTTGTAGTTACAGTATCTACTGCATCAACTATATAAGAAAAACTTTTATCAATTATATTTTCCTCTCCATTTTCGATTTCATTTCCCTTATACACTTCTACTTTTATATTAGGATTTATATCTAATACTCTTTGTTTCATTACTTCAACTTTACTTTTTCCTAATGTACTACACATTGCATGTAGCTGTCTATTTAAATTTGTAATTGAAATATTATCTGGATCAATCATAACTAAATTGCCTATTCCTGCTCTTACAAGTCCTTCAACAACAAAAGAACCTACTCCTCCTATTCCAAAAACTCCAACCTTAGCTCTTTCTAATTTTTCTAATGCTTCATTACCTATTAATAATCCGTGTTCTTTGCTTCCAATCTCTATCTTTCATAATTTTTACCTTCCTAACTAACAAAATTAATTGTTATGCTTAATATTATAGCATAACATATCAATTTGTGCTATAATATCAATAGATTTTGTGAAAGGATATACAATGATTAGAGTTAGTAATATTAAAATTAAAGAAAACTTATCTAATGAAAAAGTTTTAGAAAATGTTATTAGAAAATATAAAATTAATAATAATGAAATATTAGATTGGCACATTTCAAAAAAATCAATTGATGCTCGTAAAAAAAATGATATACATTATACATATGCAATTGATATAAAACTAAAAAATGAAGATATATATGTAAATAAATATAAAAATATATCTAAAATAAATGAATCCATATTGCCTAATATAACTGTAAAAACAAACAATTCTTCAAGACCTATTATTGTAGGAGCAGGTCCAGCTCGGTCTATTTGCTGCACTTACATTTATTCAAAATGGCATAAAACCAATTATTATAGAACAAGGAGAAAAAGTTGAAAATAGGATTAAAACAGTTGATATATTTAGAAAGACTGGTAAATTAAATACTTTTTCTAATGTACAATTTGGAGAAGGCGGTGCTGGTACTTTTTCTGATGGAAAATTAACTACTGGTATTAATAACCCTCTTTGTAAAAAGGTATTAAAAGATTTCGTTTCTTTTGGTGCTCCAAAGGAAATACTATATTTATCTAGGCCACACATAGGAACAGATAATCTAATAAATATAATAAGAAATATGAGAGAATATATGATAAAAAATGGTGCTACATTTTTATTTAATACAAAAGTGGTTGATTTCAATATAAAAAACAATAAAATTATTAGTTTACTACTAAAAAAAGTAAATATAAACAATTCTGAAATTGAAGAAATGAAATCTGATTTTGTCATTTTAGCAATTGGTCATAGTTCAAGAGATACTTTTGAAAAATTATATACAAAAAACTTCGTAATTAAACCTAAAAATTTTTCTGTTGGAGTGAGAATAGAACACTTACAATCTTGGATTAATGAAGCACAATATGGAAAAAATCCAAATTTAAAACTTCCTCCTGCTGAATACAAATTAGCTTATCATTCAAATACAGGTCGATCTTGTTATACATTTTGTATGTGTCCAGGTGGAGTCGTTATTGCTTCTTCTAGTGAAAAAAATACAATTGTAACAAATGGAATGAGCAATTTTTCAAGAAATAATATAAATAGTAACTCTGCTGTTCTAGTAAACGTTACTCCTGAGGACTTTAATTCAGATTCACCATTAGGAGGTATGTATTTTCAAAAAAATTTAGAAGAAAAAGCATTTAGTCTAGGTGGAAATAACTATAATGCACCTGTTCAAAGATTTGAAGATTTTATAAAAAATCAAAAATCAGAATTTATTGGATTAGTTAAACCATCATATTTACCTAATATTACTTTAAGCAATCTAAATGAAATTTTACCCGATTTCATTTCAGACACTTTAAAAGAGGGAATATTATATTTTGGACAAAAACTAAAAAATTTTAGTCATCCTGACAGTATTCTTACTGGCCTTGAAACAAGAAGTTCATCACCTATACAAATTTTAAGAAATGAACAACTATTTTCAAATATACAAGGTGTATATCCTTGTGGAGAAGGAGCCGGATATGCAGGTGGTATTATGTCAGCAGCTGTTGATGGGATAAAATGTGCAATATCAATACTAGAAACAATTTAAAAGACCTAGGAAATCTAGGTCTTTTAAATTATTACATTTGATTGTTTTCTCCTCTTCCTTCTGGTAGTGCATCTGAATAATCAAGTACTATTCTAATTCTTGTAATTGCTTTAATTGCTCTAACAAATTTACTATTTTTAAATCTTTGCCATAAACTTGGTTTAGCTTCAAATGTAGTTTCTTGTACATATTCTTGTTGTTGAGTTTCTTGTACTACTACTTCTTGTGGTTGTTCTTCAACTACATTTTGTACAATTGGTTCTTCAATTGGTGTTGGAATTGATTTTAAAGCATCTGCTACTTCTATTCCTATATAGCTTAAAGCTTTTGATCTATCTTCAATTCTTTCCATATCAATTTCTATATGTAAATTTGATTCCAAATTATTTATTCTAGCATTTAACAATTTCATTGCATCTTTATAGTCTTCTGATTCGTTGTCTTTTGACTTTCCTACAATTGTTAATGTTTCAACTATATCATCTGAGAAAATTTCTTCTGCTTTTTTTACTTGATCTTTCCAATCTTTGTCTTTATTTTCTACTGATTCTAATATATCTTTCAATTGTCCAGCAGCTGCTATATTTTGTTCTCTTTGTCTTATTAATTCTTCTATTTTCTTTGTATTTTCTTCAAATTGATTTGTAGCATATTCAACTAACCCATAAGCCGCTTTATACACACTTGCTGGGAAATTTTTCTTTTTTGGATATTCAATTAAATATGTTTTTACTGATTCAATTAAATCTTTAAAATATGAATCATCTTCTAATTGAACTATTTGCTTTTTACTTTTTGGATTTATTAATTTTTGTATTTTATCTATATTTGATAATATTTTTTCTTCTGTGATAACCATTCTCACATTTACTATGCCAGATCTAGACATTGTAATGTACCTCCTTTATCTTACGCATGTTTATACTTTTCGCTATTTCAAATATAATTATACATTAACTAAAACCAAACTACAAGAGGGTTTTTAGATTTTTATTTTAAATTTTCATTACAGGAATATTACAAGAATATTACAAAAAATATTTTCTTTCGACATTTTTAGTTTTTATTGTACTTCTTATTTCCCTAAGTTTTTCTATTTTTTGCTAAATAAAAACATATAAAAAGAACGAATTAATTTTTCGTTCTCTTATCTTCTAATTATTTGTTCAAAACTGTTTTTATCTCCTCAAATCTTTTTACTTTTTGAGTCGTAGTTTTTATTAGTTCTTTATCTGTTAATGTAATTTCTCTTATATATTTATATGCAGGCATTGTTTTATTTACCTTTTTAACCTCTTGCCAAATTATCTCTTTTAGTCTTTCTGGATCTTCTGTATTATATATTTCTCCTACTGTTTCTTTATCATATACAATTTTTGCATGTATCTTAAAATCTCCATCATCTTCTGGATATCCATATACAAAACTTTCTTTTACACCTTCTATTTTATTTAACAAAGCTTCTATTTCCTCTGGATATATGTTTTTCCCATTTTTTAATACTATTACAAATTTCTTTCTTCCAGATATAAATATATATCCATCTTTATCAATTTTTGCTAAGTCTCCTGTATGTAGCCATCCATCTTCATCAATTGCTTCTTTTGTTGCTTCTTCATTATTATAATATCCAAGCATTATTGATGGTCCTTTTGCAACTAACTCTCCTATACCTTCTTCATTAGCATCAACTACTTTTACATCTAAACTTGGAAATGCTTTTCCAATAGAGCCTAATCTTCTATATTTATCATCTTCTGCTGCAATTACTGGTGAACTTTCTGTTAGACCATATCCTTGATACATTGTAAATCCTAATTCATTAAATCCTTTTTCTGCTTCTGGATCTAACGCTGCTCCTCCTGCTACAAATAATCTTACTTTTCCTCCTAGCATGTCATGTATTTCTTTAAATAATTTTTTCCTTATATCTATTCCAAATTTTAATAAAAACTTGCTTATTTTTATACCTTTTTGTACTGTTTTTAGTTTTCCTTTTTTCTCAATTCCTTTCATTACTTTTTTATACATACTCTCAAAAAGTATTGGAACTGAAATCATTGCTGTAATTTGATATTGTTTTATATTTTCTGCAATATGTCTTATTCCTTCACAAAATGCTATTGATCCACCTGTTGACACTGGATATATAAATCCAACTGTACATTCAAAAGTGTGATGCAATGGTAAAAATGATAAAAATCTATCATCTGGTGTTAGTTTTATAACTGAGGCTATATCTTTTAAGTTACTGCATATATTTTTGTGTGATAACATTACTGCTTTTGACATTGCTGTTGTTCCTGATGTAAATAACATTATTGACATTTTTTCATTATCTATTTTAGCATCTAAAAATTCTTTGTTTCCTGACTCTATTAATTTTTTCCCCTGTTCAGCTAACTCTTTTTGCGAATATATATCATTTTCTTTTTTCTCTAAATCCATTGAAATGAAGTATTTTACTTTTGTTGTTTGTTTTTCTCTTATATTTTTCATTACTTCATCATATTTTTTAGAATAAAATATTGCTTCTACTTCTGAACGAATCATTAAGTTTTCAATTTCATTATCAGGTAAAGCTTTATCTAGTGGAACAACTATACCAGTTCCTGTAACAACTGCAAAATATGCTACTCCCCATTCATACCTATTTTCTGAAATTACGGCAATTCTTTTATCTTTCAATCCCATATTAATTAGAGCTGTTCCTAAATTATTTATATTATCTCTAAATTCTTTATGAGTAATGTGGCTGAATTTTCCTTCAACATCTGTTTTAAATATATATGCTAGTCTATCACCATACATTTCTCCTGTTTTTTGAAGCATTTCTTTTAAATTTTGATATCCTTCTGTTTTATAGATTTGTTCTCTCATTTAACATCTATCCCCTTTTTATTTTATTTTTAGACCTTCTATTATTGTATTTTCAAACTCTTTATATAGTTTCATTATATCTATTTCTCCATTATTTCTTATTTTATATACTAAGCTTGAACAAATTAGTCCATATATTTCTGATGCTATTATTTGTGGATTTCCTTGTTTTATTTC
>CALXKA010000059.1 GCA_944388765.1 uncultured Clostridia bacterium
TCTTTCAGAGAACTTATAATTTTAGATACTCTATTTGCTGTTACATTTACAATACTTGCTATATATTTATTACTGGCAAAACAACTTTTAGTTTCTTCACTTAAATACAAAATTATAGATAGTATTATTTTCTCTTTATCTGATAAATCTTTATTTAATAAAACTTCTACTGGTATCCATAGACCTTTCAGTTTTTGTGTTACCATATTTTCTACATCTCCTTTCGCCTCATGTTCAATTTTGTGGCTTTTAAAATAATTTTTAGTATAGTTTTTAAGGTTAAAAAAATAAGCCTTAAAATTTTACTTTTAAAGCTTATCTGTTTTATTATTTTAATTCCTGTATCCACTCATTTATCTTAAACTTGTCCGATGTATCAATCAAATATCGCAATCCCCTGGATATGAGAAGATTGCTTTTCTATGTTTTCCAATTAATGCTCCAGCCAAAATTACTGATGATCTCATTTGTCTCATTAAATCCTCTGGTATTTCATATTTGTTAATTTTATTTGTGTCTATTATTACTTTATTATTTTTTTTAATTACATTTCCGCCTAATTTCTTTAATATTTCAAACATCATTTGTGTATCATGTATATCTGGTACATTATATAATGTTGTTTTTCCAGCATTTAAAATACTTGCAGCAATTATTGGCAATGCTGCATTTTTGGAACCTGAAATTGTTACTTCACCTTCGGCCTTTCCCCCGCCTTTAATTATGTACTGTGCCATTTTTATTCCACCTTGCATATTATATTTAGGTTTTACTTTGGTTTACCTATAACCTTCTTTTGCTATATTTTATGTTTTCTTTACGTAAAATGTTCTTTTTACAAGGTTATTTGTTTTTCTTCTTTATTATATATGTTTAAAATATAAAAAGTTCTAAATTTTCAGTTTTTGCTGATATTTAGAACTCTTTATTTTCTCTTGAACCTATCTTTTAACTTTTTAATATTCTCTTAAATCATATCTAATTAATTTTTCTCCATCATATTCAAATTTTACTGTAAAAAATGTATCATCTTCTTGAATTTTTTTAACAAAAATTTTATCACCTTCCCAGGAATTTAATCTTAATACATCTTTTTTATTTACCCACTCTAAATCTCCTTCATTACATTCAATTAAATTTCCTGTAAAATCTTTTGATGTAAAAACATACATATATTCTGTTTCCCATGTTGTTGAAACATATGTTACTATACATCTTAATTTATATGATTTAAGCATAAGTCCTGTTTCTTCTGCTACTTCTCTTAATATACATTCTTCTGGACTTTCATTTTTCTCAAATTTTCCACCTATTCCTAACCATTTATCTTTATTTATATCATTTTTCTTTTTTGTTCTATGTAACATTAAATATTTTCCATCTTTTTCTATATAACATAGTGTTGAAAGTATCATTTTTATGTATTCCTCCTTTTATTTATCTAACAAACCATATACCATAGAAATATCTGTTGGTACAATATACTTTGCTCCAATTTCTTCTGCAACTACTAGCACAAATGCACACATTGCTCTCGTTGCATACCACCAATCAGGGTTATCTACTTTTTTTCTTATATCATCTAATGATATTTCTTCATAATATCTATCTGAATCTTTTTTTCTTGTTTCTATATCCATCATAATTGGCTGTAAATCATCTATATATAAATGATTTTTCTGATAATTAATACCTGAATTTAATGCAAAATATAAATGTCCTCCACCAGCAAGAATTAAAGTATCTGCTTTTTGTTTCGGTAATTTCAAACTTTTCCTAATCTCGCTTTTAACTGTCTCAATATCTGTTGATGCTATATCCTCTGCTAAATCTGGATATTTATTCATTATATCTATAACTCCTATTTTACTATTAATCATTTCTTTTATTCCATTATCATATATTGTAATTTCTGTTGATCCCCCACCACCTACAAATACCGCTACTTTTTTATTATGTATTTTTCTTGTTGTTCCTATTACAGTTAGTCTATTTTCTTCTTCTTGTCCTATTATATTAAATTCTAAACTAGTTTTATCATAAAAGTCATTTAAAAATTCTTCTTTTTGTTCTTCTGTTAAATTCCTAAATACACTTGTTCCACAAACATATATATTTTCACAATCATTTTTATATTTATTAACCACATCTATTAAAACATTTATATCTTTTTCATCTAATTTATTTTCTTTTTTAAAATTCTTTTTAAATTCAATTACCTGTGTTTTCAAATGTTTTACTTCTTTTCCATCATATAAATCAATTTTTGTATTTGTTGAACCTACTTCTATAATTAATTTTTTCATTTTTCTCTCCTAATATTTCTATTTTTTTATTAAATTCTTTTTCATACCATTTGTTTAGTTTTTTTCTTCTATTAAAAACTAGTATATTTTTATCTTCATGTTCTACTAAAATTTCATTAATCGTTTTTTTCTTTGTTTTACTCCATTTAATTGTAACTTTTACAAATTCCCAATCTAGCTTTTCCTTACATCCTGGAATATCTGTTTTTTCTTTTCCCTTATTTTTCAAATATCTTGAAATTATACCTTTTATTCTTGCAATCGTAGAATAATTAAGAAATATAACTAAATCTGAGGCTTCTATCCTTTCATTTAATGTTGAAGTATATGTTCCATCCATAATCCACCTAGCTTCTTTTACTTTTTCTAAAATTATTTTATCTCTTTTATCTCTACCTATTGGAACCCAATTTTCTAAATAATGTATTCCATCTAAATGATAAACAGGTAAATTTATTTCTCTTCCCAAATTATTTGCTAATGTGCTTTTCCCTGTTCCAGCTCCTCCTATTATTGATATTTTATTAATATTTTTCATTATATTATTCCTTTCAATTTTATTCAGAGACATTTTATTTCTTATATCATACTTTTTTTAATTTTTATATAGTTTTATGCAACTTTATTAATATTTTCTTGCAAAATCACCGTGATTGTCATATAATATGGACTAACATTTAATATTAATTGAAGGGATGATATTTATATGAGTAGACTATCAATAAAAGAACTTTATAAAAATTCTAAAAATTATGAAAAAAAAGAAATAGTTATTGAAGGTTGGGTTAAAACTGTACGTGATTCCAAAACTTTTGGCTTTATAGAATTAAATGATGGTACATTTTTCAAAAATCTTCAAATAGTTTTTAATAACAATTTAAACAATTTTGAAGAAATTTGCAAATTAACTATAAGTTCTTCAATAAAAGTTACTGGTACTTTTATACTTACACCTGATTCAAAACAACCTTTTGAAGTACAAGCAACTAATATTGAAATAGAAAATTTATCAGATCAAACTTATCCTCTTCAAAAGAAAAAACATTCTTTTGAATATTTAAGAACAATTTGCCATTTACGCCCAAGAGCAAATACTTTTCAAGCTGTATTTCGCGTAAGAAGTGTTTTAGCATATAGCATCCATAAGTTCTTCCAAGAAAGGGGATTTGTATATGTAAATACTCCTCTAATCACAGGAAGTGATGCTGAGGGTGCAGGTGAAATGTTTAATGTTAACTCATTTGATTTAAATAATATTCCTAAGGATAAAGATGGAAATGTTAATTTTTCAGAAGATTTCTTTGGAAAACCTGCACATTTAACAGTTAGTGGTCAACTAAATGCCGAAACTTTTGCTCAAAGCTTTTGCAATGTATATACATTTGGTCCAACTTTTCGTGCTGAAAATTCTAATACCGTAAAACACGCAGCAGAATTTTGGATGGTAGAACCAGAAATATGTTTTGCTGATTTAAAAGATGACATGGATTTAGCCGAAGATATGATTAAATATATCTTTAATTATGTATTAGAAAACTGCCCAGAAGAAATGGAATTCTTCAACAAATTTATAGATACTGGTCTATTAGATAGATTAAATCATGTTATTAATTCTGATTTTGCAAGAGTTACTTATACAGAGGCAATTAAAGAATTAGAAAAACATAATGATGAATTTGAATATAAAGTATCTTGGGGTGTTGATTTACAAACTGAACATGAAAGATATCTATGTGAAAAAATTTATAAAAAACCTGTATTCGTAACAGACTATCCTATGGATATTAAAGCATTTTATATGAAACAAAATCCTGATGGTAAAACTGTTGCTGCAACTGATCTTTTAGTTCCAGGAATAGGTGAGATTATAGGTGGAAGTCAAAGAGAAGAAAATTATGACAAATTACTAAAACGTATGAAAGATTTAAATATGCCAATTGAAGAATATAATTGGTACTTAGATTTAAGAAAATATGGTAGTTGCAATCATGCAGGTTTTGGACTAGGCTTTGAAAGAGCTTTAATGTATTTAACTGGTATGCAAAATATTCGTGATGTTATACCATTCCCAAGAACTCCAAAAAATTGTGAATTTTAAACAAAATAGAGAATATATATTTTTAAACATATATTCTCTATTTTTTCCTATATTTCTTTACCTTTATTTTGTTGCTGTAATTCTTCTTGTCTTTTTATTTTAAATTTTTCTACCTGATCAATTTGTCTTTCTAAATTTTCATCACTTAACATTCCTAATTCTTTTTCAGTTAAAGAAATTTTAGGATTCTCTTTCATTTCTTCTCTTTCTTCTTTTAATGCTTCAACTAATCTTTGTTTATCTTTTGCATTTAAAATATCAAATGTTCTTTCTCCATCTTGTATATTATCATCTCTAATAACTATTTGTTCAAATAAACCTCCTTGGGCTACATGTGATGGAAGAAATGTTCCATATTTCTTTATATCTACATCTATTTGCTTTGCAACAATTCTTAGTACTTTTTCCTCATCATAACTTTCTGGTCTTTTCTCTTTCAAAGTTTGTAATATACCAGTTAATTGACTATCACTAAATGCTTTGTCCAATCTATAATATAACTCATCATAAGGTTGTAAACTCTTATTGTTTACTATAATTTTTATAAATGTGTTTACATCTTTTTGAGCCATTAATTCTTTACTTTTAACACTTTCTTTAAATAATTTCACTTTTGTTTTATGTGGTAATTCATCAAGTATCGCTGCTTTTGTAGTCATTGATACATCTGCTGCTTCTACTACTTTCTTAGCTAATTCAATCTGTGTTTTTTCATCATCTACTGCTCCCACCATTAATGAAATTTTACCTGTCTCTTCTCCTTCTATATTTTTATCTATTTTTTCTTCTAATACTTCATCAGGTAATTTTTTCAATCTTCTTTTTTCAAAAAACTCCTTAATTCTTTCTATAAATTGTATCTTCATATTATTCCTCTTTTCTTTACTAGTTTTATGTTATTTTATCACTATATTTATTTGATGTCAAAAAATCAAGTAATTTAGGCAAACTTTTTAATTAACCTTTTTACTTGATTAAAGAGTCACATCTAGTCCACTTTTCCATAATATGCATCTAATAATATTTGTTTTAATTCTGTTACTAATGGTAATCTTGGATTTGCTGTTGTACATTGATCTTCGAAACTTCTATCTGCTAGCATATCTACTTTTGCTAAAAATTCTTTTTCATCAATTCCCGCTTCTTTAAATGTACTTGGTATATTTAATTTTTTATTCATTTCTTGTATTTTTTCTATTAAACTATTTATTCCTTCTTCTACTGTATCTGCCTTTAAACCTGTCTTTTTAGCTAACATATAATATTTTTGGTCTGCTATAAAATATTCATATTTTGGAAATGATACAAATTTACTTGGCTTTGTACTATTGTATCTTATTACATATGGTAAAAGAATAGCATTTATTCTTCCATGTGGTAAATGGAATTCTCCTCCTATTTTGTG
Organism: uncultured Clostridia bacterium; assembly: GCA_944388765.1. Taxonomy (GTDB): domain Bacteria; phylum Bacillota; class Clostridia; order TANB77; family CAG-508; genus CAG-269. Next base: position 5,810 of record CALXKA010000059.1, read on the forward strand.
TGCTAATGAATGATTTATTCCTAAAAATGCATTTGTAAATGCCATTCCTGCAATTGTACTTGCATTATGCATTTTTTCTCTTGCTAGTTTATTATCACCATGTTCATATGCTTCCTCTAAATTTTCAAATACGAGTTCTACTGCTTTTTCTGCTAATCCATCTGTATAGTCTGATGCCATATTTGATACATAACTTTCTATTGCATGTGTTAAAACATCCATACCAGTATCTGCTGTAACTGATTTTGGTAAACTCATTACTAAATCTGGATCTACTATTGCTACATCTGGCGTTAATTCATAATCTGCAAGTGGATATTTTTTATTTTTTTCTTTATTTGTTATTACTGCAAATGATGTTACTTCTGAACCAGTTCCAGATGTTGTAGGTATTGCTACCATTTTGCATTTTGTTCCTAGTTTTGGAAACTTATATGTTCTTTTCCTAATATCCATAAATTTAAGTTTTAATCCTTCTACATCTGCTTCTGGATGTTCATAAAATAACCACATTCCTTTTGCAGCATCAATAGGGCTTCCTCCACCTAATGCAATTATTACATCAGGATTAAAGTTTTTCATTGCTTGGACACCTTTTTTTATAGTATCAAATGATGGATCTGGCTCTACTTCACTAAATATTTCAGAATGTACATATTGTTGTCTTTTTCTTAGATAATATAATATTTTATCTACATATCCTAATTTTATCATTCCTTCATCTGTTACAATAAATGCTCTTTGTATATCTGGCATTTTTTCTAAATATTGAATTGAACCCTCTTCAAAATATATTTTTTCTGGAACCTTAAACCATTGCATATTAACTCTCCTTTTTGCAACTCTTTTTATATTAATTAGATTTACTGATGATACATTTGCTGTTGTTGAATTTCCACCAAATGAACCACATCCAAGTGTTAATGATGGCATATTTG
>CALXKA010000060.1 GCA_944388765.1 uncultured Clostridia bacterium
TGTCAATTTCTTACATAATTTAGATTATCTTTCATTTTCTATTTCTAATCTGTTTTCTAAATTATCAATAATTGTATTTAACTTTCTTGCTTCACCTAAGTTCAGTTGTTCTTCTGGTGTATCATATTTTATATCTAATTTTTTTATTTCTTCAACATTCTCTTGTTTTACAAATTTCTTTTCTTCTTCACTATATCTATAATATACATTTTCTGCATCTTTTAAAACTACTATTATAGTTTCTGGAACTTTTCTATAATTTTCTATTCTATATCCAGAAAATAATCTCATATTTTTTTCTCTTTCATCATTCGAAAAGATACTTTTCTGTAAATCCATATAATATTTGATTCCTTCTCTATATCCTATTTTCTTATTTAAATGTCTATTTATTATTCCTATTTTATCCATTACAAAATCTATTTTTCTTTCAATTAACTCATCTCTTTTATTTGTTCCAAAAAACTTCTCAATTTCTTCCCTATTTTGATTTTCATCTTGTAACATTTTAAAAACATCTTCTGTATACATTCCTTTGTAATTAAACCCAAATTTATTATCCATCTGTTCTTCTGTTTCTAATGTTACATCTGATAATTGGCCATATTTATTAATTATTCTTCTTAAATATTCTGTACTTCCTTCTCTTCTCATTCCTCTTTCTAGTATTTCATATGGTTTACCAAAATTTCTACATCTCATACCTGTCTGTATCCTATGAATATCAGCTATTAAATTTGCGAAATATATTTTTCCATCACTTGTTCTAAATATTGTATCTACATGTGTCATACTATATTTTACATTTTTTCTTACTATCTCAGCTTCTATTCCTATTTGATGCAAAGCTTCTGCAAAAGCTCTATTCATATGAATACAAACTGCCTTGCCATCATTCTTTGTTTCTTGCTCATATAAATTTTCTTTCTTCTCATATTCTAGTTGAGAATCTGTTAATACATATTCTGGATTTTCACTATATATCTTTCCTAACTCATGATATATATAATATGCTTTTTCAAGTTCTGTTAATTTTTCTTTTTCTTCTAATTTTCTAATTTGGTTTATTACTTTATTAATTTCTTCTTGTTCAAATTTACTAATAATATATCTACTCATTTTTTCTCCATATTAATTATAAATTTTTATTAAAAAAGAGAATATTCTATAATAATTAGATATATCCTCTTTACATATAATAAAATTATTTTAATTCTACTGTTGCTCCAACTTCTGCAAATTTAGCTTTTAAGTCTTCTGCTTCTTCTTTTGAAGCTCCTTCTTTAATTGTTTTTGGTGCTCCATCTACTAAATCTTTAGCTTCTTTTAATCCTAATCCAGTAGCATCTCTAACTACTTTGATTACTTTTATTTTTTGATCTCCTGCTTCTGCTAAAACTACATCAAATGATGATTTTTCTTCTGCTGCTCCTGCTGCTGCTCCTCCTGCTACTGGTGCAGCTGCTGCTACTGCAGATACTCCATATTTTTCTTCTATTGCTTTTACTAAATCAGCTAATTCAACAACTGTTAAGCTGTCTATTTCTTCAATTAATTTTTCTATTTTTTCCATTTTAAATCCTCCTAAATTTTAATTATTTTGGTTTTTAGTAACCACACTTTTTATTATTCAGCATCTGTTGTTTCAGCTTTAGCCTCTTCAACTTGTGCTGGTTCTTCTGCTGCTACTGCAACTGTAACTTTTTCTCCTGCTTCTTCTTTTTGTTTCTTTACTTCATTAAGTGCAACTGCAACTTTTGAAATATTTCCAAGTAAAGCACCTGCAAGCATAGATAATAAAGTTTCTCTTGATGGTAGTTTTGCAAGTGTAATGATTTCTTCTGTTGTCATTACCTTTCCTTCTATTACTCCACCTTTAATTTGATAAAAATCATTATCTTTACTATATTTGTAGATTATTTTTGAAGGTTCTAGGTAATCTTCATTAGATATTACAACTGCTGTTGGTCCTTCTAATTTTTCATCTAATCCTTCTAATCCACATTCTGCTAAGGCTCTTCTTGTAATATTATTTTTTATAATTCTATAAGTCGCATTAGCATTTCTTAAATCTTTTCTTAATACAGTGTCATCAGCTACATTAATTCCTCTATAATCTGTTAAAAGTATTAATTTAGCTTCTTTCATTTCTTCTGCTAGTTTTTTTACTTCTTCTTTCTTTTGGTTTAGTACTTTCTCACTTGCCATTTGATTTTTCACCTCCTAGTTAATCAAAGGCTATTACCTTTGGTATAATATATTAAATAAATTTAAAAACACTCTTTCTAGTCCCATTCCGAGGATAGAAAGAGTATTAATATATTTACTTTCTTATTTTTACCTCGGTAGGACTTACTTTCGCCTACTGTCTTTGGCAATATTTAGTTATTATTTTTGATCAATATATATACTTGGTCCCATTGTTGTAGCTATTGCTACACTTTTAATGTATTGACCTTTTGCTGCTGCTGGTTTTGCTTTTATAATAGCATTAATTATTGTTTCATAGTTTTCTAATAATTTGTCAGCACCAAATGAAACTTTTCCAAATCCTAAGTGAATAATGTTTGTTTTATCTAAACGATATTCTACTTTTCCTGATTTTATTTCATTTATTGCTTTTGTTACATCCATTGTAACTGTTCCTGATTTAGGGTTTGGCATTAATCCTTTTGGTCCTAATACTTTACCTAATCTTCCAACTACACCCATCATATCTGGTGTAGCAACTACTACATCATAATCAAACCAGTTATCATTTTGAATTTTTGGTATTAATTCTTCTGCTCCAACAAAGTCTGCTCCTGCTTTTTCAGCTTCTTCTGCCTTTGGTCCTTTTGCAAAAACTAAAACTTTTTGTGTTTTACCTGTACCATTTGGAAGTACTACTGTACCTCTAACTTGTTGATCTGCATGTTTAGAATCAACTCCTAATTTAACATGTAATTCAACTGTTTGATCAAATTTTGTTTTTGGCATTTTTTCAATAATTTCTAATGCTTCTTTAATTTCATATTCTTTTGTCTTGTCTACTAATTTTACACTTTCTGCATATCTTTTTGACATTTTCATTTTTATTTTACCTCCTTTGGTTTTAACGAGTTTTAACTCTCCCAATTTTTAATTTATATTTTTTTATTTAATAACTAAATTAATCTGTCACTACTACACCCATAGATCTAGCAGTACCTTCTACCATGCTCATAGCTGTTTCTAATGTTGCAGCATTTAAGTCTGGCATTTTTTGTTCAGCAATTTCTTTCACTTGTGCTTTTGTTATTTTAGCAACTTTTTCTCTATTTGGTTTTCCTGAACCTTTTTGGATTTTAATTGCTTTTTTTATTAATACAGCAACTGGTGGTACTTTTGTAATAAAAGTAAATGATTTATCTTTGTAAACTGTAATTACTACTGGTATAATCATTCCAGGTTGATTTGCTGTTCTATCATTAAATTCTTTTACGAATTGCATAATGTTTACACCACTTGAACCTAATGCTGGACCTACTGGTGGAGCTGGTGATGCTTTTCCTGCTTCTATTTGTAATTTAATAATATTTGATATCTCTTTTTCTGCCATTTTTATGGCACCTCCTCTTTCTTTTTGATTATCTCATATTTCAAATTTATTTAATTTTTTGTACTTGTGAAAATTCTAATTCAACTGGTGTTTCTCTACCAAACATTGAAACTAAAACTCTCACCTTATGTTTTTCTGTATTTATTTCTTGTACTGTTCCTACAAAACCTTCAAAAGGTCCACTCATAACTTGTACTTGTTCATTTACTTCATAATCTACATTAACAGGTATATCTTCAAATCCCATATTTCTTATTTCTTCATCTGTTAATGGTATTGGATCAGTTCCTGAACCTACAAATCCTGTAACACCTCTTGTATTTCTTACTATATACCAAGATTGTTCTGTTACAATCATTTTTATCAAAACATATCCTGGAAAAACTTTTCTTAAATTAGTTTTTCTCTTTCCATCTTTAATTTCTATTTGCTCCTCCATTGGAACAATTATATCAAAAAAGTAATCTTCTAATTCTCTATTTTTTATTGTTTTTTCCAAGTCTGCTTTTACCTTATTTTCATATCCTGAATATGTATGTACAACATACCATCTTGGATTTTGATCATAATCTTTTTGAGACATTGTAATATAAGCCTCCTTTATTTTCAATTACTATTCTGTTACATTATTTTCTGCTTCATTTGTTGTATTTGCTTCATCAGTAGTTATAGTATTATTATCTTCTGATACTACATTAGCATCTTCTGTTGTATTATTTTCATTTGAAGTAGTATTATTCTCTACTATTTCATTTTCTGTTGAAATAACATCTTTTATTTTGTCTATCCCTTTACTATTCATAGTTTCAAATGCTAAGTCTAATACAAATACAATTAATGCTGTTATTAGTACAATAGTTATTACTGCAACAGTATTATTTACTAGTTGTTTTGGTGTTGGCCAAACTACTTTTTTCAATTCAGCTTTAAAATCTTTAAAAAAACTTTTCTTGTTTTTATTATTTTCTTGTTTTTTTGCCTTATTTTCCTTTTTAGCCATTTTATATCCTCCTTAAAATAGCTCTTTTATACTATTTTGTTTCTTTATGTGTTGTACGTTTTTTACAGAATTTACAATACTTAACTATTTCTAATCTATCTGTATTATTTCTCTTGTTTTTTGATGTTGTGTAATTTCTTCTTTTACATTCTGTACATTCTAATGTTATATTCTCTCTTGGTCCTTTTGCTGCCATATTAATAACACCTCCGTATTTACCTTACTTTTTAAAACGATGTGAGCATATGTACGTAATTACATATGCTAGAATATTTTACCACTTTTATTAGCTTATGTCAATGAATTTTCTCAAATTTTATTGGTATTTCATTATTTTTTTATAAATTAGTTTTTCTTTTTATACATTTTATTATTTATTTTCTAATTTTCTTCTTTTTTTGTACAGAAAAACCAAATTTTCCTAACTTCTTCCCTAATGAATAATAATGTCCATTTGAATATGCTATTAAATCACATTTAGAAATATCAAAGGCCCCTTTTTCATCTATATATTTTTCATCTGCACGAATTGCTAAGACTTCTGCTATAAACATATGATGTGACCCCATCTTTTTTATTTCTTTTACTCTACATTCTATGGAAACTGGACTTTCTTTTATCATTGGACACTTAACAAATTCTGCTTTTTCTTTATGTAATTTCATTTCCTTGAACTTGTCTACTTTACTTCCAGTCTTTACTCCACACCAATCAGTAGCTTTTACTAAACTTTTATTAGTTAAATTTATAACAAATTCTTTTTGCTCTTTTATTAAATTATATGAATACCTTGATGGTCTAACAGAAATATATACAGTTGCAGGATTTGTATTTAAAATACCAGTCCAAGCAACTGTTATAATATTAGATTTTTCCATTGTTCCACAGCTTACCATAACAGCTGGTAATGGATATATAAATGTTCCTGATTTCCAAATTGCTTTACTCAAAATAACACTCCTTTACTCTCTTACTTCTTGTATATTGCTAGAATATCCTCTATTATCTATACTATTTTTAGGCTTTCTAAATAAATTTCTTTGTCTTACCCCTACTGCTTGTCTTATTTTCTCACTTTTTGATATACAATAATTACCATTTTCATCTAATACAATTGTACCAATATAAGTATTATTTATATCATTTTCATTTTCAAAATTTTGCATATTATTCATCTCAATTGCTCTTAACACAGCTTGCCTATATTGCGTATTTGTATGTAATGATACTATATCAAGATCTTCTGTATAAAAATCATAATCAAAACTATCTCTACCTATTTGAATGGCTATTTTGTACCTTTTTATTTGAATAGGTAATTTTTTTATCCCATCAATCAAATCATATTTTTCTGTTTGTACTATGTCAAAATCTGGTGTTTCTAATCCTTCTACATCTCTTACAGTTTTCTTCATTATGGGACATCCATTTATATTACTATCATCTCTTTTAGTTTCCTTTATTACAGCTATATTACCTGTATTAATTATAGCATTTCTTAATGCAATATTTCCTGATACAGAACAATATCTGTATGCTTTTTCTTTAACTTCTTTCCATTTATTTAATTTATTCAATTGTTCCATTTTCTGTTCAGGCGACTTTTTTCTTATTGTTTCATCATATATGTTATTTTCAGTTTTTTTTGCTTCTGATTCTATTAATTCATACTTATTTTCTACATCTTCTTTACCAAACCTTTTGTTTAGAGATATATATAATTCTGAAAAATAGTCATCTCTTTTAAAATTCATTTTCCTATTCCTCCTATGTATTAATACCATATACAATTTTAACATATTTTTACATAAAAATCAAAAATTAATGTATCATCACATAATACATTAATTTATAACTTTCAAAAAAAAATCTAGCAACAACCTATCTTCCCAGCAGGGTAACCCACAAGTATTTTCGGCACATTTAGGCTTGACTTCTGTGTTCGGAATGGGAACAGGTATTACCCTAAATGTCATCGTCACTAGAAAATTATCGTATGCAATTATATAGCACACTCAAAAATACACAGATGAAAAAATTAGTTTTAAGATTTTTTCTTTCTTTTTTTAAAATTGTGGTTAAGCCCTCGATTTATTAGTATTGGTCAGCTTAATGTATCACTACACTTACACCTCCAACCTATCAA
>CALXKA010000061.1 GCA_944388765.1 uncultured Clostridia bacterium
TTGTGATAGATTAAACTAAAAAGAGTTATTTACAAAAGATTTTGAAAAAATAACTCATGTTAAAATTTTGAATAAGAAGGGAGAAAAGATGGAAGAAAATTTGACAAATGGAGAAAAAATATTAGTTAAAGCAGAACAAGACAAAATTACATTAATTCTAGGTGGAATAATAACGATACTACTATTGGTTGTATGGCCATTGGCATTATTATGGGTAATTTTTATTTATAGGGTATGGATAGTTAGTTATTTTACAAATAAATTATACATAACCAATAAACGTATATATGGTTCTACTGGATTAATCAAAAAACAAGAATTAGATATGCCAATAGACAAGGTTAATACAATTTCAACATCAAAAGGTTTTTTGGGAAGCATTATGAAATATGAAACAGTTACTATAAGTTCTTATGGAGATGGATGGACTTTTCCACAAGTAAAAAATGCACAAGAAATAAAAAGAGTTTTTTATGAACAACAAGAAAAAAAGTAACAAATTAAACTAGTATAAAAGAAATCTAAAAAATTAACATAGAGTTCTTTCTTATGTAATAGAAATTTTAAAAAATCTCTTGCAAAATCCAAAAAACATGATATAATGTTTAGCAATGTAATATAAAAAACGAAAACAAGGACACGGTAAATAATATAATAACTTAAAGAGAGCCAAAGATTGCTGTGAATTTGGTAAGTAAAAATTATTTATTATCACCTATGTTGTTGTTAAACTGAAAATAAGTAAGTTTAGCCGTAATCTTGCGTTAAAAGAATAATGAGAGAACAAAATTAGTTTGTTAAAATAGGTGGTACCGCGGAATTAAAGCTATTTCGTCCTAATATAATAGGATTGAAATAGCTTTTTGATTTTAGTAAATAAGGAGGAGTTTTATGTACAAGAAAGTAGAATTGCCAAAAGAAGGTTTTGTTGGAATTGAAAGAAAAGTTGCAGAAGGTTGGAAGAAAAATAATATTATTAAGAAAAATTTTGCAATGAATAAAGGAAAAAGGTATTTTACGTTTTATGATGGACCTCCAACAGCAAATGGAAAACCTCATGTTGGACATATTGAAACAAGAGTAATCAAAGATATTATTCCAAGATACAAAGTTATGAAAGGATATAAAGTTATTCGTAAAGCTGGATGGGATACACATGGTTTACCTGTTGAACTTGAAATTGAGAAAAAATTAGGAATTTCTGGTAAGCAACAGATAGAAGAATATGGAGTAGAAAAATTTGTTAAAGAATGTAAAGAAAGTGTTTTTACATATGTTCATATGTGGGAAGAAATGACAAATAAAGTTGGATTTTGGGTTGATATGGATAATCCATATGTAACTTATCACAATGAATATATTGAGTCTGTATGGTGGGCTTTAAAACAAATGTGGGAAAAAGAACTATTATATGAAGGTCATAAAGTTATGCCATATTGCCCAAGATGTGGAACAGCTTTATCTTCACATGAAGTTGCACAAGGATATAAAGATGTAAAAGATTTAACATGTATCGCTAAATTTAAAGTTATTGGAAAAGATGATACATACTTTTTAGCTTGGACAACAACACCATGGACATTACCTTCAAATTTAGCTCTTTGTGTTAATAAATCATATGAATATGCAGAAGTGAAAGCAAATATTGGAACAGATGATGAACCAGTATATGAAAATTATATATTAGCAAAAGATCTAATTGAAACAGTATTAAAAGAAACGCCATATGATGTTATAAGAACATTTAAAGGTGAAGAGTTGTTAGGAATAAAATATGAAAGACTAATGCCATTTGGAGAGATTGAAGGAAAAGCATTTGAAGTTATACATGGAGATTATGTAACATTAACAGATGGTACAGGTATTGTTCATATAGCACCTGCATATGGTGAAGATGATAGTTTAGTTGCGAAACAAAATGGTATTACATTTATAAATTTAGTAGATAAAGAAGGAAAATTTGTAGAAGAAGTAGAACCATGGGCAGGAAGATTTGTTAGAGATTGTAATGAAGATATTTGTAAATGGTTAAAGGAACAAAATAAATTATTTAGCAAAGAAAAACATATGCACTCATATCCACATTGTTGGAGATGTGATACTCCGCTTCTATATTATCCAAAAGAAAGTTGGTTTGTTGCAATGAGCAAATTAAGAGATGAGTTAGTTGCAAACAACAACAAAGTAAATTGGTATCCAGATACAATTAGAACCGGAAGATTTGGTAAATTTCTAGAAAATGTAATTGATTGGGGAATTTCAAGAGATAGGTATTGGGGAACTCCACTTCCTATTTGGACTTGCGAAGATGAAAATTGTGGACATAGAGAATGTATTGGTTCAATATCTGAATTAAAAGAAAAAGCAATTGAATGCCCAGATGATATAGAACTTCATAAACCATATATTGATAATGTGTATTTGAAATGCCCAAAATGTGGAAAGAAAATGGTAAGAGCAAAAGAAGTTATAGATTGTTGGTTTGATTCTGGATCAATGCCTTTTGCCCAATGGCATTATCCATTTGAAAACAAAGAAATGTTTAATAATAATTTTCCAGCTGGGTTTATTTCAGAAGCTGTTGATCAAACAAGAGGATGGTTCTATACCTTAACTGCTATTGGAACAGCATTATTTAATAGAACACCATTTGAAAATTGTATAGTACTTGGTCATGTATTAGATGAACATGGACAAAAAATGTCAAAATCAAAAGGAAATGGTGTAGATCCAATGGTATTGCTAGATACAGTAGGTGCAGATGCAACAAGATGGCATTTTTATACATGTAGTAGTCCATGGCTTCCAACAAGACTTGGATTAAAAAATGTTCAAGAAACTCAAAGAGGATTTATAAGTACACTATGGAATGTATATTCTTTCTATGTTTTATATGCAGAAATAGATCAATTTAATCCACTAAAATATAGTGATTTTAAATTGACAAATGTTATGGATAAATGGATTATTTCTAAATTAAATACATTAGTTAAAGAAGTTGATGAAAAACTTGCAAGTTATGATATAACAAATGCAGCACTATTGATTGAAGATTTCACAGATGAACTTTCAAATTGGTATGTACGTAGAAACAGAGAAAGATTTTGGAGTCAAGAGTTAAACGATGAAAAAATTGGAGCATATGTTACATTATATAAAGTTTTAACAACATTAATAAAAGTAGCAGCACCATTTGTTCCTTTTATAACAGATGAAATATATCAAAATCTTGTTATTAATTTAGATGAAAATGCTCCTGAAAGTGTCCATTTATGTCTATGGCCAGAAGTAGATGAAAATGCAATAAATAAAAATCTTGAAAAAGAAATGGATTTAGCATATAAGATTGTAAAATTAGGTCGTAGTAGTAGAAATGTAGCTAATATTAAAAATAGACAACCGCTTTCAAAGATGCTAATATCAATTGATACATTGCCTAAATATTATGAGGATATAGTAAAAGAAGAATTAAATGTAAAAGAAGTAGTACTTGGTGCTGAAATGAGTAAATATGTTGATTTTGAAATCAAACCAAACTTACCAGTTTTAGGAAAAGAATATGGAAAATTAATTCCTAGAATAAAAGAAGAAATATCTAAGAAAAACCAAATGGATTTAGCAAATACAGTAAAAAATGGTGGAGTAGAATATATTGAAATAGATGATACTCAAATAGCATTAAATTCTGACAATTTACTTGTAACAATGCAAGGAAAAGATGGTTTTGCATTTAGCGGAGAAGGAGAAATAGGAGTTGTTTTAGATACTCAAATAACTAAGGAACTAAAAGAAGAAGGATATGTAAGAGAAGTTCTATCAAAAGTTCAAAATATGAGAAAAGATAAAGGGTTTGAAGTATTAGATAGAATAAACTTATATATTTCTGGAAATGATATTTTAGAAGGAGTAATAAAACAAAATGAAGACTTAATTAAAAATGATACATTAGCATTAGAAATAATTTATAATACTAAAAGAAAAGATTATACAGAAACGAATATCAATGGAGAAAAATTAAATATTGATGTGGAAGTTGTAAAATAAATCTATAAAGGCACTAGTTATTAGTGTCTTTAATTTTTAATTTACTATTGAAATTTAAATAAAAACCTGATAATATATTAACATAAGTTAGAAGGAGAGGTTTTTTATGGCATATTCAAGTGAAGTTAAAAGTCAAATTTTAAAAAGGATAGCGAAAAGAGAAAAAATAAAAGATATTTCAGAAGAAACAGGAATTAGTATACAAACTTTATATAATTGGAAAAAACAAATAAACAATGAAGAAGATAAAAAGAAAGAATCTGTACAAGAAGAAAAAGAAGCAAGTAAAAAAATTAAAGAATTAATAGAAATGGAAAAATACGATAAAGCAACTAAAATTGCAGCGCAATATCCTAATAATATTATAATCCAATCACAAATGGTAACAATATTAATAAAAGAAGGAGATTATAAAAAAGCAAAAGAAATAGGAGCTAGATTTGAAGATTATACACCAATTCAGTCACAAATGGTAACAATATTAATAAAAGAAGGAGATTATAAAAAAGCAAAAGAAATAGGAGCTAGATTTGAAGAGTCTGCACCAATTCAATCACAGATGTTAACAATAGCAATAATAGAAGAAGATTTCCAAGTAATAGAAGGAATAAAAAATAAATTTAAAGATAATAAAATAATACAAAATAAAGTGAAAAAATTTTATAGTTATAATAAGAAAAAATCTAGAATTGTTAATAAAACAAGTTCCGACGAAGATATTACAGTAGAAAGTAAAGAAGAATTAGGCAAATTAAAAACAAAGATATATTATGGTAAAATTGATGAAAAATTAATAGAAGATATAAATAGTAGTACAGATTTAACAGAGTATCAAAAAACAATAATATTACTTTCTATATGTGAAAAGAAAAAGATGGCAAAAAGAGCAAAGCAAATCGCACAGTCATATACTACTTTAAATAAAGATGAAACAAGTACAATTAATAAACTTCTAGCTAGAATTGAAACAAAAAAGATAAAAATATTTGATATAGGAATATATGATAGAATATTAGGGTGGGAGTTTGATGAACAACTAGTAAAACAATATAATGATGAAAATGAGAAAGAAAAGATAACTAAAAAGAAAAGTAAAGAAGAGCAAATGAAAAAAATAAGAGATAAATCAAAAGAAGTAAAACCAGAAGTAGTAAAAGCAACGCCTAATGAAAGAAAGAAGAGATTACCAATATTTATATCTAGTGATGTAAGGCACGAAAAACAAGGGGTAAAAATAGAAGAATCAATACAAAGTGCTAAAACGACTATTAATTCAAAACCAAAAAGTAAAACAAATAAAATGTTAAGTTATATAACTCAATTTATAGATGATGCAAGGAAAAGCACATATGTCAATATGCAATCTAAAAATGCTGTGGTTCAATCAGCGGAAATTAAAAGATGGGACAAACTTGAAATTTTATTAGAAAAAATCTCTGAGAATTCTGGAAATGGTGAGTATATTGAAAATATATATAATAAAATAGTTAGGAAAGAAGAAGAGGAAATAGAAAGGTAAAAATATAAATATCAGAGTAAAAATTTAAGGAGAAAATAATGGAAGAAGTATTGAAAAAATTAGATGAATTAGAAATAAATTATGAATTAATAAAACATTCACCAGTTTATACTATTGAAGATATGGAAAATTTGGATGTATCAATATTTAAAGGAGCAGAAATCTGTAAAAATTTATTTTTAAGAGATCAAAAAGGTAAAAGACATTTTCTTGTTCTATTGTGCGGAGATAAGAAAGCAAATCTTCAAAAAGTACAAGAACAAGCATATAGTACGAGGCTTAGTTTTGCATCAAACGAGCGATTAGAGAAATATTTAGGCTTGAAGCCAGGCTGTGTGAGTCCAATGGGATTAATAAATGATAAAGAAAAAAATGTAGAAGTATTAATCGATAAGGATTTAAGAAATAAAGAAAATATTTCATTTCATCCAAATACAAATGAGGCAAGTATACTAATATCATTTGATAGTTTAAAGAAATTTTTAAAGTATTGTGGTAATGAAGTAGAATATATTTCTATATAGCCAAAAGATATGTCGTAATAGGAATTCCTAATGCGACATATTTGTCTTTTTATTAAAAAAACCTTGACAGTTTACAATAATAAAGATAAAATATAATAGGTAGGAAAAATATATGAATAATAATTAATATATATTTATTCGAACATTGAAAATTAAATAAGAAAGAGGTGTATAATTATGACAATCGTAATTATTATTGTCTCTGTCTTAATCTCGTTTGCAATTGGAGTGCCAGTAGGAATGGCATATAGAAAAAAAGTTGCAGAATCTAAAATTCAAGGAGCAGAAAACGAAGCAAAAAGATTAATTGATTTAGCTAAAATAGAAGCAGAAAATTT
>CALXKA010000062.1 GCA_944388765.1 uncultured Clostridia bacterium
GCAAAATCAGAAGATTATGATAAAATTGGAGGATTAAATCAAGGAGCAGATGATTATATAACAAAACCATTTAATCCATTAGAATTAATAGCAAGAGTAAATTCGCAAATAAGAAGATATGTATCATTTGGATCAATGGACAAAAAAGAAGATAATAAGCAAATATATAAAACAGGAGGATTAGTACTTGATGACGAAACAAAAAAGGTAACAGTTGATGGAAAAGAAGTAAAATTAACAGCAACAGAATTTAATATATTAAAATTTTTATTGAAAAACAAAGGAAAAGTATATTCAATAACGCAAATTTATGAAAATGTATGGAATGAAGAAAGCTATGGAGCAGAAAATATTATAGCTGTACATATAAGGCACATAAGAGAAAAGATTGAGATAAATCCAAAAGAGCCAAGATATTTAAAAGTAATATGGGGAATAGGTTATAAAATTGAAAAACTAGATTAATAACCTAAAAAGGAGGAAATGATGGAAAAAATAAGACAGTCATCTATCTTAAAAGTCGTATGTTATATATTAATTCCAGTATTAGCTGCAATAGCATTTCTTAGTATTATACATATATCATATTTGAATGAATATCAAACAAGTGGAAATGTCGAACAAGAATATAAACAAAGTGAATGGTTCGCTGATAGATATTTTTATTCAGTATTAGATAAAGTACAAAATGCACAAAGAAATTATAGCTCAAATCAATATATCGAATTAGAAGATTCAAAAGGACTAGACTACTATTACTCAGATGACTATTATTCTGACTATGAAATATGTATAAATTATATAATTATAGATAAAGAAACTGGTAATATATATACAAATATAAAAAGTAATGATTATGAACAAACAATCAACGAAAATGAAACAAATCCATATTATTGGAATATGGTAAATGGAGAAATTACAACAGATATAAACTATTTAAATAAAGATAATATAAAATATAATTATACATTTTATTATGAAACAAACCAGGAATATATAGAAAAAAATAATACAGGAAAAAACCTAAAAGAATATGATATATACACATCATATAATCAAGAAAAAACAGAACAATCATTTGATTTTCTAACAACACAAGAAATGTATCAATTTATGACATCACACCAAAAATTACCTGCATATGCACTTTCAATTAGTTTAATATTATTAACAATAATTGCAATATATCTATTTTGGTCTATTGGACATAAAAAAGGCAAAGAGGGAATAACACTAGATGTAATAGATAAAATACCATATGAGATAGTAGTTTTAATGTTCTGCTGTATTATACCAATGTTTATAGCGATAGTTGCAAATAGTGTAACAGAAACTTTTAATTATATATTTATAACAATCACAATAATATCATATATAATATGTTATGTAATGACAGCAGCACTTACAATAACAACTATTAAAAGAATTAAAGCAAAACAATTTTGGAAAAGCTTTTTTACATATAAAGTTATAAAATGGATTATAAATAAAATTAAAAAATATACAGACGAAATAAAGAATAAAACAGATAACACTAAAAAAGTATTTTGGTATTATTGGGGATTTGTATTAATTAGCTCAATTCTTTTGAGTATGTTCGTTACAGGAATATCAGTACTTATATTAATAGCATTTTGGGTATTTGTCTTTTATAAACTAAGAAAATATGTAAGGCAAGAAGAAATCATAAAAGAAACTTTAAAAAAAATCTACCAAGGAGATACAAATATTCACATAAATGAAGAAGAATTAGAAGGAGTTTTAAGACAAATGGCTATATATATAAATGATATAGCAGGTGGATTTAAAAATGCAATAGAAGAAAATTTAAAAGCAGAAAGATTAAAAACAGAGTTAATTACAAATGTATCACATGATATAAAAACACCATTAACATCTATAATCAATTATGTTGATTTATTAAAAAAAGAAGACATAGAAGATGAAAAAATTAAAGAATATATAGAAATATTAGATAATAAATCACAAAGGCTAAAAAAATTGACAGAGGATTTAGTTGAAGCATCAAAAGCATCTTCTGGAAATGTAAAGCTAAATATAGAAAGTATAAACATAAAAGAACTTATAAACCAAACAATTGGAGAATTTAAAGATAGATTAGAAAAAAGAAAATTGCAAATAGAAGTCGATATGCCAATTGAAGATGTAAAAATTGATGCAGATAATAGATATATGTATAGAATAATGGAAAATTTATTTGGAAATATAAGTAAATATGCACAAGAAAATTCAAGAGTATATGTAGATATTAAAAAGGTAAATAAAAAAATTAATATTAGCATAAAAAATATATCAAAAGATAAATTAAATATTAGTAGTGATGAATTAATGCAAAGATTTGTTAGAGGAGATAAATCTAGATATACAGAAGGAAGCGGATTAGGACTTTCAATCGCAAAAAGTTTAACAGAACTTCAAAAAGGAACATTTGACATTATTATAGATGGAGATTTATTTAAAGTAGTAATGGAATGGGATGATATAAAATAAAAGGATGGAAATTTTCTATCCTTTTATTTAGCTTCTTTTTCAAGATTAGAACAGCTTATAGTTTTATTTAAGTAAATAACAGATATACTTGTAAAAATACTTATATTTCTCATATAATTATTTATAGTTTTACTAGTATTTAAACTTATAACAACTAATTCAAATGGCATTGAATAAGCAAGCAACAGTTGATAATCTTTCCAAAATCTTAAATAAAAATATATAGTTAACAATATTTTCTTTAAAAATTAGTACAGCAATATCAATAATATTAATAAAGGAAAACTAGATTTATAAATGAATTTTGCATTTTTAGAATTTGTAAATTTTAATATTAAATAACAAAATCTGATATAACTCCTATAACTGAATATTATAAAATTAATGCAACATATTTTCTATTTTGTTCTTCCATAATTTATATCCTTTATATTTTTCTAGTAGCTTTGCCATATTAAATTTTTTTACAAATTAAAATATTGAAATGAAAAAAACTGTGTGATAAAATAAAAACTAGAAAAAAACACCTAAAATATGGAGGTAAAAAATGAAAAAACTGGTTATAGTTATAATTATTTTATTACTAATTTTAATAGGAATGATAATATATAAAAACACAGTAATAAAAGCTAATAACCAGGTAAGTGTAGAAGATGTAGAAAAAATAGAAACATATATTACAAAAATATATATGTGGAAGGAAGTAACAGGCGAAGCTCTACCAACATTTGAAAATATAAATGATGCAAGTGATATGTGGATATGGGAAGCTGTTAAGAAAAATTTAGAAAACTATGAATTAACATATGATGAAATACAAGATAAAGCAAGAGAATTATTTGGACAAGACTTTACAAAAGAATTTCCAAAAGAAGGAACAGAAAATTTTACATATGAAAAAGAAACAAATAAATATTACGCAACAGGAATGGGACTGGATCAAGAAGAAGATAGTTTTTTATTAAATGAAATTAAAAAAACAGAAAATGGATATGAAGTAGAGATTGTAGAATATTTAGAAGACTATTCACAAGAAACAGTAGAAACAGATGAAAGTGTTTCAATAGCTATAAAGAATCTAAATGATGAAGAAATAGCAAAAGTACAAGAAGAACAAGAAAGTAGTAGTAAAGATATTGTAAAAGCAAACATAGATAAATTTACAAAAAAACTAGTTATACTAAAACAAGAAGGAGACAATTTATATGTACAAAAAGTATCTAACAAAATGTAAAATATGTCCACATGAATGTAATATAAATAGAAATGAAGGAAAAATAGGTAGATGCAAATCAAAAGATAAAGTAAAAATAGCTTTATATTCAACACATGATTTTGAAGAACCATGTATAAGTGGTAAAAAAGGCTCAGGAACAGTCTTTTTTTCTAATTGTAATCTAAATTGTATCTTTTGCCAAAACTATGAGATAAGTCAAGAAGGAAAAGGAAAAGAAATAGAAATAGAAGAATTAGCAGAGATATTTTTAAAACAACAAAAAAGAAAAGTAGAAAATATTAATTTAGTAACACCAACCAGTTATGTGCCACAAATTATAGAAGCGATAAAAATTGCAAAAAATAAGGGACTAAATATTCCAATTGTATATAATACAAATGGATATGAAAAAGTAGAAACTTTAAGAATGTTAGAAGGATATATTGATATATACCTACCAGATCTTAAATACTATTATAATGAGTTAGCAAAGAAGTATTCAAAAATAGATAACTATTTTGAAATAGCAACAAAGGCATTAAAAGAAATGCAAAGACAAGTTGGAAGTTCAATATTTGATGAGAATGGAATAATGAAAAAAGGTATACTAATAAGACATTTAGTATTACCAAACAATATCGAAAACAGTAAAAAAGTATTAAAATGGATTAAAGGAAATATAGGAGATGATACATATGTAAGTATTATGGCTCAATACTTTCCTACATATAAAGCAAAAGGAAATAATGAGCTAAATAGAAAACTAACCAAAACAGAATGGGAAGAAATTGAAAAATATATAGAAAAATTAGAAATAAAAAATGGATACATTCAAGAACTTGGAGACCATGAAGAAGAATATGTGCCAAAATGGGAATATTAATAAATTATAAAATATAAAAATAGATTCGTAAAAAATGTTTCATTTACTTGTATTTTATATAAAAATATTATATATTGTAAAAAATAATATGGAGGTATTGTTATGACAGAAGCAGATAAAAATTTTATTGAAACATGTAAAGAAATAATAAAAAACGGTTATTCATCAGAAGGGACAGGAGTTAGGACTAAATGGGAAGATGGAACAGAAGCAAACTATATTTCAATAGTTGGAGTTACAAATAAATATGACGTAGGAAAAGAATTTCCAATGATAACTTTAAGAAATAATACAAATACAGTAAAAAGAGCGATTGATGAAATATTGTGGATATGGCAAAAAAAATCAAATAAGATAAGTGATTTAAATTCACATATATGGGATCAATGGGCAGGAGAAGATGGAACAATAGGAAAAGCTTATGGATATCAAATGGCTAAAAAATATAAATTTAAAACAAAAGAAGGAATAAAAGAAATGGATCAAGTAGATTTCGTTATATATTTATTAAAAAATGATCCAGCAAGTAGAAGAATATTAACAAACATATTTGTACATGAAGATTTGAAAGACATGAATTTAGAACCTTGTGCATATTCAACGCAATGGTTAGTTAAGAATGGAAAATTGCATTTAATATTAAATCAACGTTCACAAGATATGTTAGCAGCGAACGGATGGAATACAATGCAATATGCAGCTCTATTATGTATGTTTGCACAAATTTCAGGATTAGAAGTTGGAACATTAACACATAATATAGGAGATTGTCATATTTATGACAGACATATACCATTAGTAGAGAAATTAATAAATGGAGAAACAATGGATGTACATCCAAAATTAGTAATACATAATACAACAAAAAATTTTTATGATTTTAAAGTTGAAGATTTTGAAATTCAAGGATATGATTATAATAAAGAAATGAAATTAGGAAAAATACCAGTAGCAGAGTAAGGAGTAAAAAATGTTAAGTATAATAGTAGCAAAAGCAAAAAATAATATAATAGGAAAAGAAAATAAACTAATATGGCACCTACCAGATGATTTAAGAAGATTTAAAGAATTAACAACAGGTCATAATATAATAATGGGAAGAAAAACATTTGAATCATTAGGAAAAGTGTTACCAAATAGAAAACATATAGTTTTTACTCAAAATCCAGATTTTAAGATAGATAACCCAAATGTACAAATAGTACACTCAATGTTTGAAATACAAGAATATATTGAAAGTAAGGAAGAAAACTTTGTTATAGGTGGAGCAATGATATATAATTTATTAATGCCATATGTAACAAAAATGTATATAACTGAAATAAACAAGGATTTTGATGGAGATACATTTTTCCCAAAGATAAATACAGAAGTATGGAAAGAAGTTAGCAGAGAAAAAGGACCAAAAGATGAAAAAAATAATTTGGATTATGATTATGTTATTTATGAGAAAAATAGTAATAAATAACTAGACAATTAAAAAAATATGTGCTAATATATTAAAGTACATATTTTTTATATGCCGATGTGGCGGAATTGGTAGACGCACATGACTCAAAATCATGCGGGAAACCATGTGGGTTCGAGTCCCACC
>CALXKA010000063.1 GCA_944388765.1 uncultured Clostridia bacterium
ACAGAAGTTGAAATGAAAGATAAAAAATTAAGAATAGAAGATGCATTATCTGCAACAAAAGCAGCAGTTGAAGAAGGAATTGTTGCAGGTGGAGGAACAGCATTAATAAACGTTATTCCAAAAGTAGAAAAATTAGTTTCTAGCCTAAAAGATGGAGAAAAATTAGGTGCTGAAATAGTATTAAAAGCACTAGAAGAACCAGCAAGACAAATTGCTATAAATGCAGGATTAGAACCAGCAGTAATTGTTCAAAAGGTTAAAAGTTCAGATGTAGGTGTTGGATTTGATGCTGGTAAAGAAGAATATGTAGATATGAAAAAAGCAGGAATTGTAGATCCAACAAAAGTTACAAGAAGTGCTCTTCAAAATGCAGCATCAATAGCATCAATGGTACTTACAACAGAAAGTTTAGTAACAGATGCACCAGAACAAAAATGTAACTGTGGAAACCATGGAGAAGGTATGCCAGCTGGAATGGATGGAATGTATTAATAAATAAAGATATAAGAGAAGTGAATCCTATAATTAATAGGGTTTATTTCTTATTTAACTAATTTTATCAAAAGTATACACTTTTTGTAATAAATGTGGTATAATTATAGTAGAGTAAAAAAGTGCGAATACGGAGGTAAAAAGTATGTTTGAGAGTAAATATAGTAAAGTATTAACAATAATATTAATTATAGTAATAATTGCAGTATTAGGATTATTAGGTTTTTTAGCATATAATTATTACCAGAATTATATAATATCAAAAGATACAGCTGCATTTGTTGATGATTTCCAAGGAGAAGTTCAAGATGGAGAAGCAAATGATACTGGAAATACTACAACAACTGAAAATCCATTTAATCAACTACAAGATTCTGAAACAACAGGATCAACAAAAAAAACATATAAAGGATTTGGAGTATTAGGAACAATGGAAATCCCAGCAACTAATTTTAGTTATCCAGTTTTAGATAAAGTTACTAAAAAATCAATAGAAACATCAGTTGCATTTTTATATGGAGTTGGATTAAATGAACCAGGTAATAGTGTAATTATAGGGCATAATTATAGAAATGGATTATTCTTCTCTAATAACAAAAGATTAAGTATAGGAGATAAAATCTATATAACAGATAATGATGGAAATAGAGTAACATATACAATATATAATAAATTTGAAACTACACCAGAAGATACATCTTTTTATCAAAGAGATACAGGAGATACTCCAGAAGTTACATTGTCAACTTGTACAGATGATAGTAGTGCAAGGTTAATTATCTTAGCAAAAGCTGACCAATAAAAGATAGATTATTAAATAAATATATAAAAAAATAAAGGATTTTAAAAATTTCCTTTATTTTTTTTTATAAATTGTATATAATAGAAAAAATGTTGAATCATAAAAATAAAAAAAGGAATGATAACAAAATGAATAAAAAGCAAGCAAAAGAAAGAATTGAGGAATTAAGAAAACAAGTTGAATATCATGCAAAAAAATATTATGATGATGATAAACCAGAAATATCAGATTTTGAGTATGATATGTTGATGGTAGAATTACGTAATTTAGAAAAAGAATATCCAGAGTTTCAATCAGAAGAATCATTAACTCAAAAAGTAGGTGGACATGTAAAAGAAGGATTTAAAAAGGTGACACATGAGGTTCCCTTACAAAGTTTGCAGGATGTTTTTAGTCTAGAAGAAGTAGAAGAATGGGTTAATAAGATTGAACAAAGAGCAAAAGAAGAAGAAATAGAAAATGTAAAATATGTAGTAGAAACAAAAATAGATGGATTATCAGCTGCATTAGAATATAAGGATGGAAAGTTTATAAGAGGAGCAACAAGAGGAAATGGACTTGTTGGAGAAGATGTTACAGAAAATTTAAAGACCTTGAAAACTATTCCAAGAGAAATAGAGGACAAAATAAATATAACGGTTCGTGGAGAAGTATTTATAAGTAAAAAAGATTTTGAACAAATGAATCAAGAAAGAGAAGAAAATGAAGAAGAATTATTTGCAAATGCAAGAAATGCAGCAGCAGGATCACTTAGACAATTAGACAGTAAGATAACTGCAAAAAGACCATTAGATATATACATTTTTAATGTACAAAAGATTGATGGAAAAGAATTTAATTCACATTTTGAAGAATTAGAGTATTTAAATAAAGTAGGCTTTAATGTGAATCCTGTTCGTATATATTGTAAAACTATTGATGAGGTAAAAGAAGCTATAAAGAAAATAGGAGATGATAGAGAAAGCTTAACTTTTGGAATCGACGGAGCAGTTGTTAAAGTTGATGATTTGAGATTTAGAGAAATTTTAGGAACAACAGCTAAAACTCCAAGATGGGCAGTTGCATATAAATATCCACCTGAAAGTAAAGAAACAGTCTTAAAAGATATTATTTGTCAAGTTGGAAGAACAGGAGTAATTACGCCAATGGCAATATTAGAACCTGTAAAAGTAGCAGGATCTACAATATCAAAGACAACTCTTCATAACGAAGATTTCATAAAAGAAAAAGAATTAAAGATAGGAGATACAGTTGTAATTCAAAAAGCAGGAGATGTAATACCGGAAATTGTAGAAGTAAAAAAAGATAAAAGAACAGGAAAAGAAAAGAACTTTGAAATGCCAAGGATATGCCCTGTATGTGGAGCACCTGCCATTAGAGAAGAAGGAGAAGCAGCAATTAGGTGTACAGGTATAGAATGTCCGGCTAAATTATTTAGAAATTTAGTACATTTTGTTTCAAGAGAAGCTATGAATATAGATGGACTTGGAGAAAATATCATAGGACAATTATTAGACAAAAAGTTAATACAGAATATAGCAGACATATATATATTAAAATTTGATGATATTGCATCTTTAAAGAAAAATGGTAAAAAATTTGCACAAAATTTAGTAGATAGTATTGAGGAAAGTAAACAAAATGATTTATATAGATTAATAACAGCATTAGGTATTAGACATGTAGGAACAAAAGCTTCAAAGATTCTTGCAAAGAAATACAAAAATATTGATAACTTATCAGAAGCAAAGTTAGAAGATTTAAGTAATATAAATGATATTGGACCAGTAATGGCAAATAGTATTGTAGAATTTTTTAATCAAAGTCAAACAAAAGATTTGATAAAGAGATTAAAAGAAGCAGGAGTAAATACATTAGCATTTGAAGAAGAAGAATCAGATAATAGATTTGAAGGAAAAACTTTTGTATTAACAGGAAGTTTAGAACAATTTACAAGAGGAGAAGCAAGTGATATTATAGAAAAATATGGAGGAAAAACATCTAGTACAGTATCTAAAAAAACAGATTATGTACTAGCTGGTGAAGCTGCTGGAAGTAAATTGAGTAAAGCACAAGAATTAGGAATTGATATAATAACAGAAGAACAATTTAAACAAATGATTAATTAAATAAATTAAGGAATATAGAAAGGAATAAGATAATGGAAGATTATACATTTGAAAGAATGTGGTTTGATTTGAAAAATGGATACCAGATATATTATACTTATGTAGGAAATAGATATCTTTTATTTAAAACAGCAGAAAATTGTTATACTCAAAAGTTGTTGTCAGACCATAAGAAAAATCCACAACCAAAGATGCTAATGCTGACATTAAAAAGAGTAAAAGAGATATTTCCATACATGGAAGATATAGAATATAAAATGACAACAAATGATTAAAAGATTTAGAGGATAAATATAAAATAAAAGTAGAAAGGTTTGATATAAAAATGGCAGTAATTATTGATGGGAAAATGTTAGCTAAAAAAATAAGACAAGAATTAAAAGTAGAATGTGAAGAATTAATAAAAGAAGGAATAAAGTCAAAACTTGCAGTAATAATGGTAGGTGATAATCCTGCTTCAAAAGTATATGTTAGAAATAAAAGTAGAGCTTGTGAAGAAATTGGTATTGAATATGAAGAATATTTATTAAAAGATGATATAAAACAAGAAGACTTAATAGAACTAATAAAAAAATTAAATAAAGATGAAAATATAAATGGAATTTTACTACAAAGTCCTATACCAGATCATTTAAATATCAATGAAGCATTTAAAACAATTACATATAGAAAAGATGTAGATGGATTTACACCATCTAGTGTAGGAAAATTATGCATTGGAGAAGACACGTTTATTTCATGTACACCTTATGGTGTTATGAAGATGTTTGATGAGTATAATATTGACTTAACAGGTAAAAATGTAGTAATCTTAGGTAGAAGTAATATTGTTGGAAAACCTTTAATACAATGTTGTTTAGCTAAAAATGCAACTGTTACTGTATGTCATTCAAAAACTAAAAATATAGAAGAATATACTAAAAGAGCAGATGTATTAATTGCAGCAATTGGGAAAGCTAAATTTGTTACAAAAGATATGGTAAAAAAAGGTGTAGTAATAATAGATGTAGGGATAAATAGAAATGAAGAAGGAAAATTAGTTGGAGATGTAGATTTTGAAAATATTGAACCAATAGCAAGCTATATAACACCAGTCCCAGGAGGGGTGGGACCTATGACAATAGCAATGCTTATGAATAATGTTATAAAAGCGGCAAAAGAGCAAAATAACCAGATTTCCAAACTTTAAAAGATTAGTTTATACATATAGGGGCATTTGAAAAAATGCTCTTTTTTGTTATTTTAAGGAGGGATTTGATGTGAAAAATATAGAAGAGAAAAGATATTGGATTTGGTTTTCATTGATACCAAATTTAAATATAAGAATAAAGAAAAGATTATTAGAAATATATAAAAATCCAAAAAATATTTTCTATGCCAATAAATTAAAACAAATAGAATATCTTGGAGATAATATTATAAAAAAAATACAAGACTCTAAAAAAGAAGAAAAAATTGAAGCTTATATAAAAATAATGAAAAAGGAAAATGTAGATATTGTTTCAATATATGATAAAGATTATCCACAGTTACTAAAAAATATATATGATTTTCCAATAAGTCTTTTTATAAAAGGAAATAAAGAAAATTTGAATAGAAGATCAGTTGCTATTATTGGATGCAGAAATGCAAGTGAATATGGAAAAGCAGCAGCTAAATATTTTGGATATAATTTATCTAAAAATGGTATAAATATTGTTAGTGATTTAGAAAGAGGTGTGAATAGATATTCACTTGTGGGGAGTATATGTGCAAAAAAAGAGAAAAATAATCAACATGTGGATAACTTATCCACATATAGTAATCCAATAGTAGTAACTAACTGCATATTAGATAGTAGTTATCTAAAAGAAAATAAAGACTTAGAAAAGAAAATTTTAAGTGTTGGAGGGACAATTATTTCTGAATGTTTATTAGAAATGAAGCCTAATAAGTACAATTTTTTTGCAAGAAATCGAATAATAAGTGGATTAAGCGATGGAGTAGTAGTTGTAGAAGCTAAGAAAAAAAGTAGAGAGTTACTTATAGTTGATTTTGCATTAGAACAAGGAAGAGAAGTTTTTGTTATACCTCGGAAATATAAATTCTGTGAATTCAGTTGGTACAAATTATTTGATAAAACAAGGAGCAAGATTAGTTAATTGTTATGAAGATATTTTAGAGGATTTATATATGAAAAAAATTTTGAAAAAGTATTGACATTTATTATAAAATAGTTTATACTTCTATATGTGCTCTAATAAAAGCACATAGTTGCTCCCTTAGCTCAGTTGGTCAGAGCAACCGGCTCATAACCGGTGGGTCCAAGGTTCGAATCCTTGAGGGAGCAC
>CALXKA010000064.1 GCA_944388765.1 uncultured Clostridia bacterium
ACCAGTAGCTTAGTTGGATAGAGTGTTCGGCTACGAACCGGAAGGTCGGGGGTTCGAATCCCTCCTGGTGCACCAAACAAATTGTTGAATTACTTATATATCAACAGTTTGTATTTTTTCTTTTTATTTTATGGTAAATTTAGGGTAATGACAAACAAAATAGCTTGTTTAAATCTAATATGTTTTCTATATAAATTATTAATAGTGGTACCTTCTTCAATCTAAACATATAAGATATCTAATAAATGTAATTATATTTTTTGTATTATAGTTTTTCCAAACCTGTCTAGTTACGTTACCTTTTATAAAACGCCTTGTTTAATGCTTTTTAATTCTTATTATTCTTATTGTTCTTTTTATTTTTTATCATTTTTATTACAAATATTTCAATACTTATAATAAGTATTAGAGCTGTAATAATGTAAATAACTTTCATATTATTTTTTTCTTCTGTATTTTCTTCTTTTTTATAACTCTTTTCTAGTTCTGTTCCTTGCTCACTTAATATAGTATTTAACTTCTCTGTATTTTCTTTCTTTTCTTCTTCTAATTTTTTATCTTCTTCTGTACTTCTCTTATAAACATTTATTATATAATTTTTATAAGAATATCCATTGGGAGCTGTTACTTTTACAATTACAATATTATTTCCTTCTACAAGTTCATCTTTCTTTGCTATTTCTACTTTTCCATTAATATTTTCTGGTACAGCAAATATATTTAAATTTTTTGTATCATTTGATACACTTGCATTATAATTTAATATATTTGTATCAAATATTGGTTCTAATGTAACATTTTCTATTGCAAGCATTTCTAAATTAGTATTTGCAGCTTTTTCATCATTTGTTTTCGTAACATTTATTGTATAAATCGATTTGTTTGAATTATCCCTTGATGTTACTTGTATTAATATTTTATTTAATCCCTTTTTTAAATTTTTGTTTCCAGTTATATTTATATTTGCATTTGTTGCTTGTGGTATTGCTGTTACATCTAATGAATTAATGTTTAAATCTGTGATAAAATAATACTCTTTTATATTTGGTGAAAATTCGGGTATTAAGCCTTCTTTATCTAATCTCATTATTTTTAATAAAGAATTATTGTCTTCTCCTTCAATTTCGTTTATTTTTTTATTATTTTGTTCTTCTACTATGTTTATTTTTAAATATGCATTATTTACATTTATACTATTTCCTTTACTATCAAAAAATTCTCCATTTAAATACAAACTTGTTGTTCCTATCTCTTTTGCTTTAAATTCAAATACTGCAATTTGTTCGTTGCTTTTTGTTTTTTCTCCACCATTTTTATCATACCAAATGTTAATTATTCTATTATTTACTACATTAGTATTTTCAGATCCTGATAAATATTCTACTTTACTATTATCAAAATATATATTTAATGTATATGATGCAGTCTTTATTTCTCCTATATTTACATATATTTTAAAACTTTCATTTATATTTACATTTTCATTTTCTGTACTCAATATTAAATTCTCTATCGCAATACTTATATTTGCAATATTTATTATAGTTAATAATATAATAGATGTTATTATTTTTTTCATTTCTATTCCTTTCTAATAATTAGTCACTTTTTAGGCATTTTGTTTTATTATTTGTAATTCTAATATGTGCCTTTGTATTAATAGTAAATCTACTGATGTTGGCTTTTTCCCATTTTTGTTTATATTTCCTGCTCTTTGAAATATGTCATCTATTTTTTCTATTTCTAATATATGTCTTTGTAATACTAGTAAATCTACACTGTTTATTTTTCCATCTCCATTTACGTCTCCATATAATACTATTATATATTCAGCTATTGTTTCTTGTTTTTCGTTTAATATTTTTATTTTTGACCCTGTTCCTGCTAATTGTTTTTTCTCTATTTTTTCTCCCTTATAGTTTTCTATTTGTGTTTCATATTTTGTTGTTATATATTTTTTTATATTATCTACACTCATGTCTTTATAATTAAATCCACTTATTATATTTCCTTCAATTTTTAAAGATTTATCAAATTTTAATTCATCTTCTGTTAGTTTTTTTATAACTTTTACTTCTATTTGTTTTTCAATTTGGTTATTTTCATCTGATGTTACTATTATTTTTGTTGTTCCTTCTTTTATTGCAGTTATTTTTCCATCTTGATTTATTGTTGCTATTTCTTTATTCTCTGTTCTATAATTTATTTTTTTATTATTTGCATCTTCTGGGTATATTATTGCAATTAAATTGTAACTTTCTCCTTCTTGCAATATTAGGTTCTCAGTATCTAGTTTTATATCCTCTACTTTTGAATAAACATTTAATGTGATAGATGAAGATACATCATTTAATGCTTTTGCTGTTATGGTTGCTGTTCCTGATGTTATTGCAAAAACATTCCCCTTTTCATCTACACTTATTATATTTGGATTACTAGATGAAAATGTTATTTTTTGCTCTTTTGCTTCTTGTGGTAGTATTTCTATTTGTAGTTTTGCTGTTTTATTCTTGTTTATTGTAGTATTATCAATTGATAAATTAATTTTATTTATTTGAACTTCTGGTACTTCTTTTAAATAATTTTGAAATGCATATCCTACTATTCCATTTTCTAATACAACTCTATCCCAAAGTTCACCATTTTGTATTCCTTTTTCTATTCTAGTCATTATATCTTTATTTGTTACTGTTGTTATTGTTTCATATGTTGTTGCTGGTCCACTTCGTATATTTAATGTGGTTGTTACATCTGCATATACTTTTGTATTGTCTTGAACATAGTCACTATCTAAAAAGCTTGGTCTTTTACATGGAAGTTCAGGCATGTTATTATATATTGGTATTACAAAGGTCATATCTGTATCTATTAAATTGCTATTTATATATCCTTTGTAAATTATGTTTGCTTCACTATATGGAGCTAGTACATTTGTCATATATTGATGCCAAAATAATTCTCCTCCTATGTTATCAACAACATGAAATTTTTGTAAATATATTGTATCTTGTCCTATGTTTATATAACTAGATCCAATAAATATTCCTCCTCCTGTTATTGCTCTTTCTTTTGTATTCCAAGGTATTTGATATTTTGTTTTTGTAGCATCATTTGCTCCATTTCCATCTCGTGCATATTTTAGTCCATTTATTATTGCACCCATTGGTTCTGATGAACTTGTTGCTCCAATGTTATAGAAATTATATAAAGCTTCATACCCTGGCACTTTTCCACTTATAGAAGAATGTGATAAAAATGGACCTACTTCTTGCTTTATTCTTGATGCTAAATGATACGAGCTTACCTTTGAAGTTTGAGCGGCTCGTAAAATTAAGTCAGCATATTTTTCTTTCATAGTTATTGTTTGTCCTTGTGTATTTATATAACTAACCGTATTATTATAAAATTCTGTTCCATATAGTATTTTTTCGATTGTATTTAATTGATTTGTATTTTCTACATATGATAGCCCCTCAAATTGAAATAATCTTACTTCATTTAAAAAATTTCGTGGATCCATTGCGTACTCTACTGATTTTCTTGAAGAATCTACCCATCCTGAATCTACTTCTACGTTATATTCTCCTGGTTTTGTATTTTTCCATTCATCTGTATATGATTTTGGTACTAAATTTTTTCCAAATATATTTTCATTATCTATCACATAATTCCAATCTAACTCTGTATATAGTGCTGTAAAATTCCATTCCGGATGTTTACTTTTTAGTACTTCAAGATATGGTTTATAACTATTTGGGAAATTTTCTATTCCATTTACTATATATGCCGCTTCTGCTTTTTTGCTTATTAAAATTATTGATAAAAATATTATTAGTAATATAATAATCTTGTTATATTTTTTCATTTAAAATAAACTCCTTTTATTATGCTCTTGCTTTAATAATAATTCGTTTTTCTGAGTCAAAAGTGCATGTTATTAATGTTAATTCTATCTCTCCGTTTGTCCTCTGTGATAAACATTTTGTATCATTTGGTAATACTGTATAAATATCATAAATTGTATACTTCATTTTGTTTCCATTAATATCAGTCAAATAAATTTCATCATCTATATCTAAGTTTTTTATATTTTGAAACATATTTTCTGGTCCATAATTATGTCCTGCTATACAAAAATTTCCTATTTGGTTTGGATTTGACCCATAAAATTTTGTTACTGATGTAAGCAAAGCTTTTGTACTGTATTCTTCTAATACATATGTTTCTAAATTTATTTTTGGGACATATAATTTGCTGGATACTTTATATCCCTTAAATTCGCTTTCTATTTCTTCTTTTTCCACGGTTTTTACTTTATCTGTGGATTCATTACTTATATAATTTTCGTATATCTGTGAATCTACCTTTTCAGCTAATATTTCTTGTTTTTTATTTTCTTCACTTTGTATATTGAATAATATAAAAAATAATATCGTTAAAATCAAAATAATTATTATATATTTTGATTTTCTTATTTTTGTTTTATACATTTTTATATTATCCTTTCTAGGTATTTATTTAAAACGTAATTTTATAATAAAATGTCTCATTAATATCGTTTTTGGATATTTATATGAGACATTTTATTTATTTTATATTTTTCTTTCTTAGTACTAAAATTGTACTTACTATTGCAATTATAGCTATAATTATTGGAATGAATATGTTTCTACCTGTTTTTGGTAATAGTTGTGGTAAGCTTTCTTGCTCTTCATTTTGAATTTCATCTTCTTCTATTGGTAAATTTGGGTTTTCTTCTATTGCTCCTTCTGTGTTATTTCCCTCATTTGTATTATTGTTTCCTGTTTGTTCATCTATTGCTGTTATACTAAATGTTTTACTTACAATTTCTGCATCTGATGAATCTCTATCTATTAATATTATCTTTATTGTATATGCTCCTGCTTTTGTAAAGTTTCCTCTAAGTGATAATACTTTTTCTACATTTTGTCCTCCTATTTTATATCCTGATGCATCTCCCCATCCACTTTGGATAATATCATGTTCTAATTGTTGTTCATCTGTTCCTTTTAGTGTTACTTGTCCACCACTTGGTGTTGTTGCTTCTGCTATTATTCTTGCATGTTCATAATTTTTTCCTAATAGTGATGTTATTTTTAATGTCATTTCCTTTTCTTGATTTACGATTACATCTCCTGTATATTCTAAGTCAATGTTATAATCTTGATATACAGGTTCTACAACTATATTTTTAGTTATAGGTATCCCTATATCATCATATTGTTGAGATGCATCTGCATTTGCAAGTCCTTCTGCTGTAACCGATAAGTCAGTTGGATTTGATGTTATTATACCTTCTTTTGCTTTAAATGTAACAGTCATATATGTTCTTGGCGATGTTCCTCCTGATGAATCATAAAATGTTACTCTTACTCTTGTTCCATTATCATTTGGTGTTCCACCTTCTGCACTTACATATTCTAATAAATTATTATCATATGCTATATCAAATGTATATGCTCCTAAATCTGT
>CALXKA010000065.1 GCA_944388765.1 uncultured Clostridia bacterium
AAAAGAGTTAAAGTAATTGAAAAGAAAACTTTAAGAAATAATATGATAAAATCTGGATATAAAACAGCTGTTAAAAAATTTGAGGAAGCTATAAATGCTGGAAATCTTGAAGAAGCTAAGGTATTATTCTCAGAAGCTACTAAAAAAATTGATCAAGCATGTAGCAAAGGTGTTATTGTTAAAAACACAGCAGCTAGAAAAAAATCTAGTTTATCAAAAAAATTAAATGCAGCTATGGCTTAAAGCAAAATAAAGATTATGCATAGTTTTTATTTAAGCAACTTTTAAAAGTTGCTTTTTATTTTGTTATACTATTAATTCTTTTTAGCATAAATCTCAAACACATGCCAATATTTACTTTTCTCTTCCCCACTATCTTTTATAAATTTCTTTTCTGCATAATATGTAATTTTAAAGTCTTCAAAATATCTTAGTACTTCTTCTTTTGAAAGAAATGTCATTACTTTTTTATCTTTCCATTCATCTTCATTTCCAAGAAAATTACCGTACAAAATACCCTCCTGGTATGATGTTTCTAATTATTTCAGACATTAGCTTATTAAACTTAGTTGGATTACAAAAATGTAAACTAAAACATGAATATATTAAATCAGCCTTATGAAGTTTTATATCCTCAAAATCTTTTACTATAAACTTCAAGTTATCAGTATTATTAATTTTATTTTCAATAATCCTTCTTGATTTTTCTTCTTTATCTATACATGTTACTTTAAAGCCTCTATCTATTAAAAATTTAGCATCATTTCCCACTCCTGCACCTAAATCTATTGCAACTTTTCCTTTTAATTCTTTATCCAAATTCATATTAAAAAATCCTCTTAAAAGTGGTGCTGGTCTGTTTAAGGCTTCTGCTTCTTCATAAAATTTATCTATATTTTTCATATTTCCCTCCCTTATAAAAAGTTATCACTATTATTATACAATTATTTGGCTAAAACTTCCATTGTTTTTAGTATTATTTCATGTTACTATTTATATAGTATTTTATAATATATTTTATTATTAGAGGTGTATTATGATTAAGAATTTAATAAATAGTTTTAAAAACTTTGATAAAATTACTCATAAAATTTTAAAATATGGTTTAGAATTTTGTTTTACTTTATCTATCATATCAGTAATTATTCTACTTACATATAATTTTATATTTGCAATTCCATTTTTATATTATATAGGAATCTCTTTATTTAAATTAAGTTTAGTATTTGGAATCGAATTTATTATATGTAGCCTTGTTGTTGATGGAATTAAAAAACAAATAGTATAAGGACATATCTTTAAGATATGTCCTAAATTAAACATTATTTTTTTAATTCTTCCAAAAACATTTTATTTAACATTTGAGGATTTGCTTTTCCTCTTGTCTCTTTCATTGCTTGACCAACTAAATATCCCAAAGCTTTATCTTTTCCACCTTTATAATCTGAAACAGATTGTGGATTTGCTTCTAATATTTTTAATACTACATCCTTTATAGCTCCTTCATCAGAAATCTGTACCCATCCTTTTTCATCTATAATATCTTCTGGATCTCTTGGGTGCTCAAACATTTCTACTAATACCTTTTTAGCTAACTTTGAGCTTATTGTCCCTTTATCAATTAATATTATTAGTTTTGCTAATTGTTTACTATCAAAAGGTATTTCTATTGGATCCATCTCTGTTTCATTTAATATTCTTGATATATCTGATATAATCCAATTGTTTACTGCTTTTGGATTATTACAGATCTTTGTTGCTCCTTCAAATAAATCTGATAAATATTTTGATGCTGTTATTATATTTGCATCTTTTTCTGATAATTTATATTTTTCAAGATATCTTTGCTTTCTACTTTCTGGTAGTTCTGGCAATGTTTTCTTTATATTCTCAATATATTCTTCTGAAAGTTTAATAGCAACTAAATCTGGATCTGGAAAATATCTATAATCTTGTGCATCTTCTTTATCTCTCATTGAAAAAGTTTTACCTGAAACTTCATCCCATCTTAGAGTTTCTTGCTCTACTTTTCCACCATCTTCTATAACATCAATTTGTCTATCTACCTCATATTCTATTGCTCTTGTTATACTTCTAAATGAGTTCATATTTTTCATTTCTGTACGAGTTCCTAATTTTGTATCTCCCTTTTTTCTAACAGATACATTTACATCTGCTCTTAGAGAGCCTTCCTGCATTTTACAATCAGATACTTCTATATATTCTAATATAGATTTTAATTTTCTTAAATAACTTTCCGCTTCTTCACTACTGCGAATATCTGGTTCAGAAACTATTTCTATTAAAGGAACTCCTGCTCTATTTAAATCAACTAAACTTCCTCCACTAAATTCATCATGATTTAATTTTCCTGCATCTTCTTCAATATGTATTCTAGTTAGTCTTATTTTCTTTTTTCCTTCTTCTGTATCTATTTCTACATATCCATGCTCACAAAGTGGTTTATCATATTGTGAAATTTGATATGCTTTTGGTAAATCTGGATAGAAGTAATTTTTTCTATCATTTTTACTATCTCTCGATATTTCACAGTTTGTTGCTAATCCTGCCTTTACAGCATATTCTACTACCTTTTCATTTAATACAGATAAAGTTCCTGGCATAGCCATACATATTGGACATACATGTGTGTTAGGTTCTGCCCCAAATTCTGTTGGACATGAACAAAATATTTTTGTTTTAGTTGATAACTCTGCATGTACTTCTAAACCTATAATCACCTCATATTTATCTCTTAACATTCTATTTCCTCCTAATTCATTAACTCTTATTTCTTAAATTCTGGTTTATATTTTTCCCTAAATTTAATTTTTTGTTCAAATGTATATGCAGCATTTAAAATTGTTTCTTCACAGAATTTATTTCCTATTAACTGCATTCCTATTGGCATTCCACTTTTATCTACTCCACAAGGTATTGATATTCCTGGTAATCCTGCAATATTTACAGAAACAGTACATATATCTGCTAGATACATTTCTAGTGGATTACTTGATTTTGAACCAATATCAAATGCTACTGTTGGAGATGTTGGAGTTAGTATAACATCATATTTTTCAAAGCCTTTATTAAATTCTTTCATAACTAATGTACGAACTTGTTGAGCTTTTTTATAATATGCATCATAGTATCCTGATGAAAGCACATATGTTCCAAGTATTATTCTTCTTTTTACTTCTGGTCCAAATCCTTCACTTCTTGACTTTTTATATATCTCTTTTAAATTTTTAAATTCTTTTGTTCTATATGTATAACGTATACCATCAAATCTTCCTAAATTTGAACTAGCTTCTGCACAAGCAATTATATAATATGAAGCTAATGAATATTTAGCAATATCTAATGAAAATTCTTCTACTTTTGCTCCTAGTTCTTTATATGTTTCAATTGCTTGTTGTAAAGCTTGTTTTACTTCTTGATTTATTCCTTCTCCAAAAAATTCTTTTGGAACACCTATTTTTAAACCTTTTACATCATTTTTTAAAGCTTTTAAATAATCAACTTTCTCTTTATTAATTGAAGTTGTGTCTTTTTCATCATGTCCAGCTATTACATTTAACAACATTGCTGCATCTTTAACATCTTTTGTAATAGTTCCTATTTGATCTAATGATGATGCATAAGCAATTAATCCATACCTTGAAACTAATCCATATGTAGGTTTTAATCCTACAACTCCACAAAAACTTGCTGGTAATCTTATTGATCCACCAGTATCAGATCCTAACGCCCAAGGCACCATATTAGATGCAACTGCTGCTGCACTACCTCCTGATGACCCCCCTGGAACTTTATTTAAATTCCATGGGTTTTTTGTTTTCTTAAAATATGAATGTTCTGTTGAACTTCCCATTGCAAATTCATCCATATTTAGTTTACCTAAATCTATCATATTTTCATTATTTATTTTCTCCATAACTGTTGCATCATATGGTGAAACAAAATTTTCTAGCATTTTTGAGCTACAAGTTGTTTTTATTCCCTTTGTACAAATATTATCTTTTATTCCTATTGGAATACCTGCTAATTCTCCTTTTATTTCTCCATTATCTATTTTACTTTGTATTTCTTCTGCTTTTTTATTTGCTTCATCTTTTAATACTGTTACAAAAGCCTGTACATCTTTTTCTTTTTCATCCATTCTGTCAGTATATGCTTTTGTAATTTCTTTTATTGTCAATTCCTTATTCTTCAATTTTTCTTGTAATTCATGTACTGTTAATTCAGTAATATTCATTATGCTATTCCTCCTTTATATTTCTCTCTTTCTATTTCTCTATATAAATGTGGCCAAGAATATACTCTTTTGATATTTTTATCTTCAAATTCTTTATTTATTATACTATCCATGATATATGTTTTAATCTTTGAATTTGACATTTGAACACAATTTTTTATACTATCATCTACAAATATCTCAATATTATTTTCTTTTGCAACTTTTACTTTATCTTGTGAGTTTATAACTAGTTTATCATATTTTATATTATATTTTTCTAACCATTTTTTCGTTTCTTCCTCAACATTAAACTTTTTTGATGGAATTCTAGCTGTTATTAAATATATTTTATCTCCATTTTCTTTAAACTTATTTATTGTTTCAACAGCATACATTTTTGGTAATACATTTAATATAGTTCTTTTATAATATTTATCTATAAATTCTCTATCCTCTTCATCATTCCAGTTATGAAATGTTTTAGTATACATATGTGTTATTATTTTTCTATTTACATCTTCTATATCTTTACCGATATCATTTATAGTATAATATTGAGCATAATTAAACATTATATCATATGTATTTGTTACTGTATCATCTATATCAATTCCTATATTCATCAAATTCTCCTAATTAATAACTTTTGGTATTTTAAACATATTTTGTTCTTTACTTGGGGCATTAATAAATAAAGCTTCATTATCTTTAAATATTTTTACTTCATCTTTTCTAAACACATTCTTTGCTTCATTTGCTCCTATTGTAATGTCTAAATCATCTACTTGCGCACTATTTACAATATTAGCAAAATCTAATATCTCTTCTAAATTTTTTAAATAATCATCTATTTCATTCTCTTCTAAATTTAAATATGCTAAATTTGCAATATGTAAAATTTCTTCTTTACTCACACTCATTATTTTCTCCAATCCTTTCCTTAAATTTGTCTTATATTATATACTTTTTTTAGTAAAAAAACAAGCCTAAATAGCTTGTTATTGTCAATTT
>CALXKA010000066.1 GCA_944388765.1 uncultured Clostridia bacterium
TCAGCAAAAAGAATGTATCCAGATTATATTTCAGCTAAAAAAATGCGTGAAAACTATGAAGGAAATGTATTTAGTCCAATGGGATGTAGAAGTTTCTTATCACCATGGAAAGATGAAAATGGAAATTATAAATTTGAAGGAAGATTTAATCAAGGTGTTGTAAGTATTAATTTACCACAAATAGGAATAGTAGCAGATGGAGATGAAGAGAAGTTCTGGAAAATATTTGATGAAAGATTAGAACTATGTAAAGAAGCTTTAATGTGTAGACATTATGCATTACTTGGAACACATTCAGATATAAGTCCAATACATTGGCAATATGGAGCAATAGCAAGACTTGAAAAAGGTGAAAAAATAGATAAATTATTATATGGCGGATATTCTACAATATCATTAGGATATATAGGATTATACGAAGTAACAAAATTGATGACAGGTGAATCACATACAACAGAAAAAGGACATGAATTTGCGGTAAGAGTTATGAAACATCTAAGAGAAGCAACAGACAAATGGAAAAAAGAAACAAACATTGGATTTGCCTTATATGGTACACCAGCAGAGAGTTTGTGTTATAAATTTGCAAGAATTGATAAAGAAAAATTTGGAACAATTAAAGATGTTACAGACAAAGGATATTATACAAACTCATATCATGTAGATGTAAGAGAAAAAATAGATGCATTTGAAAAATTAGCATTTGAAAGTGAATTCCAAAAGATATCATCAGGAGGATCAATTTCATATATTGAAATACCAAATATGAGTAAAAATATAGATGCATTAGAATCAGTTGTTAAATTCATTTATGACAATATTCAATATGCAGAATTTAATACAAAATCAGATTATTGCCATGAATGTGGATTTGATGGAGAGATTATAATAAATAAAGATAATGAATGGGAATGCCCAAATTGTGGAAACAAAGACCATAGCAAAATGACAGTAGTTAGAAGAACATGCGGATATTTAGGAGAAAATTTCTGGAATGTAGGAAAAACAAAAGAAATTAAGCAACGTGTAATGCACTTATAGAAATATATTGTGGTAGTATTGAAATAAATAATAAAACTTCTGTAAATTTTACAGAGGTTTTATTGACTTTTAATATATTAGAATTATATAATCTGTTTAACAAGTAAACATATTGTATTATGGAGGTAAAAGCAATGATTATTGAACTACCAAAAGAGTTTACATTTTTTAATGAGATTGGGGAGGAGGTTGCATACATAGATGGTAGAGGTATTTTGAAACTAAAAAGTGTGGCAGCATTTAGGAAGGTTATGTTCGAAATAGCTTATGAAATGAAGGGTAGAAACCGGTGTTGTTATTGTGGAAAAACAGTAGAATCAAATAGAATGACGATAGATCACATGTACCCACAAGACTTTGGAGGACCCACTATCACAAATAATTTACTACCATGTTGTCAAAAATGTAATAGTGAAAAGGGAAATTTGACAACAGGTCAATATAAAAAATATTTATTGGCTAAGGAACAAGGTAGAAGCAAAGAATATATAAGAGATTTAAAATTATATCTAATGTATGTTAGAAAATGGGAACTTTTTGAAATTCCAAAAGAATGGATTTCTAGAAAAGAAATAACAGAAATTTTTGTGAAAATTGATTTGAATGATGATTATAAAGGCAAAAATTATAAGCATGTAAAAGATTTTTATGAGGAATATGGTCATTTACAAAAACCTGTTATTGTAGATAAGAAAAATTTTCTTTTAGATAGCTTTATTATACTTATGTATGCAAAAAATAAGAAAATAAGAAAAATACCTGTTATTAAATTAGAAAATGTAGAGGTTATAACCTAAACGAAAGATGATGTTAAAGATTAAAGGAATCCAAGTTGTAAGATTTGGATTCCTAAATTTTAATTATTGTTTAAAAATTTATTAAGCAATTGATTTCTGCATAGTTCTTCGAAAGTGTCATCAAGAGGTTC
This sequence comes from uncultured Clostridia bacterium, assembly GCA_944388765.1. Taxonomy (GTDB): domain Bacteria; phylum Bacillota; class Clostridia; order TANB77; family CAG-508; genus CAG-269. The sequence goes on from CALXKA010000066.1 coordinate 1,970, forward strand.
TAATGTTATATCTTCATCATATTTTCTATCTAAGCAATGTTTTATAATATAATCAGTAAGTTCAGGATTTTTTGAAAGAAGAGGACCGTGTAAATAGGTAGCAATGACATTTTTTTGAAAATAGCCTTCCTCTGTGTCACCGAATTTATTTCCATTTCCAAATAAAACTTTTCCAAATGGATTAGAAATATTAAAGGTTTGTCCACCATGATTTTCAAAACCTATAATTTTGGAAGTTTTACCATTTAAACTAGTTTCTATAATAATATTTCCGATACATCTTTTTTTTCTATCATTTATAGCTTCTGTGTAATAATCAAAAACTTCTAATCCTGGAACGATATTTCCATCAGCTGATTTATAGTATTTGCCAAATAATTGATATGCTCCACAGATTAATAAGAAAAATACACCGTTATTTATGGCATCTTTTATATTATCCTTATATTTAATTAAATCATCAGCTAATATTCCTTGTTCTTGGTCTGCACCGCCTCCTGCAAAAACTAAATCATAATTATTAAAGTTTGGAGTGTTGTCACCAATAGAATATTGTTCAATAATAGCTTTAATTCCTCGCTTTTCTAATCTATATTTTAAAATTTGAATATTCCCAAAGTCTCCATATAATTCTAATATATCAGGATATAAATATAATATTTTTAATTCTTTCATAATATAATCCTTTCTCTATTTCAATTTTAAAATTTCAGTTCGTGTAGGTTGGAGTGAAGTGTAATTTGCAATTACATATTTTTTAATATCTGTTTTATACAAATGCTTTACTGCTTCATGTAAATTTAAATATGGTTCTATCTTTTTTGCATCAAAACCAGAAGTTTTAATTCTAATTGCTATATCATATGCTCTTGTACCAGATGTTATAATTCTTGAAACATTATTTAAACTTGAAAAATCTATATCCCAAATCCAAGAGACATCATGTCCATCAGCTAAATTGTCATTTAAAACAAAAAGTAGTTCTTTTTCATCATCATCTTCGTTTAATATTCTTAAACTAACATTACTTCCTGTTGGATTTTTAGCCAGATTTATAATTGTTGGAATACCTTTAATTTCTAGTTCTTCTAAACGACCATTATTTAATACAAAATTAGATAAGGCTTTTTGAATTATTTTTGTGTCTATGTTATATAAAGAGGCACAAGATATTACAGCAACAAAGTTATATATATTATAAATACTATTAAATTTAGTTGTATATTTTATTCCATTAACTTCGAAACATCTATTTTTTAAATCAATATTAGTTGCTAATTTATAAATTTCATTATTGCCATAGTGGCAATTAGGGCATTCAAATTTGCCTATATGAGAGTATTGATAATATTCATATTCAAGGCGAGTATTGCAAAATGGACAGAATTTACCTTCTCCTGCTTCTTTCATATTTTTTGTTGCATATTGATATGGTTCTACACTAAAATAGTATATGTTCTCATTATCTGGATTAGCTTTACCAAGTCTTGAAACGTTTGGATCATCACTATTCAATATTAAGTTACCATTAAATGTTTTTAAAAATTCGTTGATTTTTAATATTAGTGTTTCAACTTCACCATTTCTATCCAATTGGTCACGGAAAAAATCAAGAACAATTAATGTATCTAATTTTAAATCTTTAAAGACAACTGGGACATATCCTTCATCAACTTCAAATACTAAGTAATCAGCTTTAATTTTTCCTGTTAAAGAACAATGTTTTAGTAATGTGGATAAAATACCAGTTTCCATGTTGTTTCCTTCTTTATTACTAATTACTTTTTTTCCGGCCGTTTCAAATACATAACCAATAGCATTATTTGTCATAGTTTTTCCGTTTGTTGCAGTAACTGCAATTATTGGACAATTAATTTTAAAATATCTAAATATTTGTGAATTCCAATCAAATGCTATTTTACCAAGAAAGTTTCCACCTTGTTTACCAAGTATTTTTAGTGCAATATTCAATATTTTCATTGCTAGTATAATAAAAAAATTCTTCATTTGAAAATCCTCTCAATAATATAAATTTGCTTTATTATACCATAATAAAAAATATACAGGCAAGAAAAAAGTCAAATATATAAGAAAAAATAAAATAATACAATAAAATTAATTATGTAAAAAAGGTATTAGTAAAAATAAAGACAATAATTGTAATATTTTGTCTAGAAAAATATAATTTACAGGTAGAAATAATAAAAAAATGAGGTAAAGATAAAATGAAGAAAAGAGAGCAAATGAGAAATAAGAAAGGTGTAACATTAATATCATTAGTAGTTACAATTATAGTGTTATTAATATTAGCTTCAATAGCAACATATAGCGGAATACAAATAATAGAATCATCA
>CALXKA010000067.1 GCA_944388765.1 uncultured Clostridia bacterium
AACTAAATTAATATTTGAAAAAAGACAAGGTTTAGGAAAACCTAATTTAATATATGTTGGAAAAATACAACATGAAGAAATTGCAGAACAGAAAAATCTACAGTTACAGAACTGTAAAAATTACAACTCAAGAGATGTAAAAAATACAGTTCAAGAACTGGAAAATTTACAGGGAATCAATCCTAATAATATCAAAACTAATATAATCAATACTGATTCTATCAATCCTAAAAGCGATGATGAACTTTTATTTATAAAAGAAAAATGTAAATTAAATGAATTTGCTAAAGATGAGATTTTAATTTTAGAAGATGTAATTGATACTCTTTATTATACAGATAATTTAAAAGTAGGAAATATAACAGTTAATCATTTTAAAATTTTAGATAAATTAAAAATGATAGTTAAGGATAATTTAGTGCAATTATTAGATATATTAAAAAATATACCTAATATACAAAATGCTAAAAATTATTTGATGATTTGCTTATACAATAATTTAGGAAATATCAACATAAGTAATATGATAAAAAAATCTGATACCATTAAACTAAATGAAAGAGAATATCCTACTGGCTCACTTGATTTCTTATATGCAAACTCTGATATAGCAAATGGTGTGGTATAAGAAATGGCTCTGTTATGAAGTTGCAAGCACATACTTTAAACTGCAACTTCACTATAATTTGTTATAGCAAAAGCTATGGCAAATTATAGCCTAATAAATGCTTTAGCATTTGTTAGGTAAAACCCCGCAGGGCACACGACAAACTTGTTTGTCTAGTGTGTTAGACAAATAAATTTGTTTTGGAGAAAGAAAGGACTTTGGAGCTATGAGTTATGCTATAGTAAGAAATGAGAAATTAACACGAGCTGAAGTAAATGGTAAATGCACCCACAATGATAGAAAAGCAAAAAATCATACAAATAAAGATATAGATCCAACTAGAACTCATTTAAATTATTATATAAAGAAAAACAATTACACGTATACAAAAGAATTTGATAAATTACGAAAAGAGCAAAATTTAGCAGGACATTTAAGAGAAAACAGTATTATAATGTGCCAAATAATATTTACATCTGACCAAGAATATTTTGATAGAATTGGAGAACAAGAAACAAAAAGGTACTTTGATGAATGTTATAAATTTATCTGCAATTATAAAAATCTTGGAGAAAAAAATATTATATCTGCTGTAGTACATTTAGATGAAGGCACACCTCACTTACACTTAATGTTTGTTCCAGTAGTTCATACAAAAGATAAAGATGGTAAAGATATAGAGAAAATTTGTGCAAGAGATTTTTGGAAAGGTAGAGATAGTTATAGAAAATTACAAGATGCCTATTTTGAACATGTTAAAAGCAAAGGCTTTGATTTAGATAGAGGCTTATATGTAGAAGAAACTAATAGAAAAAATCTATCAGTTGAAGAATTTAAGAAAGTAACTAATTATGCTAAAACAAAGGAAACTTTGAAAAACATTACTTTAGAATTACCAGAAGTTCCAGAATTGCAAGATATAAAGAAAATGGTTTTAAATAGAGATAAATTAATTGAAGATCAAATTATAAAACCAAAAGATAAACTTATAAAACAGCTTTATACTGAAAATATATCTTTGCATAAGGAATTATCCAAACAAACTGAAATAATAGATGAAGCAGAAGACTTTGTAAAAGAAAAAAAGAATTTGCAAAACAAAAATCAAAATTTAATTATAGATTATCAATTATTGCAAAAAGAAAAGCAAGAAAGCGAAGAAGAACTAAAATTTGAATACCAAAGTAAAATTGAGCATATAGAACACAAGTATCAGAAAAAAATAAAAGAATTGGAGAAAGAAAATAAAAGTTTAAACAAAGTAATTGATAAATTTAAAGCCAATTTAAAAAAATTTCTTAAATGGTTATGTCACAAATTTTCATATCCTTGCGAGGATGACCTTATACGAGATTTTAATAAAGAAACATATTCTAATATAAATTTTGAAAAACAACTTGATATAAACCATTTTCAAAAGGAAAATAATGAAATAGATTTTGAAATGTAGAAAGGATTTGATAAATATGAAAATAGATTATAGAAAATGTGGAGATTATTTTATTCCTAATTTAGTAATCTCAAATAATACTAATAATTTAAAATTAGGGAAATATGGAAAAATGAGATTACATTATTTGAAAACTCAAAAGAAAGCTGAATATACAATTTTGCTAATGGAAGATAAATTAAGTGAACACTTACAAGAAATTGATGAAACTGCAACGGCTAGATATAACCTATTAATGAAACAATTTGCAGAACAAGAAAATATTACAGAAAAATTGAAAGCTACAAATCAGCTTGAATGGGTTAGCAAAATGAATTCAATTAAAAATAAAGTTGAAGAAATTATATTTAATGAATTAATTTATGTGTAGGAGGAATTTTCAATGGAAGAAAAATTAAAACCGTTTATAGAAGAATATACCGATGACTTTTACGAAAGTATTGAAGATATTAGACAATACTTGAGCAAATATAATAATGAGTATAAAGGTATTAAAAATAAGATTCATAAAATTATGGATAGAAATTTAAATATACAAAAACTACTTGATGAAACTCATTTAGAAGATGGATTAAGTGCAGAAGAATGTAAAGATCTATCTCAAGTTATTGTTTTATACAATAATTTACAAGATATTTTAGAAAAGGAAATTTATTTTAAAGGCAGTATGGATTCTTATTACTATTTTAAAAGAATTGGTGTTATAAATTAAAAAATCACATTAATAAAATCCCTACTAAATTTATAAAAAAGTAGGGATTTCTTCTTCTATGTTAAAAATTTTTTAATTCTTTCAACATATAAGCAATATGAATTTTTCTCTTTTCTGTATCTGCATTGAGTTCTTCAGTTTCTTTTTCATACATTTCACATATTTTTTCTATATCTTCCTCTGATATGTCATCTTCTTCTATATCTCCATTATCATATTGCAACTGTAATTTTTTTAATCTATTTAATTCTGTATCTTCAGGTATTTTGATATTTTCTAAAAAATTATTTTTTATTTGATTGAATTCTAATTTCGTTTCTTTATTAGCTATTTTTTTTGAAAATATTTTTTGAAAATATTTCGATATCTTGGTAAAAATATTTTCTTTATATGGAATTAAATTATTATTCATCATAACTTTTTCCTCTTTTCTTTTGTTGTTCTGATACTTGTTGCTCTAATTCTTTTGTTTGATCATTTTTGATTTTTGCATTATCCCTTTTTTGTTTAGCTTTTTGAATCTTACTTGCCTTTAAACCAAGTCCAAATCCCCTTAATTTGGCTATTTTCTCTCGGTACTCCTCTGGTACTTTTTCTAGTTCTTCTCCTTTATATTTTTCTAATATTTTTCTTTCTTCACTTTTACGCCATCTTGCATATAAATTTACTTCTTCTTGTTCTTCTTTTGATATTTCATTTGCTTTTAAGTATTTACCATTTTTTGTAATAGTGCTTCTCATAATTTGTCCATTATGTGTTTCTAAAAACTCTATTACTTGTTCGTATACTGATGTTTCTTTTTCTCCTAATCCAAATTCTCTTAATTTCGCTATTTTTTCTCGGTACTCTTCTGGTACTTTTTCTAGTTCTTCTCCTTTATATTCTTCTAATATTTTTCTTTCTTCACTTTTAAACCATCTTGCATATAAGAGTGTTTCTTCTTGTTCTTCTTTTGTCATTTCATTTCTTTTTATGCTTTTACGAGCTTTTGTAATATTGCCCCTCATAATTTGTCCATTATGTGTTTCTAAAAACTTTATTACTTGTTCGTATACTGATATTTCTTTTTCTCCTAATCCAAATTCTCTTAATTTTGCTATTTTCTCTCGGTATTCCTCTGGTACCTTTTCTAGTTCTTCTCCTTTATATTCTTCTAATATTTTTCTTTCTTTACTTTTACGCCATCTTGCATATAAGAGTATTTCTTCTTGATCTTCTTTTGTCATTTCATTTCTTTTTATTCTTTTACGAGCTTTTGTAATATTGCCTCTCATAATTTGTCCATTATGTGTTTCTAAAAACTCTATTACCTGTTCGTATACTGATATTTCTTTTTCTCCTAATCCAAATTCTCTTAATTTTGCTATTTTTTCTCGGTACTCTTCTGG
>CALXKA010000068.1 GCA_944388765.1 uncultured Clostridia bacterium
TCATTTACCAATAATAGCGCATCTACTTTAGTATTAAACACAGTTGATGATTATATTGATGTCATAATTAATGATTTTAAGAGCGTAATTGAAAAAGACAAAAAATCTGGCAGTGTGGTGGAAACATATTCTTATACAATTGCTGGAAAGATTAAACTTTTTAGCGCTTTTGTAAATACTCAGTTAAATAGTGAAAATTTTGTTGATTACACATTCGACGGGCAAACCAAAGTTTTCTACGATGACGTAAATCAGTTCTTCACTCTCTATGATCAAGAGGACTTTAAATATATTATCAGTTCAATCAATCCAAATGGTGCAATAACTGAAAACTTTGAAGATGTGGACGCCGGTGGAAGTTTAACCTGCCTTGCAAATACTAAGACATTCTTGTCGGGAGGTGAGGTATGAAGAAGAAAACAATAATTACAGCATTTGTCTGCCTTATTATCGCTTTATCGAGTTTTGTAATGTTTGCTTGTGGCGGTGATGGAAAGACAAGTTATCAATACTACACGACATTCTTTAATACTATCAAAACTGAAGGTGCAATGTTTGAAAGTGGAAGTGCTGTTGGTGTACAGACTAACTATCAACTTAAAAATTTTCAAAGTAAGACCTTTGATGGAGAAACAGTGACTCCTATTGACGATGATCAAAATTACTTGATTTTACTTGCAAATGGACTCAATTTTATAGAAAAATACTATCCAAGACTTGAAAAAAACAAAAATACCTCTTTAAAGAGTGGTATAAATAGTATGACCGATAGTTTTGATCAATTACTTGTCGAATATCAAAACATTATCGATGTTAGTGATAAAGCAAATTACGAAATCTATAATGGCAACTTTGCAAGATATAAATGGCAAACAAAAGATTTTATTAATAATGTTTATCAGTCTGCCTTAGATTTAGGCAATCTTATCTATAAAGATCTAGATATAGACGGTACGATAGAAACACTTCATCAAGAAGAAACAAAAACTGAAAGTGATGAAAAGGCACCTACAAAAGAAGAAATTGCTGACAAGTTTGATCTTGAATTTTACTTCGACTATCAAAATATTTTGATACTAGAAGACTATAGGGCATTCTTAATGGATAGTGCAATAGGTCAACAACTTGATTACTCGCTCTATCAAATAGTTGACGGTAGTTTGACTTTGTTTACAGGGGTGATAGGACAGAATTTGAAGGACTTGTCTGCACAAGAACTTATCTCATATATCGATCTATGCCATAAATTTGCCTCTGAACGCACATATACAACAGAAGCAATTACCGAATTTTCATGCTACGAATTTGTAAATGACTATGATCAAAATCTTGACTCCTATGAAAAGAGCGTCAGTGGTGCTAGTATATATAAATTGCAAATTGAAAAATATTTTGGCGACTATATTTCAAGATTTACAAACTTTGTATCATCAAATGTAGTTGCATAGAAAAATATAAAAAATCATAATATATTATCAATTCAAAATAAAATACACTTTGGAAGTTAGGCACATGATTTAACTTAAAAGTGTATTTTTTTTGTTACTAATATTTATTGCTATTTAACTGGCTATTTTTCTATATCTAAAATATAATCACTAGTTACATTAAAAATTTTTGTCATTTTAATGATTGACAAAACATCTGGCAAACTTTTATCTAATTCCCAAAGTGATATAGTATCTTGACTTGTAAAAAGAAGTTTCGCTAGTTCCGTTTGTGTTAAATTCTTCTCTTTCCGAAGTTGTCTAATATTTTTGCCAACACTCATATAGTGTATTATACGAGTTTTTTTCGTCATATACTTGACATACGAAAAATATTCGTATATAATAATGTCATAGTTTGTCGATAAGGAGTGTAGTGTGATGGCAAAATTTAAATTTTTATCAATACTTATTATTGTTTTATTGCCACTTTTAATTTTTACAGGTTGTAGTTATAGTAATGAATATATAAATTCATTTAAACAATACATTAATGATCAAGAAAATAATATAGGTTCGGGTGAGATTGAACAGAAAGATAATTTGAAAAATGTTATTGAAAGTAAGGGGAGCAAAAATTCTAGTGAGAATTTGGTTGCGATATGTATTCCATATTCTACAGATGATTCAACTATATTAGAAAATTTAGGATTCGATTATCAACGGGATACATTTTTTATTGCTACAATCTTTGATTATAATAATTCATCAGTTTTTGTACTGCTGACTTTTACACTTGAGAGTAATAATTGTTTTTATAGTTCATCTTATGAAAGTTCAGGAGTAGAGTTGTTTTCTGGGACTGGACAGGTATCTAGAAATAGAATAATGACGTTATCATATTTGTATTTTGATGATTATGATGGGAGTTATTCATATAAGTCTAATATGCAAGAATTGACTTTGACTATCATTCAAGATACCATCAATATTTATGATAGTTATTTGGAAACATATAATATTAATTTTATAGAAGACTATTTTAGTTAAGGAGATTTTATGAAATATATTAAAAGAGAAGAATTAGGCACATTTCTCAATCTAACTTTCTTTTTTCTAATTGGAATATTATTTTTATTTTCTTTATTTACACCATTATTAAAGGTAGATATGATTAATGATCCATATTTAAGTTTAAGTGAAAATGGATTTGACTTTCTATCCTTTTCAAGTATTTTTATGTCGCAAGATTTTGAAGGCTGTAGTATTGTGATTGGAATTTTTAGTTTAATCGATTTAATCATCTCTATTTTGTTGATAATTTTATCAAGTTTTTACTTAATATATTATTTGAGAAACAAGTGCCTACCTAATCACATTATTTTAAATATTTTATTCTATGTTAGTTTTGCTATGATCATATTATATTGGATAACTGGATTGGTTTTTGTTGTATTATATAACAAGACAGGATATTGGATAGATGGTATAGGTTTAATTAATTCAAGGTACTTTAAAACATCGACTCTTTCCTATATTCCATTAATAATTTTTATATTTTTATGGATGACCTATTTAATATTAATTAACTATTTAAAAAAGAAAGGTATAATTATCGAAAAAGATCAAAGTAAAGTAGAGTATACTAACAAACCTATAAAAGATGATGATTTAATCATAAATCAGGCTTCAAATTTAAAAATCAATAATGAAAGAAACTTAAATTATAATGTGACAGAGAGAGAAAGAATAAATGTCAATAATGATATCAGTAATGAAAATAAAAATATCAACCATGAAAGTACAAAAAATGATTATGCGATAAGTAATGATGAGTTTGTAAATATTATGAAAAAATATAAAGAACTTTTAGATGCAAACATGCTAACTCAAGATGAGTTTAATAGACTAAAAGAAAATATAATGAATAAGTTAAAATAATTCTTATTAAAGGGATAGATACAAAAGATTAAGATAAATTAAAGGTTATTTATTTTGTATATAGAACTTTTTAAAAAAACGATCTAAAAATAATAGATCGTTTTTATTTAATAGGTAATCTCATTCGCCGTCAAAGTCGCCACCATCACCAAAGTCGCCATCGTCATAATTGGTTATTGATCTTTCGCTTTCTAATTCGTCAAATTCAGCATTTTGTTCATGTTCGATGGTGCTTGTTATTTCAAGATGATCTTGTGTGTCAACTTCGTTTAAGATATCTTCTTGAGAAAAATTATCGCTGGTAAAATCATTATCATTAAAATTGCTATCACCAAACGCATAATCATCTTCGTTAAAATCATAGTTTTCAAAGTCATGATAAAAGTCAAGCGGGTCACCCTCCATTCTTTCGCCGAGATGATCTTGCATCCTTTGAGCCTCAAACATCATTTCGTGTGGTCTATTCATATTAAATGC
>CALXKA010000069.1 GCA_944388765.1 uncultured Clostridia bacterium
AATAAAGGATAACTAATTGTTATTAATTATTAAGGAAGAAAAAAATTATGAGATACAAATCATCAGAATTGAAAGACTTATTATCAAAATACGAAAAACGAATTGACGAATTTATCGTAGTATGCAATAAAAAAGATACTACAAAAATAATCAATAATTACTCACATTCATCAATTGAAACAGAATTTTTGAATGAAGATGAGTTTCAACAATTGTTCGAAATGGCGTATTCTCAGCATTTGCCTTTTGATATATTTACTTCAGAAATTGATTTTATGACCAATATTATACAAAACTACCCAAAACTCAAAAATAAAAATATAGTTGTTTATAATTCTGCTCAAAATGGAACAGGAGCAGGAAGAAAATCGTTAATTCCAGCTTTTTGTAATTTGTTGCAATTGACTTGTACTGGCTCTGATGCTTACAGAGTTTCTTTATGTAGGGATAAATTTGCTATAAATTGTATCCTAAAAGCAAATAATATCAATGTTCCTCTCAGTTTTTTATGTCATGATATTAATGAAATTGAATTGCCTAAAGGAAAATATCTTATCAAACCACTATATGAATCAGCAAGTATTGGAATTACAAATGAAAATATATTTTATTCGGACAATATTCCTAATAAATACATAGATGAACTCATCATTAAATTAAAACAACCTGTACTTATTCAAACCTTTATTGACGGTTATGAATTTGAGATTCCCATACTAAAACGAAATGAAGATATATTAATTTTCGAGCCAGTAGTATTATCCTTAAATGAAGAAAACAATTACATGGGAGCAAATATTTTAGATTATAAAAAAATATTTGACGATAATTATATTTTTAGCCAAATGCCAACTGAAATGTGCGCATATAATAATGCTTTAGAAGAAACAGCTCGACATGTTGCAGAACTGCTTGAATTAAATGGTTTATGTCGTATTGACGGTAGGATAACAAAAGAAGGCTTGTTTTATATTACAGATGTATCAACTAATCCGCATTTTATTCATCATAGTAGCGTTAATTTTGCATTCCATTCAAATAATTATTCCGATTCCGATATATTTAAATCAATTTTGTACTTATGTTAATTTTCGGTCCAAAATTGTATATCAGAGAATAATATTGGTTTTGAAAAGAATTTAACATCGTTCGTTATATATTTATTAAAAGATTTTTCTAATTGTTGCGATATTTCTTTTAATGTAAAATTTTTTCTATTGCTTTTTACAAGCGTATAAAGTGTTTCATTCCTTGTTCGTAAATATTGCTTTTCATATGCAGAAAATAACTTTGGAATGAAATCGGATTTATTTAAATACTCAGCAGCCCTAATAAAATTGTTTTCTAAAAGCGAAACTGCGCATAGATTAGTATTGATAAAATATATGAAGTAATCGTCATAATCGTTATTAAGTTTCTCTGCTCTAGTGTAAATTTGCTTCGCTTCACTTAGTTCCCCATTACATGCTCTCAAACCGGCCAAATTAATATAGGTCAGTATTTTTGTGTCAACACTTATATCATTAGTTTTTAGGATTTTCTCAAAATCGTTTATATCTTTGCTAAGATCTTTATATCTAAAATATTTAGCAAGAATATAATTGTTAAAGTTATAAACTTTATAAGCTCCATAAAAATCAGACCAATTTAGGGTTTCGTATAAATTACAGCATTTTTCAAAGTTTCCTAAATTAAGTGAAATTGCACTATAATTACATAATGACATTGCGAATTCTTCAGGAAATATAAACTTATATTGCGAAAAGTAGTTCAAACTTTTTTCTAATTCGTCAAGGCATTGCTTTGACGAAAAAACGCAATTTGATTTTCTCCTCAAAATATTTAGTAAAATGACATAATCGTTGTCGGTTTCCATTTTATCTCTAATTTGTTTTTTTAGTTCTTTATATAGCGATAAAATGTTTTTGTCATGATATTGAGCATCATTTGAATAAATTGAAAGCAATGTCATTTTAGATAATAAAACCGTTTCTTCAAAAGCATTTGAATCCTCAATGATTGCTTCTAGGATTTGATTTACTTGTGATTTGAATTCATTTGATTTTTTCCAATAACATATAGCCAACAAATAATCTGATTCGTTTGTAAATATTGAATCCTCAGATACATTTATTTGTTGTAATAGTTTTATTGCATCATCAAATTTGGAAGAATAAAAATCTCCATATGCTTCTACCATTTTTTTTGTAATATTTTTTATTGTTTTATCAGAAATGGTATTTATTAATTCATTTATTTCTTTTTTGTTATTGTGCGCTCGAACTAATCTAATCGCCAATAAAAATTTTATCGTATTTATATATTCGTCATCGGCTAAAGAATAATAATATAGTTGTCCGTATAAATCTAATGGATGAAGTTTTTGTATGCATTTCCCAATAGTTTGATAAAACATCTTATTGTTTTTTGTGTCGCTTTTTAAAATTTGTTTAAACACAGTTAAAACAAAAATATATGCGTCATTATTTTCTTTTAAGATATTTTTATCTAAAACATATTTTAAAATATAATTTAGATTAGAACTAACTTTGAATTCATCATACAGTTTTTGATATATAAATTTAATTTCACTTTGCGTAAAATTTTTCTCAAAATATGATAAAAATTCTAGCAAAAGATAAGCATCGTATTTTTCTTCTTTTATAACTTTTAAATTTACTTTTATGTAATCAAAGATATTTGTCGTGCTATTATTAAGATAATTATAAATTTCAATAATAGATTTTATATTGCCATTTGTTAATTCTATTATTCTATCAATATCTTCTCTTGGCGTTATTCCTTCAAATTCCTTATATATATCTTCTTTTTTACAATCAACGATAATCTCATTGTATTCACCTAAATTGCTTTTTAGTTTTAAATAATTTATATCTTCAGAATCTATAATAAGAATAATATTTATATTCAGTTTCGTTAAATTATTACATATAAAGTCAATCAAATTTTGAGATGTGTTTTTATGCAATTGTATTGAAAGCAACAATTTGTTTTTCTTTGAAAGATTTTCGAGCTCTTTAATAACTTTATCTTCTGTTTTTTGAAAATCAGATTTAAAAAAACTACTAAATTTATACATAATTTGTGTAAGAGAGAAACTCAGTTGTAAATTTTGTCCGACCCCTACACTTATATCGGCGATACTCAAGTTATCAGTGAATATTATTAACTGTGAAAAAAATTCATTAATTGTATATGCATTTTCAATTATTGGATACTTATTATAGTCACATTCCATATTATTGATAATATATTTTTTCCCAACGCCTCTATTACCAGTCAAGATAAAAATTTTATTATTATTTAGAGATTCGTTAATTAGGTAACTCGCATCAAGTTGAAAATTAAAAAGCATTTTCCCCACCGATTAACATAATAACAATTAGTTATCCTTTATT
>CALXKA010000070.1 GCA_944388765.1 uncultured Clostridia bacterium
ATCATAGATGTTAAAATTACAGATGCCAAAAGTTTTAGTTTAGATGGTCAAGAAATAAAAAAAGAATCTGTTCATTAGGTTCTTCCGATAGTTTGTTTGAAACTATCGGAAGAACCTACATTTGTAAATTCTCTTTTTATTTAAAATTTAATACTTGCTATTTAATAACAATAATTATTATTTCAATTATCATTAACAATTTAATTAAAATATAATCTTGATATTTTTATAAAATTTGATATCATATTACCTAGTATTAATTTTTTGAAAGTAAGGTGTTTAGATGAATCAAATTTTTGAAACAGAGAAGAAGTATTTAGATTATATTAAAAAAGTCATTGAGTTTGAAATAAAAAAATGTCAAGACTTTGAAAAAAAAATGATAAAGGATTCTACTAGTCTTTCCTTTGAAGATAGATTAAGAGGAACACATTTTAATTTAAACGCTCAACTTCTTCAAAATGGAGAAAGAAAATTTAAACTTGAAAAATCTAAAAGTTGTCCTTATTTTGGACGAATAGATTATCAAGATTCAAATAAGAGTGTATCTTCTATATACATTGGAAAATCGACTGTTACACATGATAATAATCAAGTTGTTTATGATTGGAGAAGTCCAATATGTTCATTGTATTATGATAGTGAAGTTGGTCCTGTTTCATATAATTCATTATCGGGTGTGGAAAAGGGATTTTTGCTGTTAAAAAGACAAATCACGATTAAAGATGGAGTTCTAATAAATGCCGTTGATACAAATTTAGTTTCTGAAGACGAATTGCTAATTCCTTATTTAAACGTTAATGCTGATAACGCAATGAAGACAATTATTGCGTCAATACAAAAAGAGCAAAATAATATAATTAGATCTAGAGATATTGATTTAATCGTGCAGGGTGTTGCTGGTAGTGGAAAGACTTCTGTGGCATTACATAGAATTGCTTATTTGCTATATATGCAGCAAAGGAAATCAAAATCGGATGATTTTTTGATTATTGGACCAAATGATTATTTTTTAAATTATATTTCAACCGTATTGCCTGATTTGGAAACTGATCCTGTTGAGCAGAAAACTTTATTGAGGCTTATGAATGATTATATTGGAACCACTTTAAAAATACAAGAAGAAAATCTGTCTGGCGATTTTGAACAACAATGTACCCAAAAAAAGATAGCTGCATTTAAAGGAAGTTTTGAATATCGTAATTTATTAAATGATTTTGCTCAAAGTTTTATAAATGGAAACGTCTCGTCAATTCATGATTTTGTTATAGATGGAAAAACGGTTTTTTCTGCAGAAGATATTCAAAGAAAAATGAATGAATTAGGTGAGAGTTGTATTGATTTAAGCAAAACACGTAAATATTTCAAAATGTTATTTAAAAACAAAAAAGAATCTATTTATGATCGTTTAAATGATGAATACCGTCAAAAATATATTTCTTTACCAATCAGTGATCCGTCAAGAGAAAAATATGTTCAAAAAAGTATCGAATTAAATAATTTGATAAAAAAACAAGGCGACAAATTACTAGATAAATATTTTAAGTCGATTACAGTAAGTTGTGTATCATTATATATGTTTTTCATAAATAGTTTAAATACACTAGAGTCTAGTTTGACTAACAAAGAAGTTCAGTTATTACAATTAAATGTATTAAAAGCATTGAAAAAAAAGCAAATATTATATGAAGATATATCTGCGTTGATGTATTTGAATTATTTATTGACAAACAAAACATTAGATTATCGCAATATAGTTATAGATGAAGCTCAAGATTATAGTTTACTGGCATACTATACTTTAAGAAAGATATTTAAAAATGCTACTTTTAATATTTATGGTGATTTAGCTCAGTCTATTTATTCGTATAGAAGTATTAGCTCTTGGGCTGAACTTAATGAACTTGTTTTTGATAATAAATGTAATTTGCAAGAACTAAATAAAAGTTATCGAACTACAATTGAAATAACTGAGAATGCTAATAATGTGTTAAATCACCTAGGGTTACATGTGGCTCATCCTGTTATAAGACATGGAAACGCAGTAAAATATATCAATACTATTAATCAGCCTGATGCAAAAATTAATGCAATATATAATTGGATTAATTCAGGATATCAAACTATTGCAGTTATATGTAAAGATGAAACGGAGGCAAAAAAAGTTTATATTGAATTGTCAAAAAAAGGAATTAGTACTAGGTATATTTCTCAGAAAGATACTCAATATTCAGGTGGAATATTTGTAATGACTGTCATGTCTTCAAAAGGATTAGAGTTTGATTGTGCTATTATTAATAATGCATCAAGTAATATTTATGATATAAATAATGATGTAGATATGCATTTGTTGTATGTGGCTACTACAAGAGCACTTCATGAGCAAATTATAATGTATGATGGGGAAATAGTTAAACCATTTAAAAATGAAATTAAACAAAGTCAAGCTCTTAGTAGAAAATTATTAAATTAAGATATATTTATTGAATTTTATTGAATGTTAGTGGCTCAATGTCACAATGTCATATATATTTTGACAATAACTAAATATTTTGATATACTATCCTAAATGTTTGGTTATTTTTTGCTTTTGTATAAAGTATGGTGGAGGAGGTCTGTTTTTACTGACCTCTTTTTTGTTAGATAGGAGAGTTTATATGAAGAAAAACGATTTTTTACTTGTACGTCATAGTTATGATGATCATAGTTATATAGATGGTAAAAATGATACTGGTTTGACCAAGAAGGGAATTGAAATAGTAAAGCAGGCTTCAGAGACAATTTTGTGTAAGATTGATGCTGGAAAAGTAATTATTAGGCATTCTTCTAAAAAAAGAGCAAAAGAGACAGCTGAAATTTTATGTGAGTATCTTATGAAACATAATATAAACTGTTTGTGTGTAGAAGATTCTGGATTAACTGAGTTATATCAAGGCAATTTTAATTTTGAAGGAATGGAACATATTGAAAGAGTCAATTTTTTACAGAACTGTTGGGACGATTTTGAATTTGAGAGAAAAAATGGAATTTTAAATTGTAGTTTTGGACACAAACAAGACCGAAATATTATTTTGCGTTTAGGAGAAAATCATGCTGAATGGTCTGTTCGGATAGCGAATGCAGTACTAAATATTATAAATGATATAAACAATCAAATTCAATCAATAAATGTAACACACCGTGGTGCGATTCTTGAAATTCAGAAAATAATAGAAATGGCAAATGGTAAAATTCCGATAGAGGATGTAGAAAAATATGAAACCATATGG
>CALXKA010000071.1 GCA_944388765.1 uncultured Clostridia bacterium
TTGCAAGAATATCAAAATAAAGCAAATATTTCTTTTTGGAAAATTCATGAAAAGTATAATTGCTTTAAAATGTGTGGCTGGAAACAACAAATATTGGAATTTTATGGAATAAATAAAAAATATTTAATAGTTGATTCTGATGAGCTATTCATATATAAAGATTACAATAAAGTATCGATAGATTCTTTTTTGGAAACAACTAAATCTTCTTTTATAAAAAGTTTGATGTTAGATGTTTACCCTAAGAAAGAAATCTTTGTAGGTAAATTAGAAGAATTCAATTTTGTGGACAAGAATACTTATAAAATGTCTAATTCCAACTCTTATGGACAACGTTTTTATGGAGGACCTAGATCAAGAATTTTTGGAATTAACCCAAGTTTACAAAAAATATCTTTGATAACATATACTGGTACAGAAGTTTTAGCAAATGATCATTTTTATTATCCTTGGAATATAAATCAAAAAGCTATTTATTGTTCCTATTTATTGCATTATAAATTCTTACCAGAAGATAAGGAAAAATATCTTTTGTTTGTTAAAGATGGACGTCACTGGAATAATTCTCATGAGTATAAAGTTTATAATAGTGTGTTGATGCAGAAAAAAAATATTACTTTTTATGATAAAAATATATCTGTTTCCATCGATCAAATCGACTTTAAGTTTTAATTATTGAAATGAGGAAAGTATATGAAGTATTTAATCTTGAAAAATGAAACGGTTTTAAAAAAAGTAATTAATTATTTAATTCATGAAGAAAATCTCCCAAAAATTCAACGACGATTGAATATTTTTGCAGCAGATGATACCTTACAAATAGAAATAGTTAATAATCAAGTTAGTTACAGAGAAAAAAATAGAGTTAAGTCTGTTTATATAAAAAATAAAAATCTCAAATATTTTTTTAAAATGTTAGACAATTCTAAAAATTATTATATAAATGATATTTCATTTTTAAAATTTCAAGATTGTTCTATATTGTTTGATACCTATCATGGTAATATGATTTCAACTGATAATGATGCCCTATGTTTAAAGCTTGAAAAGAAATTTAAACTTATGCGTTATGATAATATTCATGATCATGAGTTTATTAAAAATCCAGTTCCAGAACATCTATTTGATGCAGTTGGAATGCTTAATAGCAAAATTAGAAATTATGGAGTCAAAACAGGCTTAGATATTCGCTCGACAAGTAATTCTCTAAAAGTAAGAATTTCAAATATATCTAATGATTATTCCTATTTAGAATATTATTATGAATATATAATGAATTGTAAATTACTTTCCACTAACTCTTGTAAAACCAGTAAAATTTCAATAATGAATATGAGTATTATAATTCCAGTATATAATCAAAACGTGTCATATACTTTGCTATCTATACAGGGTCAAAATTTATCAGTGAGCGACAAACGCAAACTTCAGGTTATAGTTATTGATGATGGCTCTGAAAATAATATTCTCGAAGACATTAATCCAATAAGAGATAAACTTGATTTTGAGTTACAAATAGTTTCGCTCGAGAAAAATATGGGATTATCTAATGCGAGAAATGTCGGGTTTGCTATTTCTAAATATGATCGAATTATTTTTATGGATTCAGATATTATTTTAAGTAAAGATTATATATATGATATGAATGTTAGACTTCAGTTAATTCCCAATGCTATTTTTACATGCATGAGAAAAAATATTGATCCAAAATCCTCTCTTTTGGATTCAAGCAATTTATTGGCAGGAGTTAAGACAATTACCAATTTTGATGATAGTAGAGTGATAACTAAAGGAAAGGATTATCATATTGGAAGTGATAAAGTTTATATTGATGAAGAAATTTCAGTTTTAGATGATACTGATTATTTTAAAGAATTAAGTTTTGGTTCACAGATAAGCATTTATAATATTGCTACTGTTGTGTCCGGGCATAATATGGCTTTGAACAAAGAACTAATAAAATCCGCTCGTCCTTTCAGTACATTATTCAAAGGTTGGGGGATGGAAGATGCATACTTTTCTGCAACCTTAATATCAGGTGGATGTTATGTTATACCTGTACTATCTTCTTGCGTTTATCATATAAATCATCCTCCTAGAAGTGGGAGTGCAAAGCAAAAAAGTATTGAGGCATCAAATAACTATGATATTTATAATGATTTACTTAATAAACCATGGTAATTAAGTTCTCAAAAGTATAAGTATGTTAATGATAGATAAGTAAAACTTTTATAAATATTGTTTTAATATCTTATGTGCTGTTTTGATAGTTGAACTAAAGTGTCAATCTTAAAAAAATTGATGCTTTTTTATTTTTAATAAATGGGTCGTAAAGCTTCAGGAATAAATATTGAACCATCTTCTTGATAATTGTTTTCTAAAAATGCTATAAGTCCTCTTGGTGTTGCGCATACAGTGTTTCCCGTTGTAGGCATAAGCACACATTTTAGTGTATGATTGCTTATTTGTTTCATTTGTATCATTCCTCTTTCTGAGTCTGTGAGGAAGGCTTATTTTTGATTGGCACGTAGAGGGTATTCATTACAATAAATTTGACAAACCACAATACAAGATATATTTTTTAATAAAAATGTGCATAGAATTGTACTAAAAAAACAATTTTTTTATAATAATTATATTTTAAATAATCTCTAACCACAGAATTGGTATTAAATTTTCTTTTTTTTATTATTATGACCTTATATGGGTGGGAAAGAATATATAAAATAGCCAAAATAGTATAGAAATAACTGCACGAAAAAGCAGGATAAACCACGTAAGCAGTGCAATATGCAATGCATATTATAAAATGATTGTGTATTACAATTTTGAGTAAGGAAGTGGTTTATCATGGCATTTCAATTAAAATTTGAAAAAAAGAAACAGAAAATAAAACAATCCGTTTTCCTGTATCTTTAATTAACGAAATTGAAAAAGTTTTAGAAGGAACCGAAATAACTTTCTCAAGGTTTGTAATTCAAGCTTGTGAGTATGCACTACAAGATTTATCTACTACTGAGAAAATAAATAAACAAGAAAAAGAGACAACTATAAGCAATTAATAGCTTTAAAGTGATGAAGTAACTCATCACTTTTTTTGATACAAGTCATCTTGCAAAGTGCAATGCAAAAATGTTATAATAATTTGTAGAAAAAAGATACATAATATATGATGAATGGAGATTAAAAATGAAAAGA
>CALXKA010000072.1 GCA_944388765.1 uncultured Clostridia bacterium
TATTGCGCCCCTGACGGAGGTGAAATAGGAACATGAATGGATTTCGCAGTATCTATGCTTCGGATCTGAGCCATCGGGCCAAGAGCGTCTATATGTATCTCAAGGACCGGGCAGACAGTGAAGGCCGCTGCTGGCCGGCCATTAAGACCATTGCATTGGAACTTGGGCTTTCCCGTTCTACTGTTAAGCGAGCGTTGGATGATCTCGTTAGAGCTGGACTGCTTCGAAAAGATCCTCGTTGGCGAGAAAATGGCAGCTACACTTCTAACCTGTACCAGATTACCTAAGTGTGTCACTAAAAAATCAAACGCAAAAAAGCAGACTCTTCCCGCCAGGGGGAGAGTCTGCTTTTTAGGTGAACCAAGGATAGGGTCATGATGAACCAACCAGAAGTGCCCACTCTAAGAAGCACTAATTCAGAAAAGAAACAATAACTTACTCTTGATCCATACTTGAATACTGTATAAGCACATCAACTACCGCAAGAATGCGTTCTATATCGTAAGCTGGAAGATTTTGCATTCGGTCCATCAGACGAGAAGCATCAGCCTGATGCTTCTCCACCAATAGACTGCTCAGCACCATATCGGATGATACCTCCAAAGCGTTCAAGAGTACAATGAAGGTTTCGAGTGATGGTATTTTTTCTCCCCGCTCCAGCGCACCGACATAGTTGATACTCAACCCAGCCATCTCTGCCAGGTCTTCTTGTCGCAGATTCCTCATCAAACGGAACTTGCGTATATTTCTTCCTATGGACTCAAGTTCCATCGTGATACCTCCTGCGAGTGTATATAGTACCACTAATAGTATAGATTGAGTCCAAGAAAGAATACACATTCCATTAGCGTTGACAGAAACTCTAATGGTATTGATTGTTGGTAAAATTTATCTTATAATATCCAATAATAGAGACTACATTTTGACCTCAATATACAATCAACCTGCACGGGTAAGCTCAAGGGAACATGGATCAATAATCCAGACTGCTTTATTTTTTGTACGGGCGTATCTTACAGTGGAGCCGGTTCCGCTCGATGATCCATCCCAAACGGCAAGCAGTATATCGGCATGATTTACCATGTATTGGTTCCTTTTCTGCATGCAGTCTGATGTATATTGTTTCTGGAGCATGGTTTCATGATCACACAGCTCTGCGATTTTATAGTATCGGTCTCTCAAAGGTTCGGACCATTTTGCAGCCTGTGTTTCACAAGGAATAGCAGCTTCCAGCGTGATGAAAGGATACTCTGCTTTCAGTTCAAGAACGATTTCAGCGGCGTACATGTCCACGCCAATAGCCATTCCCGAAATGAAGTGCCGGACACCTTCTTGCTCAATCAACTGCACGATACAATCGCGGAGTTTTTGCTTTAACGCAATGCACCGATCATCATTCTCATTAAAACGGAATGGTAAGTTCTGAGGTCTGTGGCCTGTGAAAGCACAGGTTCGGCCTTTATCAGAAGACATACGAAATAGATTTGTGATTTTCATGCTGATGCTCCTCCTATGTATTAGCGTATTAAGCTATATCGCTAATACATAGTATAGCATACACTACGCAAAATGTGTCGAAATAAAACGAAGGGCCGCAAGAAACCCTTGCAGCCCTCGAAATGAGTCAATCCATCTTCTTTTTTGCTTGTTTAATCATTAATTCTACGATTTCCAGTATCCGTTGCTGCTCTTCAGCCGGAAGCTCTTTCAGCTCCTCGGAGAGAATGCCAGAGCGGTACTCACTGGTATGCGTTATAACATCGCAGAAAATCGCATCCGCAGATGTTTCAAGTCCGTTGATGATGGCAATCAATTTTTCGCAGCGCGGAAAAGAGGCGCCTCTCTCAACGGTGGAAATATAGTTTGTTGTCAAACCAAGACGCTCGGCAAACTGTTCTTGTGTCAAACCTAATTGCTCGCGGCATTGCTTGATTCGTTCTCCAATGCGCTTATCAATCATTCAACTTTCACCGCCCCTTTCTGTGTCGATACAAATTAGTATAAGTATTAGCGAGGTATCAATACAGAAACGCTAATACGCAGAGTGTGTATTAGCGAATTGGAATCAAGACAAAAAAATAAAAAACATTCCGTGAACAAAATGTAAACATCTTCTCAATTTCCATAAAAAAGAATCAAACCTGAAACTGATTATGGTATAATAAAATTTGAATTTATACCCTTATATCTTATGGGCTGTTAATATTGTGGAGTAGTCGTATGATCACACAGAATGGAATAGCGCCATTTGTCGCTTTTAGATATGAACGAATTATTTTAGCTGTTGAAGAAACCACATCGGCAAATAGATGTGGCTCCTCTCTTGCGGCCTTTTCACGCCCTGCGTCAGCCTGTCCAAGTGACAGCGTGTCGCAGGGCGTTTTTCTATCTTTGGAAAGGAGTCAAAGAATATGAGCCTGAAGTACACCTGCCCCGGCTGTGGGACACCCTTGGGCTATGAGGGATTGTGCTGGAAATGCAAATCTGAACAGGAGCGGAAGGCTGCTCTTGC
>CALXKA010000073.1 GCA_944388765.1 uncultured Clostridia bacterium
GAAGTCGTATTTTTATCGCGAGAAGATGTTGGGAGGGGATGCGGATAACACGGTGCTGGTCAATGATGACTATAAGGGAGATGTGAATGGCGAGGATGAGGCGTATGAAATTATTGAGAAAGAGTTGGGAATTACGCCGCTTCGATTAGGGTACATGCCATCAGAGATGAAGTTTCGCGATTTTGAATTGAGAGATGGGTATGCGAAAATTGGTTTTGAATATAGGGGACAAGTTGTATATTTTATCCAGTCAAAATACGAAAAGGTTGCTTCATATAAAACGGATACTGATGGGATTTATGAAAGTGAAGCCTATAATAAATGGATAAAACAAAAAATAATAGTAAAAAAAGAAAATATTGTAAATTCAATGGAGCGTTTTACAACTTCGTTCATTTTTAAAGGAGCATACTATCAACTTATTGGTAATATGCAAGAAGAAGAATTTTTAAAAATGGTGACGAGATTAACGCCATAGAGGAGAGGTTAATCATGAAAAAAATTTGGAAATCTATTTTTTCGCTTTTAATAGCTAGCCTTTTATTTATATCAAATGTATATGCATTTTCCTATCATACAGATGCGGAAACGTCTGTTGATGAGCCGTCAGAACTTTTACCCAAGAATATTAAAAGCGATAAAGCTACGGAAAAAGCTATTCGCCGAGGGAATTTTTTTGCACAGGCTGACTTGATAATTAGTGATCAAGGTAACGGAAATATTGGTGCCTTAGCAAAAGCGTATATGGATCATGCAGTTGATGAAGTCTATATTTCTATTTATCTTGACCGCTGGATTGATGAAGAGGAGAGGTGGGAACAAGTCGCATATTATGATGCCGAGTTTTACGCCGAGGACTATCCCGAAGGCCTGACGGATCCCACGGTAGACATTACCTTTTTAGATCAGGAAAGAGACCATTATTATCGCCTGCGCAGCTCTTTCTCAGCTGTTTATGAATATGAGTATGAGGGCTTCAGCCCCACTACATCCGGTATCTGGATCGACTAATTCATAACCCCCGCATTCGATACCCTTTATTTACCAAGACTCCCCCAGGCGCCGCAGCGCCTGGGGGAGTCCGCGTTCCAGGTCCCGCCTGTAAAGTTACTTCCCGCTTTCCCGGTATCCCTTCAGCGCCCGGACCAGCTGGTCTGGGCAGGAGGTGGGGCGGAAGCCGCAGTGGATGCCGTCCAGGCGGCGGATAACCTCATCCACATCCATTCCCTCCACCAGCCGGGCGACGCCCTGGGTATTTCCAGGACAGCCGCCGACAAAACGGACATTCATCAATTTGTTGTCCTTTACTTCAAAGGAAATCTCTCGGGTGCAGACCCCTTTTGTCTTATATGTCATGTGTATGCCTCCATTCAAAATTCATCAGCAATTAAGGACCGTTTAAAAGCCCTTTAAAGGAATCAGAAGCCTTCTCAAAACGCCATCTACAGATTATGCCCTATGAAGAATAGAATGTCAAGAGGAACAGCGGAAAGCCGGGAAAACAGCGGAAAGTAAAGGCCGCAATTGCAGAGCCGGCTGCGTGTTTGAAGCCCAAAAGGAAAATTCCTTGAAAAAATAGAAGGATGGCTATATAGTTAAGAGGACGATAACCGCCGCGGGCGGTTATATGCGGACATTTGTGGGAAAATCATAAGGAGGATCTGCATGTTAGGAATTATCGGAGCCATGGACGAGGAAGTGGCGAGAATTAAGGAGCAGCTCACGGAGGTTCAGGTAGAGACGCGGGCGGCCATGGATTTTTACAGAGGAAAATTGGGAGGAAAGGAGACGGTGGTGGTTCGGTCCGGCATCGGAAAGGTGAACGCCGCCATCTGTACCCAGATTCTGGCGGATGTATACCAGGTGAGCGGTGTGGTGAACACAGGGATCGCGGGCTCCTTAAAGGCGGAGATTGACATCGGCGATATTGTGCTGTCCAGCGATGCGCTCCAGCATGATATGGATGCGACGGGATTCGGCTATGCACCGGGGCAGGTGCCGCGGGTGGATACCCTGTCATTTCCTGCGGATAAGGGACTGATTCAGCTGGCAGAGGCGTGCTGCCGGGAGGTGAATCCAGATATCCACACCTTTGTGGGCCGGGTGGTATCGGGTGATCAGTTCATCTCAGATAAAGAAAAGAAGGAGTGGCTGGTAAAGACATTTTCCGGATATTGTACGGAGATGGAGGGGGCAGCCATCGCCCAGGCCTGCTATCTGAATGGGATCCCATTTCTCATTGTCCGGGCAATCTCAGACAAGGCGGACGACAGCGCCTCAGTAGACTACTCGGTCTTTGAGGCCAAGGCCATTGAGCATTCTGTGAATCTGCTCACAGAGCTTATCAGGAGATATGAGGCATAGAACCCTTTCTCATGGCAGAAGCGGCCTGAAAAGGATGAGAAGTGCTGTAAACCTTACAATCGATTTATAGGAGAATTTGACGAGCGATTCTAGGCTCCCTGAACTTCCCAAATAAAAAACCGTTGCTATAATAGACAGTGCCGGAAGGGCCCTCCGGCAGTCCAAGAGGCCGCAGCTGTCCTGAACGGCTGCGCGAAATCTATTATAAAAACGGAAATATCCGGGAAGAAAGGGGAGCTTTTGTTATGATGAGCTTTTTGCAGACAGGAAAAGCCCTGTATATTTTAGCAGCGGTCTGCCTGGCGGGGATAATCAGCCGGCTGATTGCGGGAAGCTTCTACAAAGGATTGATTAAGGAGAGCGTCAATATGGCGCTGACCAAAAACAAATATCTGCGGAATCTGAAACAGAATGCGGAGGATACATACAGAATCAACCAGGGCATGAACAATACGCGGGTGTATCTGGAGCGCCAGCTCTACGGCCTGCGCGTGATGGGCATGTCTATCCGAGGATTGGATAACCTGTCGGGGCAGCTGACGCTTCTCTGCTTCCTGGCAGGAGGTGCCGCGGCATTCCTCTCCTATTGGTATAGAAGCGATAACTATTATATTGTGCTTTACGGCACGGTGGGCATCTTAAGCGGTATGCTGACGATGCTGGTGGACTACGGGGTAAATCTGGAGGCAAGGAGGCAGCAGCTTCTCACCTGCCTGCAGGATTATATGGAAAATGTAATGCTGCCCCGAATGAACCGGGAGGGAAGCCCAGAGGGCGTGCCTGCGGTTACGGCAGAGGGGGAGCGCAGGGAATCGGCGCCTGTACGCTCCATTGGAAGAGAGCGCCGTTTCAATAATAATGCAAGGCGGGGCATTGAACAGGCAGCCGCCAGCCGGGAGAGCGGCAGGGAGAAAAAAGAGGAAAAGTCTGGGGATGACTGGCTGAAGGACCTGAATCCCGATCAGAAGCGGATGCTGGGGGAACTTCTGAAAGAATTTATTTCCTAACGATGGAAAGGATGGTATAATGGGAGGCATGAG
>CALXKA010000074.1 GCA_944388765.1 uncultured Clostridia bacterium
GAGAATGCTGAAATCCTTAAAGATGAAAATTTTGATTGTCCAAACAGCCTATGAGTTCTGACAAAATCGTTGTTTTGCAGCTTTATCTTGCACATCTGTCCACTTTGCGGGCAGGCGTATTCTCATCAAAAGCAATGGAGGAAAACGCAGCATGGAGGATATTCTTTATACATACGGCAAAAATTTATATGTGAATCTAACGAACCGCTGCCCCTGCAACTGCACCTTTTGCATCCGTTCCCAAAAGCAGGGGCTTGGTTCCGCAGAAACGCTCTGGCTTGATCATGACCCCTCCGCCGACGAAGTGATCGCCGCATTCCAGGCTTATCGCCTTGAGGTCTTTGAGGAATTGATTTTCTGCGGCTACGGCGAGCCATTTTGCGCACTCGACAATATGCTTGCGGTCTGCCGGTATATACGTTCTGTCAGCGATATCAAAATTCGTGTCAATACCAACGGCCTTGGCGACCTGATCAACGGCCGCGAAACGCCGCCGCTGCTGACTGGACTGGTCGATACAGTATCTGTCAGCCTGAACGCACCGGACGCACAGTCGTATTTAGAGGTGACACGTCCATCTTTCGGTATACAATCGTTTGATGCTATGGTTGATTTCGCCGCACGCTGCAAAGCCGCTTCACTCAATACAGTTTTTTCAATCGTCGATGTGCTGCCAGCCGAGGAAATTGAAGCGTGCAAGCGCCTGTCGGAACAAACAAAAATTCCGCTTCGGATCCGTCATTTTTCCGGAAAAGACGCATAGCTCAAAGCAGGGGGAGAAGCCTATAAGGCTTCTCCCCCTTTCCTTTTTCCACCGTCATCCCACCAAATAAAGCCGCGCCAGCCCCAAAAGCGGAAGATGCGCCCGATAAAACAGATAAAAAACCGCATAAGCGCACAGGAACCTGCACTTGTCGCTGCCAGCCCATACAGACAACGGGGAATCGTCACTATGCGGCCGGCGCCTGTATCTGTTCCATAACAGGATCACAGCAGCCGGTTCGAAGGAGCAGGATGCGGAATATACACTGATTTTACGGAACGCTTCCTCAAATTGTCCATAAAAGCACAATTTTTCTAATCGCTCCAAAAGCGTATATTTTCAATTGGCATTTATCTGCAAATTACCTTGTATGTCAATTTGCACGTCATTTCATACGATTATTCCACTGCACATCACATCGCTGCTGTCATATCATGAATCAGGAGGGTTCTGCGCGCACCCGCATATTTCTGTGGGCTTTTCCCTGTGCGCCGCCCTTATCGCTTTGGAAAAGGAGAATTTGGCATATGGAATGCAAGCTCAATACCGAGACGGTTGTGATTGCGGTGCAGGATTGCCCCGACAACATGCCGGCTCTTGGCATGACGTATTCGCCGTGGCAGCAGTGGACCTCTGTTTATGAAGCGGATGTCGGCTTTTGCCGTGGAACAATCTTCCCTGAACTCGACAAACCTTTCTTAGAGGGGGCGTGTCCTTGTGTGTGAACGTCAGAAATTGTTAAGGCAAATCCAAATACACAATTTTGCCATCACCGATGTCGTCCTCTACCTCGATGGTCATCCGACCTGCCAGCCGGCTCTCGCATATTATGAGAAACATAAACAACTGCGCGACGAGGCGGTGGCCCTTTATAACCAACGGTTTGGCCCGCTGAACATGCGTGAAAACACAAACCCGAACAGATGGACCTGGGTCGATGATCCGTGGCCCTGGGAATTGGAGGCGTAAGGCGATATGTGGTTATATGAAAAGAAACTGGAGTATCCGGTTAAGATTAAAAATCCCAACCCGGCGCTCGCAAAATTTATTATCTCCCAGGTCGGCGGTCCGGACGGAGAATTCGGCGCCGCGACCCGCTACCTTCAGCAGCGTTACAGCATGCCGTATGCGCAGGTCAAGGGGATCCTGACCGATATCGGTACAGAGGAATCAGTCCAATGAGATTATCAGTGATATGTCTAAAAAATAGCCTCGCTGCTTTGTGTGGTGTGGCCGACACAAAAGCCGAGAAGCTGGTAAGCGGTCGAAATCCTCCCAGCCGCTATATCCAACTTGTTCCGAGTTTCCGGGTCTGCAATCTCCGCGAGGGCCTGCTTGAACACTTCCTCTGCCGCTTGAATCTCCGATAGCTCGAAACGATCGGCAAGCTCCTGCGCGAGCGGCGAGGAGGCCAAGTTTCGCAGATAGTCCATTTTCCGCTGCTGCCGTTTCTTTGGCGAGAGGGGAGCGATTGCGGACTTTCTATCCAACCAATTAAAAGCGCCTTGCATTATGATCTCATCCCTTCGTGCTATTTTTTCCTTACAGTTGTTTTTCTTATCCCTTTTTGCGGAAACCGTACATCAAACCTGATATTCTCGGAAATCTTTCTTAGCTGGTTTTCATCAATCCCAGCGACAGTCAGGATATCGTCAGCCGAAAAAAAGTTAATCCCTTCGCTCAATTTCTCCAAAACTGCCTTACGGATAATTTCGTCTCTCTCCCGATTATGTACTTCCACGGAAATCGCCTCCTTGATTTGGAGGTCCCCATTGTGATAGAATAGATTTATCCAGTTGGGTAACCTCTGGAATTAAAGAGCGTTCGTGTTTCTCTTGATCGTGGAAACGGACGCTCTTTATTTGATTTTCTCATAGACCTCTCGAATACCTCTGCGAATAACATCAGCTTTACTCAAGCCTGTTTTTTCACAACAAATTTGAAGCAGTCGAATATCTTCGTCTGACATTCTAATCCTTGTTTCATGGGTCTTCGGGTCTTTGGTAGGCCGTCCTATCTTTGGTGACATCTAATCACCTCACTTTTGTGTCACCATAACTTTATTATACTATTGGTGACACGAAAGTCAATAGGTTTACGCACATTTTCTTTTTCCTCTCCCGATTACGTACTTCCACGGAATTACCTCCTGCGACTTGACTTTCCCCGTGGATTGTGGCAGAATAGATTTGCCAGCCTCTTACGGGTTCTGGTGCAATAAGGCAGTCCGTGACTTTTTGTGGGTGCGCGGGCTGTCTTATTTTTCTGAACCGATTTCTTCGTCGAGTTTTCGCCGGAACCATTCTGTGCGACCCTCGCCGCGTTCTTCCAGCTTCTTGTCCAGTCTTTCCGCTTTCTCACGGTCAACCATAAAGACAAGTTGCTTTTTGATTTTCCTGCGCTCTCTGAAATATTCGGCCCTGCTATCATCAGCCACGGTATCACCTCCGTTTGTGGCTAACTACAATATATCATGTAGTTAACTACTTGTCAAGAGGAATTTTCGAATCTCCGCGATCTTCCTCCTTATGTAACGTAAATCTTTCTAAAAAACCTAGTATATATTCAATTTCATATTCAATTTCAGTTTCATTTTCATATTCAATTTCAGTGTTTGCCGCCTGTTTTGCCGCAGCAAAAGTTGCGGCAAAACATGAGTATCGGCAAACTTTCTGTTGAGTATGAAAATCCTGTTTTTAGTCGTTTTGTTTTGGAAAAGCTAGTGTTTACGGTATTTTCACCTTTTTCCAAACAGTTTGTGAACCGAACAGCAACGAACCTTGTCTGCGATTCATCTGAAATCGGAGCGGCCTCCGGCCTCAAAAAAGCAGGTCAGAAAAAGCGGATACTTTGCGAAATTTTCGGCAAATTTCCCGCTTTTGTAATCGTCAAAAATAAAGCTTTATCGAATGGTTTGCCGGGGATTTTGCCGCGACAAAATGTGCGGCAAACAGCACAGCAACTACGCCTCTTTTGTATCCTCCTCCGCGAGCTTGCACACCCCGCGCCGGACAGCCTCTCCCTTGGTTACGTTGTGTCTCTGGCAATAAGCCTCTAATTTTGCGGCTGTCTCCACGTCGAAGCGCACCCCCAACTCAATGCTTTTTGGTTTGTCAGCCTTTGGCCTACCCATTTTTTTCAAGACTATTCCCGCCTCCGTCCTCTTGCCTTTTCGCTTCCAGCATGATATACTGGGTATGCTGCGAGAGGACGGCGGCAAGTACCGTCCTCTCTTTGGCTCATTCAAGGCTCTGCTTATTTATTAAGCAGAGCCTTTACCTTTTCCCTGGCTTCCTCAAGGTCTGTGCAAGTATTGAGGATTTCAAGGATTTTGCGGGTCTGGTTTTCTTCTGCTTTCTCTACCAGCAGTTCGCCCACGTTGCTCATATCGTCGTCCATGTACCTTTTCCTTTCCGGCACCTGCCACCTTACTCGTCTTGGTTTCCCTTGACTGTAATTATATTATAGTTTATGTGGCGCAAAAAGTCAACCATTTTCTAAAAATATTTTGTAATTTTTTCCAAGCCAAAGTATCATACATCCTTTACATATTTCTTCATTAGCCGCAGTACCACATCCGCCTTTTTGAAAGTCTCGACGAGCTTGCCCTCTGTGATGTCCGGGCTACCCGCCGTGACGTACCCGGCATAGGTCATATAGGGGATGTCTCCTGTTGGCCCGCCGTAGAAAAAGCACATATCCAACGTGTCGCAGAACATATAGCTGTTCTTCACCGGGCGCGGCTGCCTGCCCTCCCGAAAGCGGCCGGAAATCCGCTCCGCCCAAGTGTGCAAGTCTGCTGCGCAGTTGTGCCACGTGATATGGCTGTCCAGCCCTGCCTCGTTACATGCCTTAATGATGGCTCTAGCCTGCTGCTTGTCCGTCATACTGCCGCCCCCTTAATCCTACTGATCGTTCGTTCTATAAACCATACAATCTCAACCTCCATCGTGTCAAGAGCGTCCGGCGCAAGCGGAAAACGCGGATTCGTTTTGTTGTGGCGTTCCACCTCTGCGCGGAGACGGTCGAGCGTTTCACCGACAGCCCTCAAGGTAATGTACACATTACACCGCTTTGCGGTGCTACCCTCGACGCAGTAATAGTTCGTCGCGCCGAGTTTATTCCTTGCTGAAAAGATATCTCCGTCGCGGAGCGTCATTGTTCCGCCTCCTCCATCTCTTTCAGCTTTTCCACAACCTTGTCAAGGGCATATCTACCGTTCGAGGTAATCTGCCGCTGCCACGCGCCTTGCGACGGTGCCCATTTGAACCCGTTGCTTTTCAGCAGGTCGCGGACTTCCGGCTCCGGTTTCCCGTCGAAAATAATTTGGTAGCGCATAGCTTCCGTATTCTCTACGACCTTAAAGGTCTTGTACTCCACCTCGGAGCTGCCCCTCTCTTTGATTGTTTTCAGCTTCTTAATGCGTTCCTCTACCCGGTGGATATTCGCGTTGTTGTTCGAGAGCGCATAGTCCGGGTAGCCAACCCTGCCGCAGTAATCCGGCTTGCGAAGCTCCTTAATGGCCTCCTCGCTGTAGCCCATTTCCCTCAACAAATCGTCGCCCGCCTCTGTGTCTTTGAGCCGGATAGCGCGGTTCGCTGCTCTCATCTGCTCCTGCAAAGTTTTCATATCCTCCAACTTTTCTTCCAGCTTTTCGACTGCCCTCTCGTCGTCCAACTTGATAATACCCC
>CALXKA010000075.1 GCA_944388765.1 uncultured Clostridia bacterium
GGGCCTACTGTAACACTTACTTCATAAACTTTCATAATTTTCACCTCTACTCTTTCATTTTTTGCTATTGAATATAACCTTATTTTTTATAAATTTTTTTACTTATAACATAATTAACAAATGTAGATAATTTTTCTTTTATTGTATCTGAATATGATAAGAAATTATAATTTAAAGAATCACATATATAGCCTAAATCAAGTAAATTTTCATTAAAGTTTATGTCTGTTATAATAATCTCCTCTCTATTGTCAAACATTCTATTATCAATTAATTCCTCAACATTAAAATTCAAATATTCTTTTCCTTCAATATTCTGTTTAAATATTTTGCTTTCACTTTTCACTAACATATCAGCTTTATTATTATCTATATCCACAATTTTATATTTAAAGTAATCAATATTTAATTCTCTTTTCAAATAAATTATTAGCTTGTCTAAAATAAAATTTTTATCTTGATATAAAACTTTTCTTATTTCTTCTAAAGACTTTTTATCTTCTTCTAATTTTGATTCTGTAACAGATTCCATTTCTAATATTTTTTTATATGATTCCATAATTTCTAATCCTTTCTATATTCACGTATATTAATAATATTTGTTTTATATATCAGTCCTTGAAATTGTTGGGCTTAATATGTCAGATGATAATCTCTCTTCCTTGATTTTTGATTGTTCTGTAACTCCTTTTTGTAATTCTTTTTGAAATGTTTTTTTACTTTGTGAAACAGAATCTGTTTGTGTAACTGTTTTTACTTTAATTGTGTTATCTAGATATTTTGCATTTTCTCTATTTTCTTTAAAATTAGCAAACCATTTTTTTATTTTTGATAATATTCCTTGTTTTTCCATAACTACTGGCAATTGTTCTTTACTTTTATTTTTTTTATCTTCAAAATATCTGTTAATGTTTATTCCATCTATACTATCTGCAATTGTTCCTAATTCTTTTTCGTCTATTGAAGATATGCATGTAAATCCTTTTCCTGGTTGAAATGTAAATATTTTATTTGAATCATAACTATTACTTATTGATGCTAACAGCCAAAGTGGCATTCTTCCTGATAAGTATAATTTTTTGTTTTCTTTTATTTGTGGCAACATACATTGTTCATAATCTTCTAATGAATATTGCTCTTTGGTTATATCAATATCCATAAAAATATTTTCTTTATTCTCAATGATATTATATAATAATCCTTGTGTTTGTTTCAACCATCTTTTCTTTTGTAAACTTTTTATTGGAATATATTGCTTTGTTCTTGCATCATAGATACTTATAGCTTGTGCACCATTTTTCTTCAGAGCTTTGCAAATGCCACACAAAACAAAGTTAGCTCTTATTCCACTTATTCTTATTGGTTGTTTTGTATTGATTTTTTCTTTTATATTTTTATATATTTCAGGTAGTGCTTTTTCGCTCCATTTAACTTGTTTTATTGGTGTTCTATCTTCTGTTAGTATTTCTTTTCCATATCCTAAGTCAAATCCTAATTCTGTATCATCAATCATAATTCCAATAAAGTTCGTGTCTTTTTTTCTGACTTTTCTCCATATCTACTTTTTTTGACAATATCTGATACTATTGTATTTATTACTTGAGAATCCTTTAAAACTTTTCCTCTTTCCATCCCTGCTATTCTACCTTGAAGATATGGTTGCATTGAATAAATCTCTTCTTGTCCTTCAAGGCTTGAATCTAAACTGCCTAAACATTCTAATCCAAGTTCTTGTCCAAATTTTAACCATTCTTCTTTCTTTTTTTCATCACTACTTAATACTACAAAACTATCACAATGTTTAAAAACTTCTTCATTTTCTTTTGACATTATTCCACCAACATCAACTAATACAATTTTATTAGTTTGGTTATCTATAGCTTTACATGCATCTTCTATAAAGCTTTTTGTGAACTTTCCCTTTTTCCTTACAATGCTTGTTTCATTTTGATTTTTGTTGTTACTCCAATTCCCCTCACCGTCAGGGCATGCTCTTATAATTGTATAAGCGTCTGTAGGTAGTTTATCAATTAAGTTTGCGATAAATACACTTTTTCCAGAATGTGGCGGTCCACAAAAAACTACCTTCATTTGTGTTTCTCCTCTATATTTTTGTTTGTCATTTTCAATAATTTTAGAGTTTTTTAATGATAATTTATTATATGATTTATTATATCATAAATTATAGATAATTTTTAAAATTTTTTAATTTATTGTTATTTTTCTTTATTTATAGAATCTAATATTTTATTTTTATTGTCTATAGCTATTTTTATTTCTTTTTGTATTCTTTCTATAATTTCTTTTTTTTCTTCTTCTGGTTTGCTTTCCCACTCTTTCCACATATCTAATTGTTTTTGATTTACTATTTTTCCATTTTTCTCTATTGGTTTAGGTGGTTTTGTATATCTTTCTAATTCTTTTTCTTTTTTACTAATTTGATTTTCTATATCTTTTATTTGATTATATACTCTAGCATTTGGTAATATTTCTTCTATTTTATTATATCTATCAAGTCTGTTTTTTCTTGTATCTTTGATTTCACCTTTTTCTTCTATGACCTCACTTTGTGCTTTTGCATCTGCTCTACACAAATCAAGAAGCATAATTTGATCTTTATTTGTTGGGACATATTTTCCGTTTTTTCATCTTTTCAAGTATTTTAGATACTTTTTCAATAGTTTTATCATCTATTGTTGATATATTTATAAAATCATCATGATGTTGTATAAAAAATAGTATTCTTTGTATTTCATTTTCTGTATACCCCATTTTTTGCAAAATTTCAGCCGAAATTTCTTTTGATTTTTCTGCATGATTATAATATACTGTTTTTCCATCTTTTTCTTTTGCTACTTCTGGTTTTCCAATATCGTGAAAAAATGCTGCTATTTTTAATGTTTTGTAATCTTCTGATAAATACTTCTCTTTGGGTATTGCTTCCATTACCTCAATTGTATGCTCAAATAAGTTGTATTGATGATTAGGATTATTTTGGTCATAATCTTTCATGTTTGCTACTTCTTCTCCAAAAGCCTTTTGAATAGCCTCCTTTGAACTGTTCAATAAAAAACTTTTTAAATCTTCTCTTTTCAAAATTTCCTCAAATTGTTGTTTTTCTATCATAATATATCCTCCTAATTTCCTTATTAAATAATAAATTTTAATTATATGTTTATTATGTCATTAACTCAATTTTGTTTAAAATATTTCTTTGTTCCTGTAAAATTTTCTTATTGCAAGCAAGTAATATTATTTTCCTTGTCTACTTGTTTTAATGTTCTGTTTGATTTTCTCTATTTTTTTCTATGTCTTTTCCTTTAAATTTTGATTCAATTTTATTTAACATTCCTTTGATAGTTTCATTTGGTATTTTAA
>CALXKA010000076.1 GCA_944388765.1 uncultured Clostridia bacterium
TTTATAATAAATAGTACTGATAACCACTTAATAATTATAATAAATATTTATATTGATAAGTATTTTTAATATTATTAATTTTTTAAATTTTAATATTCTCGCGATTTTAAAGGAGAAAAATATGTCTTGGTTCATATTTGCCTTAATAGCGACTCTCGGCTGGGGGTTCGCTGATTTATTTTATAAAAAAAGTTCCGATGAAAACGACAACCACTCTCATTTAAAAACCGCCGTCTGGGTCGGACTCGTAATGGGCATAGTTGCCGTCATTCTGATTCCATTCGCGGAAACAAAATTCTCCGCTATCTCTCTTATAGAAAACGCAATCAAATATTCTCCCGCGTCTCTCGCTTACATAATTTCCATGGTGATAGGATATGCGGGACTTCGTTATTTAGAGCTATCCATCGTATCTCCCGTTCAAAACGCCTCGGGAGCGCTCTCGACAATCGCGATGATAATTTATTTTTTGGCGGTAGGCAGAGTCACAGCGATTTCGGAAGAGTTTTCCCCTCTCGACATAACAGGAACTATAATAATCGTCGCGGGAGTCGTAGCGTTAGCGATAGTAGAGAAGAAAATATCCTCTAAGGAAAAAACTCTTTCGGAAATAAAAAGTGAGAAAAAATACCGTTTCGGGGCGTTAGCTTTAATATTCCCTCTGCTATACTGTGTTTTCGATACCGTCGGAACCGCGGCGGACGGAATTATTCGCGACGAGGAAACGGGACTCGGACTCGGCGAAATAGACGTAATAATTCTTTACGGATTAACTTTCTTCGCGGCCGGTATAGTAATATGGTTATACATGCTGATAAAAACGAAAAAACCTTACAATCCGTTTTCATTAAAAGAAATAAAAACAAAAGGAGCCGCCGCGTGTTTCGAGCAGTTCGGACAAATCTTTTATGTTTACGCGATGGCGTCCGAACCTATGCTCGCAGCTCCGATGATAGCCTCATATTGCGTTATATCGGTAATACTTTCGAGAATCTTTTTAAAAGAGAGGCTGAAAGTGTCCCAATATGCCTGTGTCGCGGCGGTTATCGTGGGAATAATTCTTCTTGGGATTTCGGAAGGACTCGCCGAGGCGTAACAAAATAAAAAAAATAAACATAAAAACATCAATAAAGAATAGAAACCAAAATAGAAAATAAATTAAATAAAAAAAGAGAGAAATATGACCAAAATTTCTAACTAAAACTAATAATAAAAACTCAACAAAGATAAATAAAAAATCATTAATTTATATCAATTATATCAATTTGTATATCAATTTGCTTTTTTTCACTCTTCAAATTAAAAAGCAAAGAATAAGATAGGCAAAAACAAATAAAAAATAAATATAACATAAATATAACATAAAAAAAATAAATAACAATAATAAATAATAATTTTTTATAGGGCTTTTGCCATCGACGGAACGGCGACGCCGAACAAATAAGTTTGTAATTATCGTCAAGTACGAAACAGGAATAATCCGGATTTACCAGGGCAAGATTTTGTTTGTATTTGTTTGTATTTGTTTGTATTTGTTTGTATATTTTGTTATCTGTTTCTCCGAAAGCTCAACGACTCCGTAAAGAGAATGAATAACAAAAAAAATAAAAGTCAGTGAAAAAAAATAGTATTAATTATAAAAACAAGCTATTTAAAAAACTATTTAAAATAAATCTTCCAAAAGCGAAATACTACTGAAAGGAGACGAACAGTCCATGTCGAAACTGAAACATTTTTTGGGCTGTATAAGAGAATATAAGACCTCGACAATACTAACTATTTTGCTTGTCGTCGGAGAAGCGGCGATAGAGGTTACAATTCCCTTTATAACAGCCGATCTTATAAATAAAATAAACGGCGGAATTAATATGTCGCAAGTTCTAACCACGGGAGTTATTCTCGTCCTACTGGCGCTTCTTTCTCTATGCTTCGGAGGACTAGCGGGTTTTACTTGTTCAAAAGCGTCGGCGGGATTCGCGAAAAATCTGCGACACGATCTTTTTCAGAAAGTACAGACTTATACTTTCGGCAATATAGACAAATTCTCGTCTTCTTCACTCGTCACACGTATGACTACCGACGTCTCAAACATTCAAATGTCTTACATGATGATAATCAGAACCGCGGTAAGAAGCCCTCTCATGCTTATTTTCTCAATTATAATGGCTTACGTAATGGGCGGAGGACTGGCGACGTGCTTCGTTATAGTCGTTCCGGTACTCGCGTTTGGACTTTTTTTGATAGGAAAGACCGCTATGCCGGCGTTTAGAAGAGTTTTTAAAAAATACGACAAGCTGAACGAATCGATAGAAGAAAACGTACGAGCGATGAGAGTCGTGAAAAGTTTTTCAAGAGAAGATTATGAGAAAAAGAAATTCGGCTCCGCCGCGGAAGACATAAGAAAAGATTTTACCAAAGCGGAAAGAATAGTCGCTTTCAACTCTCCTTTGATGCAAATTTGCCTCTATTTCAACATGGTTTTCATTCTGCTTATAGGGTCGCAGATGACAATATCCTCTTTTGGACAAACGGTGAATATAGGACAAATTTCCGCGATGTTAACATACGGATTCCAAATCCTTATGGCGTTAATGATGCTGTCAATGATCTATGTTATTATAACAATGTCGGCCGAATCGATGCATAGAGTTTGTCAAGTTCTTGAAGAAATTCCGTCGATGGAGAACCCCGAAAACCCGATTACAGAAGTAAAGGACGGCTCAATAGACTTTAACAACGTAAACTTTAAATACTCAAACAAGGCAAAAAGATACGCCCTTTCCGATATTGACATACATATAAAATCCGGAATGACAGTAGGGATAATCGGAGGGACCGGTTCCGGAAAATCCTCACTCGTACAGCTTATTCCACGCCTTTACGACGTGACGGAAGGCTCGGTCAATGTCGGGGGTCGCGACGTCAGAGAATACGATATAAAATCTCTCAGAGATTCAGTCGCCATGGTTTTGCAAAAAAATCTTCTTTTCTCCGGAACCATAAAAGAGAATCTTCGTTGGGGCAATGAAAACGCTACCGATGAGGAAATTATTGACGCCTGTAAGATGGCTCAGGCGGACGATTTTGTGAGATCCTTCCCCGACGGTTACGACACGAAAATCGAGCAGGGAGGAACAAACGTCTCGGGAGGACAAAAACAAAGGCTTTGTATCGCCCGCGCCCTTCTTAAAAAACCGAAAATTCTTATTCTCGACGACTCGACAAGCGCCGTCGACACAAAGACCGACGCTCTTATCAGAGCGGGATTTAAATCTTATAT
>CALXKA010000077.1 GCA_944388765.1 uncultured Clostridia bacterium
TTGGTGGAGATGAGGAGAGTCGAACTCCTGTCCATAATACTTTCCATATAAACTTCTACAAGTTTAGTTTATCTTTTATATTCATCTAATCTTCACCGATAAACA
The DNA here is from genome assembly GCA_944388765.1 of uncultured Clostridia bacterium. GTDB lineage: Bacteria > Bacillota > Clostridia > TANB77 > CAG-508 > CAG-269. The sequence goes on from CALXKA010000077.1 coordinate 106, forward strand.
GGTTAAAATTAGATATAGCTTCTTTAATACCTACTACTTTTGAAGCAAAAGTAGCTTCGTTTCCCACAAAATTGACACCTTATCTAAATATGTGGGGTATTTAGTAAAGTGTAGCTACATCTTAGGCAGCTAATGCTACTTCTTGTTTATTAGCGTTTATATTTAATTTCTCGTTTTTTAAGTGGCCAACGAGAATCCACTACTTGCTATTTATATTTCTGGTAGTATGTCGAAACCATTACATCCCCAGATACTTATATATTATACTATATTTTTAACATTTTATCAATATTAATGTTTAATGTTTAATTTGAATGATTGGTTATTTAAGTAATTTAGAATGCCACTATCTGTTTTAAAATTAAATTTTAAAATGTAACTAAAAAGCATTTGATATTTTTTACCAAATTTTTTATTAATACTATTAATTCCATATTTTCCGATCTCCGATGATAGGAAAACCTAAATGAGCTAAATGGGCTCGAATTTGATGAGTTTTACCTGTTTTAATTTCTATATCTAGAAGACAAATATTATTAGGATATTTTTTTATTATAGTATATGTAGTAATTATTTTTTGATATCCTTTTTTAAAACTATCACTAATATATACTTGTGATTTTTTATTATCTTTAAATAAGAATGCTTCGCATTGTTTGTGATTTTCTGTTGGAATTCCATAGACAAGAGCTTTATAATGTTTTTCAATTTCATGTATTTTAAATTTGTTTTCTAAGATTTTTAGACTTTCAGCATTTTTTGCAAATAATATTAATCCACAAGTATTTCTATCCAATCTATGACAAGGCATTGGTTTAAAAGTTAAATTTGAATATTTTTTATGTATTATTGAAGTTAAACTATTTTCACCAGTAACTTCTATATTATATGGTTTATTTATTATTAGAATATTTTCATCTTCGTAAAATATATCAAGATTAATAGAAGGAGATAGTATTTCATCTGAAATATATATTAAGATTTCATCTCCTTTAAAAACATCAACATTTTTATTTATTCTTTTACCATTAATTTTTATATCTTTTTTTCTTAAAGTTTTATAAAATAGATTATTGGTTAATGTTGGGATACTATCAAATAAAAATGTATTTAATTTTTTGTTATTATATTTATCATCTACAACTAATTTTTTCATAATAATATTATATATATAAATGGATAAAAAGGCAAGTTATTGGTAAAAAATTGAAAAATTATGTAAAATATGATATAATTATATATGCAATAAAAATTTTACATTAGGAGGATGGTTGTTAAATGGCAAGAAGAGATTTTATGACTGTAAAAGGAATTGGAAAAAAGGAGGGAAATAGACTTTATCGAGATTGGGATGATAATGAAGATGGTATTCTCTATTATGAGGATCCAATAGGCAAAATCCTTATTCGACAGATACTTCCAATAAGGCAAGATGTGGAACTGTTAAAAAAGACAAGAAATATTGCTGCGAGAAATGTTTTGGTTCATTCAAAAGATGGACAATATATGACTCTTGATAAAGTTTTGCCAGAAGATGATGATAATCAATTATTAAAAATGATAAGAGAGGCAAATCCTGAAAATAATAGCAAGGGTTGTATAGGGCTTTTTGTATTCAATTCTGTTTCAAAGGAGTTTATTGCTGCTCTGGATGTAGAACCATTAAATAATGACTTCAACGAAGGAGGGATAACATTTACTTTTTCTGACAATCTTGTTGTAAGAAGAAGATATGAGCTTAAACTAAAAAGATGGGTAAATAATCTTTTTGTTGAAACAGGACTGTATCCAGGAGGATGTAGCGAAGCTATTTTTAATGGTAAAGAATATGTATTAGTACCAATTCCATAAAACCATCAAGCTGACACTAGGGCTATTCTAGTTGTCAGCTATTTTTTTTCATATATGAAATATATAGTGAATATAATAAATTGTGAACTTTATGTGAAAAATAGTAAAAAGTACTTGACATTTTAATAAAATGGGTATAAATTATTAGCAGTCAAACAACAAGAGTGCTAAAAGCACTAAAAGGAGGTAATTAAAAATGATTAAACCATTAGGAAGTAGAGTATTAATAAAAATGAAAGAAGGCGAAGAAACAACTAAAAGTGGAATTATCTTAGCTCGGAGCAGCACAAGAAAAGCCACAAATTGCAGAAGTTATAGAAGTAGGACCAGGCGATGTATTTGATGGCAAAAAAGAAGAAATGCTTGTAAAAAAAGGAGATAATGTAATAGTAAGCAAATATTCAGGAACAGAAGTAAAATACGAAGGAATAGATTATATAATTGTAAAACAAGAAGACATTTTAGCAATAGTTGAATAAATTGTAAATTTAGTATGAATGATTAAGATATGTTCTTAAATCAAAGCGGATTTTAAAAATCTTAATTAAGGAAAGGTAGGTAAATAGAAATGGCAAAAGTTATTAAATTTGGAGAAGATGCAAGAAAATCTTTATTAGAAGGTGTTAACAAATTAGCAGATACTGTTAAAGTAACACTTGGACCAAAAGGTAGAAATGTAGTTTTAGATAAAAGTTTTGGAGCACCACTTATTACAAATGATGGTGTTACAATAGCAAAAGAAATTGAATTAGAAGATAAATTTGAAAATATGGGAGCTCGTTTAGTTAAAGAAGTTTCAACTAAGACAAATGATGTTGCAGGAGATGGAACTACAACAGCAACAGTTTTAGCTCAAAGTATGATTAAAGAAGGAGTAAGAAATGTTGCAGCAGGTAGTGATCCAATGGCAATTAAAAGAGGTATTGATAAAGCAGTAAATACAGCAGTTGATGGACTAAAAGAAATTAGTTCAACTGTAAATGGAAAAGAAGATATTGCAAGAGTTGCAAGTATTTCAGCAAATAATGAAGAAATTGGAAACTTAATTGCAGAAGCAATGGAAAAAGTTTCAAAAGATGGAGTAATTACAATTGAAGAATCAAAAACTTCAAATACAGAACTAAATGTAGTAGAAGGTATGCAATTTGATAAAGGATATCTATCTCCATATATGGCAACAGATACAGAAAAAATGGAAGCTGTATTAGATAATCCATATATTTTATTAACAGATAAAAAGATTAGTAATATTCAAGAAATATTACCATTACTAGAAAGTTTAATGCAAGAATCAGGAAAATTGTTAATTGTTTGTGATGATATGGAAAGTGAGGCTTTATCTACATTAATATTAAATAAATTAAGAGGAGTATTAAATGTAGTAGCAGTTAAAGCACCAGGATTTGGAGATAAGAGAAAAGCAATGTTACAAGATATTGCAACATTAACAGGAGCAGAAGTTATTACATCAGATTTAGGTTTAGAGTTAAAAGATACAACAATTGCACAATTAGGTCGTGCAAAACAAGTAAAGGTTCAAAAAGAAAATACAATTATAGTAGATGGTGCAGGAGATAAGCAACAAATAGCAGATAGAGTAGCTCAAATAAAAGCACAAATAAATGAAACAAAGAGTGATTATGATAAGGAACAATTGCAAGAAAGATTAGCAAAAATTGCTGGTGGAGTAGCAGTAATTGGAGTTGGAGCAGCAACAGAAGTTGAAATGAAAGATAAAAAATTAAGAATAGAAGATGCATTATCTGCAACAAAAGCAGCAGTTGAAGAAGG
>CALXKA010000078.1 GCA_944388765.1 uncultured Clostridia bacterium
TTTTAATTTTGCACAAACATTACATTTGTCATTTGAAAATTTTTTTAAAAAATTTAGTATGATTAATGACGTTCTTTTTCTGCAGTCAGAAATGGACATAGAATATGCATTAGCTTTTGGATCCTTTTTAATGTCGTTGGCGTATTTAGTTCTTGCTTGAGGACTATCTATTTGTACGGCTAATGCGGCATAACATATACCATTCAGTCTTGAAATAGTAGCTTCTGGATCAAGGGTTTGACCAACACAATCTCCTCCAATCGATTCGTAAAAATTTAATTCTGCTCTTGTTTCAATTCTAGGGTAACCATTAAAGCAAACATATATTGCATTATTAACAACTGGAAAATCAACATTCATTGTCGCTTCTTTTAATCTTTTTTGCAAATTAGAACACATAGGTTGAATCATTTCTGCATTTCTGAAAGGGGAGTTATAATCCCAGTCAATTTTATAATTACCCATACCAATAAAATCATCAATTATATACACAGTTCCTTGTTCATTTTCAGGTTTTATTCCTCCGACAACAAAAGTTCCTATAAGTTTTGAAATTCCACAATTTTTCACAACTTCTATAGTTTGTTGATGATTAATTTCGTTTGAAGGGGATTTTTCTCCATTAAATCGACCATATATGATTAAAACTGGAACATTATAAATTTCTCCATAATAACATCTGTGAACAGGGCCATAACTTGTTGGAACTGTTACTCTTTTTAAATTAAAATTTTTAATTATTTCATCATCTCTCATAATTAGAGCAATTTTTGGTTGTTTTTCAAAATTCATTCAAGATCTCCATTTTCATAATTAATGTTTGACTGATTATTATTGTTAAAAATCATACTATCTTTATTTATGTTATAACGAGTACAGCTTATTTCTGCATATTCAGTAGGAATAAATCTAAATGTGTTTTTAATCCATGGATGATTTCCTTTTTGAATATTTTTTACCGCAGATATATCTGATCGAGTTCCAACTAATATAACAATTGAATTGTCTGGAATACTTTTTAAGAAATCAATTATCTTGTTTACGTGTTCTCCAGAATCTTGCATACCTTCCACATGAACATCCATTATGTCTCTAGTTCCATCGTTCCATTCTTGCATTTCTTGAGCAGCTTTTGGATAAAGTTCTCTTTGCTTTTCTGAACTCATACCATTAAATACACCAAGTTTAATTGGAACATATCTTTCATCTTTATTGAAACTTACCCCAGTAATACTTTCTATTATATCACATGTTTCAACTAGTTGTTGTCTATCACAAGATCTGAATCCTAGTACTGTATAACCTTTTTTAGTCTGCAAAAACGAATTAAGTTGAGTCGCAGAATCCTTTACTTGGTTGATTCCAATTTCTGTCAACCCTTCACCTAAACCTCCACTAATGTTTTTTAAATTTTTATAAGATTCTCCATGTCTTATAGTAATTAAGTATATCATAAAATATATTCCTTTTATCTATTTTTTTAATTTATTTATTTTTAAAAAATAATGTTGGTAAGTAATCATCGTGAACTGATACTCTTCCAATTTTTGAAGTTTTAAATTTTTCTTTTGGAAATTCGTCATTCATTCTTATAGGGCAGTAAGGATCTCTTTGAGATAAAGTTCCATACCATAAAATACGTCTATCAAATACTCCACCTTTGCAACTTTTTTCATACTTACAACCTTTACATTCGTCAGGAATTATTGGTTCAATAAATTCTTTAAAATTAATTTTATCTAAAACTTTATAATCTTTAATATTGTAAGTTTGTCTATATTTTTCTTCAATTAAATATGTAGAAGGACAAATACTGCCATCTGGAAGAATTCTTATGCTATTTATTCCTGTATTATCTTTAATATTTGAATTATCGGTAAATATGTTTCCTAAAAGTGCATCGCTTAAGGCAACGATTTCATATTTTGAATTAATGTATTTTAAAGAAGATATTAGTGTTTTGTAAGATAAAATGAATCTTTGATTAATTTCTGGTATTTTACTAACAGGTCTATAAATATTCATTCTTAAAAGAGCATTGTATTTCTTTGCTAAACTAAATAATCCATCTATATTTTCTTTCTGCAAAGTATCCTCATACCCAACAAATACAATAGTAGTTAATTTGTTGTATTCAACACAATAGCTTAATGTTTTTAATGCCCATTTATAAGCATTAGGCTGACCTCTGAATTCAGAATGTTTTTTTTCATCATAAAAGTCAACACTAACATCAACTTCATCGATGCAATTTTTAAAAATATTTTTAAATTCCAAATTGTTTGAAATTTTTTCAGAAATATAACCATTTGTCGTAAGAGATTGTCTTATGTGAGGATAATTTTTTCTAACATAATCAACAAAATGAAAAAAATGGTCCATTATGGAATTTTCTCCTGTTCCATAGTTTATGGAGTTTATACTTTCAGAATTTTCATCAATAAACTTTTTCCAATCATTTATAGTACATTCATTTATTTTGTCTCTTACTTGTTTACTATAACAAAATTGGCAATTCATATTACATAAATTTGTCAAACCCCAACCTATATTAAAACTTTTCATAAAATTACCTCTTTGCAGTATCATTTTATCAAAAAAACATAAAAAAGTCAATAAAGAATTTAAATCTGTTTGAAGTGCACCCCAAAAGTTGGACAAAAATTTAATTAAATAATTTGATTTTGAGTTCGGTATTTTACCGGACTCATTTTTAATTTGAGTATTATTCTCTCGTTATTGTAATAATATATATATTCTTTTAGTTTGTCAATGAAAGTGTTAACACTTTCAAATTTTTCACCATAAAACATTTCTGTTTTTAGTCTTCCAAAGAAGTTCTCCATTATGCTATTATCTAAACAATTACCTTTTCTTGACATACTTTGTTGTATATTGTTTTCTTTTAATATTCTTTGATACTCTTTCATTTGATATTGCCAACTTTGGTCTGAGTGTAATATTGGGCATATATTCTCTGGCAGCTTTTGTATTAGACCATTTAACATTTCTCTTGTTTGATTAAAGTTTGGACTTGTTGAAATGGAATATGATATTATCTCGTTATTATACAT
>CALXKA010000079.1 GCA_944388765.1 uncultured Clostridia bacterium
ATATAAAGGATTTGCAAGAATATATGTATTAGCAGCAGAAATAGTAGCATACACAGATAACAAAATAGAAAAAGAAGAATTAGAAGAAGCTTTGCAAAGTTACCAAACTAAGAAAACATTAAGTATGGAAGAAATATGGAATATAGGAATATTTTTACAAATAGCAATAATAGAGAATATAAGAGAAATATGCGAAAGAATATATAGCTCTCAAATGCAAAAATTCAAAGCAGAAAATATAGTTGAAAGATTAGTAGAAAACAAAACAAAAACAAATATAATATGCAAAACAAGTGCATGTAAAAAGATGGAAAAAGATTCATTTCAAGATTTAAAATATCCTTTTATAGAATATATGTCATATATTTTAAAAAGATATGGAAAAAAAGGATATAGTTATCTAAAAGTTTTAGAAGAAGCAGTTGAAATGGCAGGAACAACTGTTACAGATGTAATAAAAAAAGAACATTTTGATATTGCTGTTAGAAAAGTAAGCATGGGAAATAGTATAACAAGTATAAAAAAGATTCAAAGAATAAACTTTTTAGAGATATTTGAAAATATAAATGGAGTTGAAGAAATATTAAGACAAGATCCAAGCAATATATATAATAATATGGATAATAAAACAAAAGAATATTATAGAAATTCTATAAAAGAAATATCTAAAAAAACAAAAATATCAGAAATATATATAGCAAGGAAAGTTTTAGAATTAGCGCAAAAAAATACACAAAATGCAAATCAAGAATGTAGTAAAAAATCACATATAGGATATTATTTAATAGATAAAGGCAAAAACGAATTATATCAACTATTGCAATATAAAACAAAAAATGAGATACAAGAAAAAGAAAAAACAAAAATATATATTGCTTCTATTTTTATTATAACGATAATTATATCCCTAATTTTATCAGGAATAACATATTTAAAGACAAAACAAATTTGGATATCAATCTTAACTTTAATTATATTCTTAATTCCAGCATCTGAAATAGCAACAAAAGTAATACAATATATTTTAAGTAAAATTGTAAAACCTAGAATAATACCCAAATTGGACTATTATAATGGAATACCAGAAGAAAATGCGACTATGGTAGTAATACCAACAATTATAAAATCAAAAGAAAAAGTACAAGAATTAGCAAGAAAATTAGAAGTATACTATTTAGCAAATAGAAGTAAAAATATATATTTCACACTACTTGGAGATTGCTCTCAAAGTGATAAAAGAGAAGAAGATTTTGATGGGGAAGTAATCAAAGAAGGAAAAGAACAAGTGGAGAAATTAAATAAAAAATATAATGAGAAAATCTTCAATTTTATTTATAGAAAAAGAGTTTGGAATGAAAAAGAAGGTTGTTATTTAGGTTGGGAAAGAAAAAGAGGAATGCTTTCACAATTAAATGAATATTTGTTAGGAAATATAAAAAACCCATTTAGAGTAAATACAATAGAAGAAATACCTAAAATAAAATATATAATAACACTAGATGCAGATACAGATTTAATATTAAATTCTGCATTTGAATTAGTTGGTGCAATGGCCCATACATTAAATAAGCCAACAATTAATAAAAATACTGGAGCTGTTACAGAAGGATATGGAATTATGCAACCAAGAGTTGGAATAGATTTAGATATAAGTTATAAAACTATATTTACCAGAATATTTGCAGGAGATGGAGGGATTGATTCATATAGTAATGCAATATCAGACACATATCAAGATAATTTTAAAGAAGGAATATTTACAGGAAAAGGTATTTATGATTTAGAAATATATTCAAAAGTATTAAAAGATGAAATACCAGAAAATACAGTACTAAGCCATGACTTACTAGAAGGGTGTTATCTAAGGTGTGGTTTAGCATCAGATATTTTATTAATGGATGGATATCCAACAAAATATAATAGTTTTATTAATAGATTATATAGATGGATACGCGGAGATTGGCAAATAATAAAATGGATTAGAAATAAAAAACTAAATTTATTATCTAGATATAAAATATTTGATAATTTAAGAAGAAGTCTTTTAGAAGTAAGTATAATAATAGCAATGATATATATAAATATTATTGGAATAATGTATAATCAAAAAATCTATGGAATAGTTACATTTTTAGTGCTAATTACAATTTTTCCATATATATTAGAAGGATTAAACAAATTAATATTTAAAAAAGAAGGAGAAAAAAAGCAAAAAACTTTTGCACCCAAAATAACTGGAATAAAAGGAATATTTTTTAGAGCAATAATAACACTAGGAGTTATACCATATAAGGCATATATTTCAATAAAAGCAATATCAAAAACAATATATAGAATGTATATAAGTAAGAAAAATTTACTTGAATGGATGACATCAGAAGAAGCAGAAAAACAGGCAAAATCAAATATTATTTCCTATTATAATCAAATGGCATTTAATGTTTTAGTAGGAATAACAACAATAGGAATAGGTTTTTTAAAACAAAATATATTTGCATGCATATTAGGAATGTTATGGATAATTGCACCAAGTATAATGTGGTATATAAGTAGAAATATAAAGAAAATTCCAGCAATAGATAAATTAAAAAAAGAAGATAAGGAATATGTTTTAGAAATAGGTAAAAAAACATGGGACTTTTTCGAAACGTATTTAACAAAGGAAAACAATTATTTAATACCAGATAACTATCAAGAAGATAGAAAAGAAATAATAGTTCCAAGGACATCATCAACAAATATCGGATTATCACTTCTAGCAGTAATTTCTGCATATGATTTGAAATATATAACACTTGAAAGAAGCATTGAATTAATAAAAAATATAATTGAAAGTATAGAAACACTTCCAAAGTGGAATGGACATCTATATAACTGGTATCAAATAAAAACAAAAGAACCATTAATACCTAGATATATATCAACAGTTGATAGTGGTAACTTTGTTGGATATCTATATGTATTAAAATCATTTTTAGTAGAAATAATTGAAAATGGCAAAAAAAATGGTAATGAAATTTGTAACAAAAAACAAATAATAAACGAATTAATAGAAAAAATAGAAAAACAAATAAAAGATACAGACTTTTCATATATATACAGTCAGGAAGAACAAATTTTTTCAATTGGTTTTAACATAGAAGAAAATAAGTTAACAAACTCATATTATGACTTATTAGCCTCAGAAGCAAGACAAGCAAGTTTAATTGCAATTGCTAAAAAAGATGTACCAACAAAACATTGGAGTTATTTAAGTAGAACATTAACAAAATTAGGGAAATATAAAGGGTTAATATCATGGTCAGGAACAGCATTTGAATATCTTATGCCAAATATAAATATTCCAAGTTATGAAGGAAGTCTGCTTGATGAATCTTGCAAATTCTTAATAAAAAGCCAAATGGAATATAGCAAACACTTAAATATACCTTGGGGAATATCAGAAGCTGCATTTAATGTAAAAGATTTGAAATCAAATTATCAATATAAAGCATTTGGAATACCATGGCTTGGATTAAAAAGAGGACTTGCAGATGAAATGGTAGTATCTAGTTATGGAGGAATTCTAGCAATAAATGAAGTACCAAAAGAAGAAATAGTAAATCTAAAAAGACTAGAACAAGAAGGAATGTATGGAAAATATGGATTTTATGAGTCAATAGATTATACTCCAGAAAGAGTAGAAAGAGGAAAAACATCAAGTGTTGTAAAAACATATATGGCACATCATCAAGGTTTAATATTATTATCAATTAATAACCTATTCAATAAAAATGTATTACAAAAAAGATTTATGAAAAATTCGGAAATAGATGCAGTAAGTATATTACTTCAAGAAACAATGCCAGAAACATTTGTAACAACAAAAGAGAAAAAAGAAAAAGTAGAAAAATTAAAATATAAAGA
>CALXKA010000080.1 GCA_944388765.1 uncultured Clostridia bacterium
TAATGCTGTAATCTGTTGTTTTCTCTGAAAAAAGAATGTTTGGAAAATTTGATTCGTTATTTATAATATAACTTCGCAAATGATGAAAAGCTTTAGTTTTCATTGTTTCAACAAGTATTCTCGAACCATACGGTAGATACAAGTATCTTTCAACAATTCCCTGTATCGTTTGATCATCAAATTTTCCTATTTCCATATAATGTTTATGTACATAATCTAACATATTATGTACTGAACGCCCATATCCCATTCTAATATTAAGAGGAGAATGAAAACCAAAAACATTCAGCATCTCAAATTTAAAAGGACAGTCAAATAAATCTTTTAGTAATGAAAAATTGAGCGTTATCACTTCATCTGTAGAAAATTTTTGAGCTTTTGAACTTGGATAATTTTTATTCAAACACAAATCTTGATAAGCATATTGTGAATTTTTTGCTTCGATAAAAGGTTGGGCTGGCTTTTTATACATTTTCCCTTTACCAAAAGGTTTGGGAGAACGTGTCATAAAAAGAAATTTTTCACTCCGCGTTATACCCACATAAAATAACCTACGGAAGCTTTCTTCATCATTCTCATATGCATTTTCAATTGCAACGTTATTAAATATCCCCCAAGCACTCGTTCCACCTGGTTTTCTTGGTGGAAAAATAGCATTTTGAGTTAAAAACGGAAGAAATACAACGGGAAATTCTAATCCTTTTGATTGGTGATATGTCATTATACGCAAACTACGTATAGTCTTAAAGTTAGGTGATAACCATCCTTCTGGATAAATAGCCGGTGCATCATCCCTAAGAAAAACTTGAAAAGCGCGCAACTTATATATCGGACCCATATCAAGATATATTTTTTCAAAATCATTTATTATTTCTGTAAACTTTCCCCAATTATACAACGTCTTTTCATCTTGTGATTGATTTATAAGCTGAAGATTGGAAAATAAATTCTTAAGATTCTCCTGGATTGTATATTCATAATTATCTGTTTCATGAAAAAAAGTTACAAATTTCAAAATAGCTTTCTCGATTTCTTTATCAGTTAGTGGTGAATATACATTCCATTTTTGAACCAATTCATCTTCCACTTGTATTTTCGTCTTATCAAATGTTTTTTCATCATAACACAAAATCAATTCAAAAATCACGTTAAAGGTATCGCATATAACCTGTATCTCATTTGCTTCAAAAAGTTTCTGTGTCCCTTCAACAATAAAATCAATCCCATTATTCTGCAATGACTGAATTAACTCTGGGATTTTTTTTACTGAACTAACAAGAATGACCATATCATCATAATTAAGACCATACGTTTTTCCGTCTTTTGTATACTCCGCCCCATATAATTGCTTAATCTTTTTTACAATAAAATCAATCTCTGATGCTCGATCATCAAAATCATATGCAATAATATCCCCTGTATCATAGTTTTGAGTATTATTACTATTCATCTGCTTGCTTAATCTATTTTGATTATTTATAATAACCTGTCTAGCTACATCAGTAATCCCTCGACTACTCCGGAAATTAATATCCAGATCTTCTCTATGTACATTACTATATCGGGTTTGAAAATCTCTAATATATGCCAGATTACTTCCACGCCAATGATATATGGTTTGATCATCATCTCCAACTACACATATTTGGACATTTTTATTATAAAAATAATTAATAATTCTTTCTTGTGCATCATTTACATCTTGATATTCATCTACAATCAAATGTTGAATATTATCCGAAATATACTGATCAAAATATCCCTGTTCAAGCAAAGCAAGTGTTTTTACTATAATTGATGTATAATCAAATTTATTTTTGGAATCAAGGCATTCTTCATATTTTTCAATATGACTCTGCAAGGACATATCCAGTTTTTCAACACCATACTCTCTGGCAATATCCAAAAATGTTTTATAGGCACTTATGGCTTCTTGAAATTTGCTATTTGCCATTTCTTTATATGCTAAGGGATATGACTCTCCTTTTTTTCGATGGTACTGTACATCATAAATCCCAATCTCTGTGCGAAATCTTTTCATAAAGAGACGAGCCTGAACTTCTTCCAACAATTCATAATTTTTATAATCATCATTATAATTCTGAAGCAAATAATAGCAATAGCCATGAATAGTACCCACATACATATTTGCCAGTCCTTCAAGGCTTTTATTCTCTTTTTCAAATTCTTTATATATTTTTTGTTTAAGTGAAGCCGCTGCTTTTTTAGAGTATGTTACTGCTACAATATTCTCAGGCTTTACTCCTGGTTGTTTTAGTAAATTTAAAATTCTGGCAACCATAGTAGTTTTCTTTCCATAGCCAGCACAAGCTACTATTTGCAATTTCGAATCAATGGTATTCACTGCATTTGTTTGACTGGTTGTTAAAGCCATAAGAAATCCTCCTCTTACTATTTTATCTAAGTTGTTTAAAACGATAATAAGGTATTATCCGCTATTATCTGTGTAACTTGCTAGAATATTATAGCAAACCTCATCCTAATTTTCCATAGTGCTTATATCCATTTTCGCTAACCGTGAAATGTAAATTTAAATTCTACCTTTATA
>CALXKA010000081.1 GCA_944388765.1 uncultured Clostridia bacterium
AGGTTTAAAAGTAGTTATATTATTATTTCTTCGCTTATAACTAGCGACTGCTTTTTGGTTACTACCGCATCATTACCGGATGCAATCGCTACCCCTTTAAGTAAATCATGAACTTTATAAACTTCCCCAGCTTCTAAAAAGACTTGAGAACCTCCCATATTCGCAGCTTCTTCACTAATTGTCACTTCATCATCCAAACTTAAGTTACCATTATCTATTGCTTCCATAATAACAAGCATACTTCCAAGTTTCGTCATTGATGCTGGAGCTAAAGCCTCATCAGCATTTTTCTCATACAATACCTCCCCAGTTGCTGAATCAACTAAAATAGCACTCTTAGCACCCGGAGCGTAATCCTCTTCTGCATATACAGTTCCCATAAATAAACAAAAAGTCATAATAACTAGCCAAATTTTTTTCACACAACTTCACCTACTAATTATTATGACTTACAAAAAATATTATTACCTTTTAATTAATCTTAACGTATAACAAGCATTATCCAAAAATGAATAATCAACTGCTTCACCACTATTTAAAGACCTTAATATAGCACTCTTTTGCGGACGTAATCTACGCATTTCTTCTTCAACTATATATTGCTTATAAACCTCATCCATATCTTCACTATCATTACCCAAACGCATCATTATATCTAATCCTTCAGAATTTTGTTCCAAGCAACTTTTTAACATTCTATATGCTTTTCTTAATTGTTGAATTTCTTCCTCACTTAAAGAGTCTTTCAACCGCACTTGAATATTTTTTAATTCTATTTTAACTAACTTAGCAAAAAAAGATTTTCTAACTTTACTATCACAAAGAACCATTTCACTAAATAACATATAATCAGCTTCTGAATACCCCATATTAGAACTCCCTAAATAAAGTTCCAACAACAATTGTACACTTGGATTATTAGCTATTAAATAATTGCTTAATAATTCTCCTCTTCTTGCAATAACTTCTTGTTCTTTTTCCAAAAAAACATCAGTTCTACATCCAATATCACTAAGTCTCATCTTAATATTTTTATACGCTAAATTTTTCTCTCTATCATTATAAATATCTTCCGTAACTACAAAAGATAACTTTGATAAAGGTGCTCTTTCCAAATCAATAAATACTCTATCTTCCATACTTCCTCCCTAACAACTTATATTTATTTATTATCTATTACTTTTCTTATTTCTTTTTTTATTTTTTCTAAGTCATCTAATTCCAATATCTCTTCTAGCTTTTCTCTATCCTCATATATATGTAATTTACTTTCTAATTCATCAAGTATTTTTTCAGTATCTTTTATTACTTTTCCTACATAGCTTTTAGAAACCTTCAAATCATCAGCAATCTCTTGTAAAGTTAAATTCTCTTCATAATACAATTTAAATAACTCTTCTTTATTTCCCTTAAGCAAACTTTGATAAATATCAAACAACATTCCATAATAAACATACTTTTCCATTTCCATCACTTAAATATAGTATATCAAAAATAAATCAAAATAAAAACCACTAATTGTGGCTTTTACTAATTAACAAATGCAATCTACAAATGTGTCTGATAGACATCTTATACTACACAAGCAACTGCAATCCATTGTAAAGAAAACATTAGTTGCAACATATGGATATAAACTTGTTGAATCAGTATTATCAGCTAAAACTCTAAATGTAGCACAATTACCTTCAATCTTTTCCACTCTAAAGACATTCGAGCAAGTAGCACTAACATCAGAACCAGCACAACTTACAGTAGAATCTTTAGTTATTGGCATGCTCCAAGGCACTCCATTTCCACAACAAGTATAAAGCATTACAGGTCTAGTGTTACATACTATACAATTAGTTCCTCCACCAAGCACTGGTCTATCACAAGTTTGTAAACAGTTATCTGGACATGCATTTTCTTGTAATACTAAAATAACACATAATATTTCATTAATGCAGTTTCCATTGCTGTTTGAATTTTGATTATTCATAAACTTTCACCCTTTCATGTACTTTCATTAATAATTTATGAATAATCTAAAAATAAGTGTCAACTAAAACAATAGAATAAATTAAATATAAAGTCATACATTATAAATATCTGTTTTGAAAAAAACACTAAATTGCAAGACTTATTTTTACATCTATTATTTTTTCTAGATTTATAGTATAATTAATTAAGGTGATATGAATGCAAATATTGCAATATATAATTATAGCTATAGTTTTGATAATAATATCTTTAGTAATAGTAAAACTATCTAAAAGAGATTTTAATATTGAAGCAAACAAATTAATTACCTACTTGGGAGGTAAAGATAATATTGTCAATGCTGAGTGCAATATGTCAAGATTTAAAGTAATTTTAAAAGATGTATCTTTAGCTAATAAAGATGCCATTCAAAAACTTGGAGCTAAAGGAATTGTGGAAATTGACAATCAATTAAAAATTATATTTGGCAAGAATGCTAAACAACTAAAAAAGTATATCGAAGAAATTCTCTAAGATATACTTTTTATATTTTTTCAATATCTAAAATATCTGTTATTCTAATTAAATCACCATCTAAAGTTAATAAATTAATATTAGTTTTACCTACTATTTCTTTTTCTATTACTTTATCTTTTAAAGTAATTTTTACTTTACTTTTATAAACATGATTACGGGATGCAAATATTTCATTAATTTTTTTATTTACATCTACTGGATTTATACTTCTACTTTCTTTATCACTTCTAAATAGATCTTGCACATTATCTATTTTTTTATTTATGGGATTAGCAAATACTCTTGGTTTATCCATAACTCACGTATAATCAATCTTATAGAAATATTAATCTATTTGATTGATCCCTTTCTATTTATATTTTTTTTGATTTA
>CALXKA010000082.1 GCA_944388765.1 uncultured Clostridia bacterium
GTTTTTATCTTTGTTCCATTGAAGTATAAGTTCTTCTCTTAGCCACCGATTTATATGCCGGACGAATTATCTTGTTTCCGTTTATCAATTCCTCCATACGATGAGCGCACCAGCCCGTAATTCTCGATATCGCGAACAACGGGGTATATAACTCCTCCGGTATCCCGAGCATTTCATAAACAAATCCGCTGTAAAAATCAACGTTTGCGCTGACTCCTTTATAAATCGTGCGGCTTCCCGAAATTATCTGGGGAGCGAGTCTTTCTATGGTATTATAAAGCTCTAATTCGTCTTCCCGACCCTTTTCCTTCGCGAGAGAAGGAACAAACCCCTTTATAACCTCGGAACGGGGATCGGATACCGAATAAACGGCGTGACCGATACCGTAAATAAGCCCTGATTTATCAAACGCCTCTTTATTCAATATCTTCGTAAGATAAGCCGTAATCTCGTCCTCGTCTTTCCAATCGGAAACATGCTCCTCTATATCCTTAAACATATGACGAACCTTTATATTAGCTCCTCCGTGCTTCGGACCTTTCAAGCTTCCCAACGCCGCGGCTATCGCCGAGTATGTGTCGGTTCCGGAAGAGGATACGACGTGAGTCGTGAAAGTCGAGTTGTTTCCACCTCCGTGCTCGGCGTGAAGTATTAACGCCAAATCCAATATCCTCGCCTCGTTGCGGGAATATTTCCTGTCGGGACGAAGCATCATAAGAATATTCTCAGCGGTGGAAAGTTCCGGGTCGGGATCGTGGATAAATAAGCTCCCGTTCTTATTTCTGTAATAATCATAAGCCTGATATCCGTAAATAGACAGCATCGGAAACATGGAAATCAACTGTAACGACTGTCTCATAACGTTTGGAAGAGAAGTATCGTCGGCGTTTTGGTCGTACGAATAGAGAGTGAGAACGCTTCTTGCCAAAGAGTTCATAATATCCGAGCTCGGAGCCTTCATTATCACGTCTCTCGTAAAGGAATTAGGCAATGTACGATATCCCGAGAGCAATTCGTAAAAGCTGTCAAAGTCTTTCTTTGTGGGAAGATTTCCCATCAGAAGCAGATATATGGTTTCCTCAAACCCGAACCGCTGCTCGCTTACGATACCCGCGATAAGCTCTTTAACGTTATATCCTCTGTAAAAAAGTTCTCCCGCGCAGGGAACGGCGATTCCCTCAACAATCTCCTTAGAATTTATTTCCGATATCTCGGTAAGTCCTGTAAGAACCCCGTTTCCGTTAAGGTCGCGAAGCCCTCTGTTCACTTTGTATTTTTTATAAAGTTCCGGGTCTATTCCGTTCGATATACGGCAGACCTCCGACAATTTCATGATTTCAGGCGTAATTTCCGAATAATTTTTCTTGCTCAACTCAATGCCTCCTTTATGATGTTTTTTGCCCGAGAAACGTTATTTTTTCAAAATCGCCTCACGCTTCAAGGAAGTCTTTTCGGCGGAAAGCTTTTCCCCCGTTTTCGCGAAAGAGCGTTCGACGCCGACTTTTTTCTTTCTCGTTTTTCTCTCTCGTGTTTTGACGGCTTTATCGCGAGCGAACTCAATATAGAATTTTCGTATCATAAACTTATGATCGTCATAAAGTTCCAACTTGTCAAAAAGATCCCGATAATGTGAAAATATGTATTTTTTTGTTTTAATAACCGACGAGAGTCCGCTTTCGGTAGATACCAAACTTCCGGGCCTTTTCACATAATAATACACAGGAGTATGAATAACGGCGATACGTTTCGAGTAGGAAAGATACTCAATATTAAACATGAAATCTTCGCACCATTTCAACTCCGTAACGCAGGAAATATTTTTTTTGACAACCATATCCCTGCGATACAGCTTATTCCACATAACGCCGTAATAAAAATTAGAAGGCGCTTTCATCATCTCGGAAGCGAATTCCGAGCAACTCATCGCCCCCTCAAATTTTGGGATACTTCCCATAACGACGACAGAACGCTCATAAACACGGTAAAAATCCGATATAACCATATCCGCGTCATAATTTTCAGCGGCGGCGACAAGCGCTTTTGTGGAATTTATCGGCAGATAATCGTCGCTGTCGACAAATTGGATATATTCCCCCGACGAATTCATAATTCCTATATTTCTAGTTCCCGAGACCCCAGTATTTTGTTTTTCAATTAAAGTAAAACGGTTGTCACGAGAGACAAACTTTTCCGCTATATTCCGACTTTCGTCATCGCTTCCGTCGTCCACTATCACGACTTCTATATCGTCGTACGTTTGGCTTTGTATTGACAAAAGACATCTTTCCAAAGTCTTTTCCGCGTTATATACCGGAACTATTATACTTACAGCCAAAACAACACCTTCCGTCCCGAAAATTTCGGAAAACACGATCCGACCGTCATCTCTCGCCGAAAGCGTTACGGAAGGAAACACGATTTCGATAATTATATTATACCATTAAATTCCCTTATTGTCAACGCATTTTTTTTTGCGACTTTGTAAACACTTTAAGGGATTTTAAGCGACAAATAAACCATTTTTTCTTAATACAAAAAAAATAAATAAAATAAAAAATAAATATTAAATAAAAATAAATTATACAAAAATATTTCTTTTCTGGACTCTTTTTGTGTTATTTAATACTACTTATATTTTTTTCTGACTCTTTCTATTTATTTAATATTACCTGTATTTTTTCTTCAGATTCCTTTTGCATCTTTAATACTATTTTCATATTGTTATTTAATCTGTCTCTTTATTTCAAAACATTTTTCCAAAACCCTATTTTATTTAATATTCTTATTAAAACTGTATTTTTAAGGTTTTATGACAGATCGTCCCACAAAACAGTTTTTCCCATCGCCAGGCTCGCTTTAAGATCTATTATCCTCTGATTTTCAGACCCCCGAAATCGAAGAGAAAGATTTTTTAGTTTTTCCTCAAACCTTCCGTCAACAAGTACATCGATATTTTCAAGCATTTCCATTGCTGTTTTCGTGGCCGCCGGACCGTCTCCCAAAAGTTCGTCTTCGTAGACATAGCCCGTATAACACCAAATATCCTTTTCCGGATACTCCGATTTTATCTTTCT
>CALXKA010000083.1 GCA_944388765.1 uncultured Clostridia bacterium
TGATTGCTCGGAGGTAGGTCTGTGCATAAGGCTTTCCGTTCTTATCACGATATGCAGTCAATCCGTTCTGCCATTTACGGATATCCTTTGGCGTAATCTCATTGATCGGGATTTTTCCGAATACTGGAAGGATTTTCTTATCTACCATATAACGCTTGCTGATAATGGTGGATTCTTTCAGACGGTGTCCCATATCCTCAAAATAAAGATCTACAAAATCCCGAAACAGCATACCCATATCTGCATTGGCTTTGTTGAGAAAGTCTCTTTCCCACTCCAGAGCCTCTTTTTTTGTGGCAAAACCACGTTTTTTCTTGTGGATGGTCTTTCCTGTGTAGTCTTTGACACGCACCTGTGACATCCATTTTCCAGTTGTATCTTTTGTTACTGACAATTACATCATTCCTTTCATAAGAGTTTTCAACTCATCTTATGTAGGTTTACTTGCCAGAAAAAAGAGCATTCCTTCTTTTTAACCGTTCCTCAGTATCGAGATTTTCCGGTTCTTCCATCTCTACACCCTGTGAAGCATAGTAGGCAAGAGTTTTATCTTTCCAATCTTCATAGGCATCTTTAGCCATGCAATACTGCTGGAAAGATTCCCTGTTGTTTTCCCATTCTTCGAGGAACAGGCACATATCTGCATTCTGTTCGGCAGATTTGTCTTTTCCGTCAAAAGTAATGGAACATTGCCAGCCATCATGGTGTGGCGGTCTTTTTGTTTCTATGGAAAAGTGCAGTCCGCTGATTTTTTCCAGTTGAAACAAACATTCCATAACATCGGAGAGACAGTCAAATTTGAAATCCCCTGTCTGATGTCCGAGAAGATAGGTAGAAGTCGTATCAAGCACTTTAGCTAGTTCATTGACCATTGCGATTGACACTTCAATTTCCCCGCTTTCATATTTTTGGATGGTACGGAGAGATTTTCCAAGAAGGTTTGCTAAATCTTTCTGGTTGTACCCTCTTTTTTTTCGGAGTGTTTTAATCCGTTCTCCTATTGTTGAAACTTCCATTTCGTTCATTTTTTATTCACCTCATGGATAATATAACACGAAATAAAGCGAATTGCAAGTGCGTATTATTGAAAATATGTGTTGACAAATACGAAAAAGAAACGTATGATATAAACACGAATTAAAAGTGCATATTAAAAACGTATTGAATAATAAACATGAAAAAAAGGCGTACTGTAATAGCACTTTGGATAGATAGAAGGTAGAAAAAGGAGGAGATTGTATGCAGATTAATGTATCTTATATTACCGCAAATGACATTATGAAGATTCTCGGGGTTGGGAGAAGCAAAGCCTATGAAATTGTGCGGGTAATGAATGAGGAACTGGAAAATGCCGGATATAACATCATCAAGGGGAAAGTTCCGGTCAGGTATTTTCAGAAAAAATATTATGGCTGTGAGATGAAAATGGAATGAATATCTTTCAGACAGTAAAAGAAAACGTAACTGCAAGGCAGGCTGCCGAACAGTACGGATTAAAAGTAAATAAAAATGGGATGGTCTGTTGCCCCTTTCATGATGACAGGCATCCCAGCATGAAAGTAGACAAAGGCTTTTGCTGTTTTGCCTGTGGTGCGAAAGGGGATGTGATCACGTTTGTGGCAGATTTCTTTCATATTGTACCATTGGAAGCAGCAAAGAAACTGGCAGAAGATTTTCGGATACCGATTTTTATGGATAGTTCAAAGAAAAGGAATACCAGTAAGAAGAAAGAAAAACCGAAAAGAACGTTGTACCAGACCGAAAAGAAATTTGAAGAATGGGAACGGGAAAGTATCCGCATTTTATCGGATTATCTTCATCTGCTGGAAGAATGGAAAGTGAGCCATGCACCTAAAATGCCAGACGAAAAATGGAAAGCAGAATTTATAGAAGCCTGTCAGCAGACAGAAAAGATAAATTACCATCTGGATTTACTGGTGTTTGGAGAGTTACAGGACAGAATTGAATTTTTACTAGATAGTGGGAAGGATGTGAAAAGAATTGAAGAACGAATGGAAGAATATAGACGAAACAACAAGGAATAGACTGGAAAAAGCATTGGATCAGAGGGAAATGAACTCTAAGCCGTACTCTCAGGAATGGTTTGAGGATGGGCAGATTGATGAAGTAGCATTTTGTGAAAATTTCCTGCAAAGAATGCCATTGAAGTGTATCAACGGTATCTTTTTCAGTTATGATGGAATGCTGCCAGACAGCGAAGTAGAAAAAGAAATTTATAGAATGGTAAAACCGGTTCTTACGAAAGGAATTTCCAAGAAAGTAAAACAGCTTTTGGAGGTTCTAAAACTGGAAGCCTATTCAGAGGAACTTCCGGTGCAAATGGGTCGCATCCATGTGAATAATGGAACTTATTTTTTAAATGGAGATTTTACAGAAAATAAGGAGTTTTGCCTGAACCGCTTGCCTGTAAATTATGAAATGAAAGAAACAAAGCCGGAACGGTGGATGAAATTCCTTTCAGAACTGCTGGAGGAAGATGATATTCCTACCTTGCAGGAATATATGGGATATTGTTTAATTCCATCCAATAAGGCACAGAAGTTATTGATTATCTTAGGAAAAGGCGGGGAGGGAAAATCCCGTATTGGTTTGGTCATGAGAAAAATTCTCGGAACGAATATGAATGTAAGCAATATTCAAAAGGTAGAGCATAACCGTTTTGCAAGGGCAGATTTGGAATACCGACTTTAGATGGTGGATGATGATATGAAACTGGAAGCCTTGAAAGACACCAACTATATTAAAACCATTGTCACGCTGGAGGACAAGATGGATTTGGAAAGGAAGTCAAAGCAGAGCGTACAGGGGAATTTATATGTCAGATTTCTCTGCTTTGGAAATGGAAGTCTGAGTGCCTTACATGACCGTTCCTATGGATTTTATCGCAGACAGATTATCCTTACGGTCAAAGATGTGCCGCCGGATAGAGTAGATGATCCCTATCTGATTGAGAAACTGCAAAGAGAAGCAGAGGATATTTTCCTCTGGTGTCTGGAGGGATTGAAACGATTATTGAAAAATAATTACCGATTTACCATCAGCGAACGTGCAAAGAAAAATCTGCACGAAGCTATGGAATCTGGGAATAACATTATCGCTTTTATGCAGTCATCCGGGTATATCCGGCTGGAAGAAAATACAACAGCGACTTCTAAAAATCTTTATCAAGCATACTGCCGCTGGTGTGAGGACAATACGGAAAAGCCTATGAGTGCAAAAAGTTTTTCGGGGT
This sequence comes from uncultured Clostridia bacterium, assembly GCA_944388765.1. Lineage (GTDB taxonomy): Bacteria > Bacillota > Clostridia > TANB77 > CAG-508 > CAG-269. The sequence continues at coordinate 3,254 of CALXKA010000083.1, forward strand.
ACTTAAAAGAAAATGAAAAGAAATATCAGATTCATTATTCTACGAATATTCCCTCAGACAATGGAAAAAATGCCAGAGGATTTCAGGGAATCCATACACAGATACGCATAGATAGCTACCGCTGATACAGATGAGATACAGATAAAAAAGAATTTTCCAAAGAAGCGTATAAGCGTATATCTTTAGGAAAATCAAGGGATTACAGGTTTCTGAAAAGTATGGAAGATACGTTTATACGCTTATACGTGTGATTTTTGAAATTATTTTATTTTTTAGCAGAAGGGAGTGTTACAGATGTTAAAGCAGCCGGAAAGAGAAAGTAGAAATGTGAATGATTTCTTTTATGAGATGGAGGGCAGACAGATACAGAAAATGAACAAGGTACTGGCAGGCGTAGAACTGACAAAAGCAGAGGAAAGAACTTTGATATGGCTTGCCGGATGGGAAGAAA
>CALXKA010000084.1 GCA_944388765.1 uncultured Clostridia bacterium
CTTATTCCTATCGAGGTCAAGTCTGCCGATAACACACGGGCAAAGAGCTTAAAGGTCTATATGGAAACCTACAAGCCCGCCTATGCGATTAAGCTCTCTGCAAAGAACTTTGGTTTTGAGGATAACAAAAAGATTGTTCCTCTTTACGCCGCATTCTGTATCTAAATCCAAACAAATATGGCAATCGTAACGCTCGCTTTTTACAAAGCGGGCGTTATTCTTTGCAAAAAAAGAAAGGATATGTCTATGAAAAAATATAAAAAGCAAATTTGTCTGATTGCCGCCGTGTGCCTGTTAGGTACGGCGGCTTTTTGCGGCTATCACATTTACGACCATTATGCCGACGAAGCTGAACAGACCGAAGCCTTTGAGAATATTGCCGAAATCGTAGAGCAGGCACAGGCAGAGGACGGCAACGCCCCAGAAGTTCCCTTGACGGAGGAAGAAAATATCCTCACAGAATACGGCGAACTGTATTTGAAAAACACGGATATGGTCGGCTGGCTTTCCATAGCCGGCACGACCCTCAATTATCCCGTGATGCAGACACCGAATGAGCCTAACTACTATTTGAAGCGCAACTTTGAAAAGGAATACAGCGACTTGGGAACACCGTATATTCAGGAAAACTGCGACCTTACGAGCAGCGATAACCTTGTTATTTACGGTCATCACATTAAGGGCGGCAAAATGTTCGGGGCTTTGGAGGATTACAAGTCCCAGAGCTTCTATGAGGAACACAAGACCATTCAGTTTGATACCCTTACGCAGCGTGGCGAATATGAAATTATCGCTGTTTTTAAGACCGTGGCATACAGCTCTCAGGGCTTCCGCTACTATGATTTTGTCAATGCCGAAAGCGAGGACGAGTTTAACGCCTATATTCAAAAATGCAAAGAGCTTGCATTGTACGAAACAGGCGTAACCGCAGAATACGGCGACAGGCTCATTACCCTCTCTACCTGCGAATACTCAGCGCAGAACGGCAGGCTTGTGGTGGTCGCAAAAAAGACAGCTTGATTTTGACCGCAAAATCTTAAAGAATACTCTGTATTCTTGGAAAGGAGGTTATCTATGGCTGATATAAAGACCAGAGATGCAGTCAAAGGAACGATTAAGACCATTGACAAGGCTGCGGTAGCTTCTGAGCGTATGAAGTCTGCTTATTCCAAGATAAAAAGTAAGGCTGAACAAGGCTATTACGCCGATGAAAACTCCGCCACCGAATATGCCGCCGATAAGGTTTCAGCAGCTTCGGAGCGTATCACGGACGAGGGCGTTCATCAGTTCAACAAGCAAGGTCAAAAAGGAGTAAAAACCACAAAGGACAATGTGGTTAAGGCAAAGGATAAAATATCTGAGTTCAAGCAAAAGCGAGCCGCCAAAGCCGCCGAGCAGCGTATGTCTGGAAACAGCGTGCAGACCTATCGCAGTACCGTAAGCCGTTCCGCAGATAAGGCGGTCAAAGGCGCACAGCAAACGGAAAAAGCCATAAAGCAGACTGCCCGAAACGGTAAAAAGACAGTAAAAACAGCCGCCAAAGGTACGGTAAAGACTACGCAAAAATCCGTAAAAACCGCACAGGCGACCTCAAAGGCAGCGATAAAGACTGCCGAGCATACCGCTAAAGCGACACAGGCGGCGGCAAAGGCTTCCGTAAAAGCGGCTCAGAGAGCTGCACAGGCAGCAAGAGCCACGGCAAGGGCTGCGATTGTTGCCGTGAAAGCGGCGGTCAAGGCTACGATTGCGGCAGTTAAGGCGATTATTGCAGGAACAAAAGCGTTAATTGCGGCGATTGCGGCAGGCGGTTGGGTTGCGGTTGTTGTGATTTTGGTCGTCTGCCTTATCGGTATGCTTGTAGGCTCGGTGTTCGGTATATTCTTTGCGGGCGAGGACTCAGGAAATGGAATGACAATGCAGACCGTGGTTAGAGAAATCAATACCGAATATGACACCCGCCTTGATGAAATCAAAAGCGATACAGCTTATGATGTTTTGGAAATGTCGGGAAGCCGTGCCGTCTGGAAAGAGGTGCTTGCGGTTTACTCGGTCAAGACTACTACCGACCCAGACAATCCGCAGGAAGTAGCGACAATGGACGATAATAAAAAGCAGCTTCTGACGGACATATTCTGGGAAATGAACGAAATAAGCTCCAGAACGGAAAGCAAGACTGAAACCGTGATAACCGAAACAGATGACGGTCACGGAAATATCGTCCAGACCGAAACCACCCAAACACGGACTTACCTGTATATCACAGTCAGCCACAAAACCGCCGAGGAAATGGCAGACCAATACGGTTTTGATGACGAGCAGCGGCAGATGTTGTCTGAATTACTTGCCGATGAAAACAATTCGCTATGGTCGCAGGTGCTTTACGGCATATCCGTAGGCGACGGCGAAATTGTAACTGTGGCTCTGTCGCAGGTCGGCAATATAGGCGGTCAGCCCTATTGGTCGTGGTATGGCTTCAACTCTCGTGTGGAATGGTGCGCTTGCTTTGTTTCGTGGTGTGCGAACGAATGCGGCTATATCGAGAACGGAATTATCCCGAAGTTTGCGGGCTGCATACAAGGCTCTGAGTGGTTTAAGGAAAGAGGACAATGGCAGGACGGCAGCTTTACGCCAGAAGCAGGACACATTATCTTCTTTGACTGGGAAGGTGACGGTCTTACAGACCATGTAGGTATTGTAGAGCGTGTGGAAAACGGAACGGTCTATACCGTTGAAGGTAACTCTGGCGATGCTTGCCGACAGAACAGCTACTCTATCGGCAGCAGCGTTATCTACGGCTACGGTATCCCTGCTTATTAAAAATGGGCAAAAGAAAACCAGAGGATTTTATTCCTCTGGCTCTTTTGCTTTACATAGTCCGTTTACAGTTGCTTCAATCACGGACAGTTCTTTATCATCTAAATTGTCGAGCTGTGCGTCTAAGCGTCTGCGGACGGAACTCTTTTTGACTTCTTTGTTAGGAAATATATACTCATCAACCGAAACATCGAACATTGTAATAAGCTGAATAAACAGCTCGATGCTTGGATATTTTCCCTCATTTTCGATAGATTGAATGTGTCTGGGGGCATAGCCGATTATCCCAGAAAGCTGCTCTCTCGTCATTCCTCTTGCTTCACGGGCTTTCTTAATCGCCTGTCCTATCGGCATAAAATCGAAATCAAAATCGTTGTTTCTCTCGTCCATAAGCTCACCACCTTGTGCCAATATAATTCTCTTATTATATTGTATGGATTTGTGGCTTCTTATTAAACGATGTGAAAATGCCGACTATAAGATATTCCACTTCCTATAAATGGCGATTTTAATTCTCAAAAACTAATTGATTTGTAAAAAAAATACATTCCGTTCAAATTACAAGGTACATAAAACAAAATATTAAGTGTATAAATATGGACTTAAAGATTGCATATGCAGTCAAAAGGTGCTATAATTAAGTACAACTAATCACGGAGGTGCAAAATATGCGGGTGAGCTATAATAAATTGTGGAAAATGCTTATAGATAAAGGAATGAAAAAAAGTCAATTAAGAGAAGCGGTTGGTGCAAGCAAAAGTACTTTTGCAAAACTTGGAAAAAATGAAAATGTAACGCTTCCTGTATTGCTTGACATATGCGAATATTTGCAATGTGATTTTGGGGATATTATGGAAGCTCTTCCAGATGAGGTCAATAAGGAGTGCGAAGATTAATATGAATGAAAACATTTTAATTGTTGATGATGAAAAAGAAATTGCGGATTTAATCGAGGTGTATCTAAAAAATGATGGTTATATAGTACATAAGTTTTATAATGGCATAGATGCTCTTGAGTGTATTAAATCACAAAAAATGGATTTAGCTATATTAGATGTTATGCTTCCAGATGTTGATGGTTTTCATATTTGTCAAAAAATAAGAGAACAGTATTTTTATCCAATCATAATGTTAACCGCAAAAGTAGAGGATACGGATAAAATTATGGGGCTTACTATAGGTGCAGATGATTACATAACAAAGCCTTTTAATCCTTTAGAGGTTGTGGCGAGGGTAAAAACACAGCTTCGGCGTTATGTTCGTTATAATAATGCCACTAATGTTGAGGTAAAAGAAATTCCGATTGACGAATACGATGTAAGAGGACTTATTATAAACAAAAACACCCACAAATGTACATTATATGGAAAAGAGATTGCATTAACTCCGATTGAATTTTCTATCCTTTGGTATCTGTGTGAAAACAGAGGAAAAGTTATTTCATCTGAAGAACTGTTTGAAAATGTTTGGGGTGAGAAATTCCTTGATAATAATAATACTGTTATAGCTCATATCGGGAGATTGAGAGAGAAACTTAAAGAGCCTGCAAAAAATCCAAAATTTATAAAAACTGTGTGGGGAGTGGGATATACCATTGAAAAATAGGAATAACAAAAAACAAAAAATGGGCAATGAATTTAAGAATTTGCAGACCAAATTATTTGTTAGAACGGTTGTTATCATGCTCGTTGCCGTTGTTGCCGTATATGCATTATATACCTTTGTATTACACGGAAATTTTGCAAATTTTGCCGTAGAGTTTATCAACTTTTTTGTTAAGGATTATCTTCAAGCATTACATATTTATCAGGCAGTATTCAGAAACTATATGGATTTATACATACTATTAGCTATTGCAATAGTGTTTCTGATAGTATTGAAGATATATTTAAGAGGGTTTACAAAATACTTTAATGAAATCAATAAAGGGATAGACACATTGATTGATGAGAACTCAGGAGATGTCGTTCTATCATCAGAGCTTGTCGCAACGGAAAAGAAAATGAATTATATAAAGCATACTATTCAACAACAAAAATTGGCGGCTGAACTGGCAGAGCAACGAAAAAATGACCTTGTTGTATATCTTGCTCATGATTTGAAAACGCCGCTTACATCAGTAATTGGGTATTTAACATTGCTACGGGACGAAAATCAAATATCAGAAGAACTTAGAGAAAAGTATCTATCAATATCATTAGAAAAAGCAGAAAGACTTGAAGATTTAATCAATGAGTTTTTTGAAATTACACGGTTTAATTTATCCAGCATCACACTTGAGTATAGTAGAATAAATTTAACTCGTATGCTTGAGCAGCTTGTATATGAGTTTAAGCCTATGCTTTTGGAAAAGAATTTAAAATGTGAACTTGATATACCACCTAATATAATGATTAAAATTGATGCGAATAAGATGCAGCGAGTATTTGATAATTTATTAAGGAACGCTGTTAATTACAGTTTTGACAACGGTACTATTTATATTGCTGTGAAGCAAGACGAAAATAACTTGAATATTAAGTTTACTAACTGCGGCAACACAATTCCGAAGGAAAAACTTGAACGCATTTTTGAGCAGTTTTATCGGCTTGATACTGCACGCAGTTCCAGAAGCGGGGGCGCTGGGTTAGGTCTTGCTATTGCGAAGGAAATTGTTGAGCTTCATAATGGCACGATAACAGCCGAGAGTAAAGATGAGACAATAGAATTTGAAGTGATACTCCCTCTTTTGTAGGAAAAAAGTAAGAAAATCTGTATATAGAACGCAGAAAAAGCATCAATGGTTTTGGTATAATAATTAAAACCATTGATGCTTTTTGTTTTTAGGAGGTCTATTTATGCTCATAATACAAGAACTTCTCGGATACTTTCTCATCGGAATAATTGGTATGGCGATTTTGGCAGTTTGCTATCTTCCAATTTATTTTATTATGAGAAAAAGGATGCCGTTATTAAGGCAAATTGCTTATTTCCTGTTTGTCGTTTGTGTTTTAGTTATCAGTACTGCGACCTTTTTAGACTGGGTAATTACTTGCCTATTAAACGGCAGAGCAATACTTGCTACAGAACATTCACTAAATCTTATACCTTTTCGATTTATTACCGAAACTTGGGATATGGGGGTGCGGAAACAAATTACACAGACGATAGCAAATATACTAATGTTTTTACCTTTAGGTTTTATATTCCCTGTTGCATTCAAGAAAGCTCGTACCTTCTATAAAACAACCATTTGTATGCTGCTTTTTTCTTTTTTAATTGAGTTTGTACAATACTTTATAGGAAGGTCAGCAGATATAGATGACCTTATACTTAACACATCAGGGGCAATGCTCGGATATTTTCTATTTTATAAACTTTCAAAGCTGTTCAGAAATAAAAATATATGGAAGAAACTAAACGGGACAGCTTCGTAGGAAATTCGTAAGAATTTTCGCAGGAAATTATTATAATACCTTTTGATGAAACAAATAAACGACACTCTTGTTGTTGGTACAATTATAGTACCAAGACAAGAGTGTTTTGTTTTGGAAAAAGATAAAAGGAAGCGAAAGAAATGTCAAGGAAAAGATTGACGCAGATGTTTCCTTTTTTGCTACCTCTCCGCAAATGGCAAAGAAAAAAATATTTTTATTTCAAAATGAAATTTGACGGCAATAGATACGCAAAAAAGACATCTGAGAAATTGTTACCAAACACAGTATTTGAAACATCATCACTTATGCTGAATGAAAATAGTGGATTTGATATGAAGTACCAAATCAATAAGGTACACAACCTAAAACTTGCCGCAAAAACAATCAATAAAGTGATTATTGAGCCGAAAGAAACATTTTCATTTTGGCAGCTTGTACGATGGGCAGACCAACACGAAAAATATAAGGACGGATTAAATCTTGTCAATGGAAAGATTGTAGGCTCTTATGGCGGAGGTTTGTGTCAATTGAGTAATATGCTATTTTGGCTTTTTTTACACACGCCGCTTACTATTGTTGAGCGACACGGACACGCAGTTGAGTCTTTCCCGTCAACAACCGAAGATTTACCCTGCGGTACTGATGCAACAATCAATGAGGGGTGGTTAGACCTAAAAATACGCAATGAAACAGATAACACTTTTCAAATTGAAGTAAGTTTTGATGAAAGATTTATGTACGGGCGTATTCTATCTCAAAACCCTGTGAATACAGAATACACAGTCTTTAATTCCTCTGTTTCATATATCAAACAAGACGGAAGGCTGTTTCAAATCGCTCATGTTTGTCGTGCTGAAAAAGATAAAAAATCAGACATACAAGTTAGCAAAGAATTGTATATCAATCGATGCGAAATAGGATATGAGCTTCCAGACAATACAAAATACGAAGAAAGAGGTGTATAAAATGGGCAAAAAAATAATAGCGGTCATTTTTGGCGGCAATTCTACAGAATACGAGGTGTCTTTACAATCGGCATCTTCTGTTTTTGAAAATATAAATAAAGATAAATTTGAGATAGTTCCAATCGGCATTACAAGAAATGGCGATTGGTATCACTACACAGGAAAAACAGAAAGAATTGCAAATAATACTTGGATTGAAGATAGCAAAAATCTACATTCTGTTGTGGTATCACAAAACCGTTCTGTAAAAGGCTTTTTAGAACTTATGGCAGACAAATACCATATTATCCAAGTTGATTTAGTATTTCCTGTGCTACACGGAAAGAACGGCGAAGACGGCACATTACAGGGACTGTTTGAATTGTCAGGAGTTCCTATCGTTGGATGCGACACACTCTCGTCTGCACTTTGTATGGATAAAGATAAAGCACATAAACTTGTTAGCCTTGCAGGGATTTCTGTGCCTAAATCGGTGACTTTCAAATTTACTGACCAAGAAGCAGCTTTGAAAGAAATTAAAGCAAAGTTGAGTTTCCCGTTATTTGTAAAACCCGTCCGTGCAGGCTCTTCTTTCGGTATAACAAAAGTAACCGAAAATCAAGAACTTGAAGCAGCCATACAGTTAGCTTTTGAACACGATACAGAAGTTATTGTTGAAGAAAACATTGATGGCTTTGAAGTTGGCTGTGCAATACTTGGTATAGATGAACTGATTGTCGGTAGAGTTGATGAAATTGAGTTATCAAGCGGATTTTTTGATTATACAGAAAAATATACGCTTAAATCTTCAAAAATATATATGCCTGCAAGGATAGATGCCGAAGCTGAAAAAAAGATACAAAAAACGGCTGTAACCATATATAAGACTTTGGGTTGTTCAGGTTTTGCCAGAGTAGATATGTTCTATACACCATCAAAAAAAATCGTGTTTAATGAAGTAAATACAATCCCCGGCTTTACCTCTCACAGTCGTTATCCAAATATGATGAAAGGTATTGGTCTATCATTTGCTGAAATGTTGGACAAGTTGATAGGTCTGTATGTGAAATGATGAAAACGATTGAATTACAAAAGCAAAAGATTTATTGTGGAAATTTAATGCTTGTTAATGCAAAGTATCCGCTTAAAACAGACGATGCGTCTAATTTAATTCCTGCTGATATGCGCTTTCCTGATATTCTTATGAAGCGTGATGCTGCAAATGTATTGCAGCTTATTATTGAAAAATTATCAGCAGAAAAGTCCATTATTCCTGTAAGTGGCTACCGCACATTAAGGGAACAAACAGATATATATTTCACTTCTCTCAAAGATAACGGTGAAGATTTTACGCAGAAATATGTTGCCTTACCAGACCATAGTGAACATCAAACGGGGCTTGCCATTGATTTAGGACTGAATAAAAAAGAGATAGATTTCATTCGTCCCGATTTTCCCTATGACGGTATCTGCAATGAATTTAGGAAAACAGCTCCAAATTATGGCTTTATTGAACGCTACAAAAAGGACAAAGAAGAAATAACGGGCATATCGCACGAGCCGTGGCATTTTCGATATGTAGGATACCCTCATTCAAAGATTATGACAGAAAGGGGGCTTTCGCTTGAAGAATATACAGAGTTTATAAAAGCCTATCGTGATGATTGCAGATTTGTTTACAGACAAAGTTTGGACGCAAGAGTGGAAATATATTATATTCCCGCTAATAAAGAAATTACTTTTATTTCTATGCCAGATAACTGCGTATATCAAACATCTGGAAATAACATAGACGGTTTCATCATAACTGTTTGGAGGAAAAATGATGACTGAAAAAAAGAGCTATGCAGGTATTGATTATTTTAGATTGATTGCTGCTTTGTTAATTATCTCTATTCATACTTCACCTTTTGTTTCCTTTAGTCAAATTGGTGATTTTATGTTCACACGAATTATTGCTCGTGTTGCTGTCCCTTTCTTCTTTATGGCATCTGGTTTTTTCCTGATTTCCAGATATGCATCTAATACTGAAAGATTATGTGCTTTTATAAAAAAGACCGTCTTAATCTATGGAGCAGCAATATTGATATATATACCAATCAATATTTATAATGGATATTTTAAGATAGATAATCTTCTGCCCAATATTATAAAAGACATTGTGTTTGATGGTACTTTATATCATTTATGGTATCTTCCTGCCTCAATTATCGGTGCCGTAATTGCTTGGTATCTGTTAAAGAAAACAAATTACTCCATAGCCTTTTTGATAACTTTTGCACTCTATATTATAGGTTTATTTGGTGACAGTTATTATGGAATTGCAGAAAATGTCTCCTGCTTAAATAATTTTTACAATCTGATTTTCCAAGTATCAGACTATACAAGAAACGGAATATTTTTTGCACCGATTTATTTTGTGTTTGGTGGATATGTTTCCGATAATCAAAATAGACCATCGTTAAAGAAAAGTATCACAGGGTTTATTGTTTGTTTTGCCCTTATGTTTGGAGAAGCATTTATTTTACATTACTTAAATCTTCAGCGACACGACAGTATGTATGTATTTTTGCTGCCGAGTGTGTATTTCTTATTTAACATCCTTTTGTATATTAAGGGAAAAAGTCACAAAGAATTACGCAGAATATCCTTAATCATATATATCATTCATCCACTTATGATTGTTGTAGTGCGCTTATTTTCCAAATTAGTTCATATGCAAGACTTGCTTATTGAAAATAGTCTAATTCATTATATTGTAGTTTGTTTTATATCGGTAGTGTTCGCAATATTTATGACAGCATTGTGGCGCAGACTGAAACCTGAACAAGCAAAACATATTGTTGCTACTGAGCGAGCATATTTGGAAATTGATTTGAACAATTTAGAACACAATGTAAGTGTTCTTAAAAAAGCAATACCAAAGGATTGCGAATTGATGGCTGTTGTAAAAGCTGAAGCATACGGACACGGTACATATGAGATTGCCACTCACATAAATAAGATAGGGGTTAAAGCATTTGCCGTTGCTACCATTGATGAAGGTATCACGCTACGCAAGTATGGTATTACAGGTGAAATACTTATTTTGGGTTATACTGCACCTGAAAGAGCAAAAGAACTTTGTAAGTATAACCTTATACAAACACTGATTGATTATGAGTATTCTATCCGCTTGAATAATCAAGGATATAAAGTTAATGCCCATATCAAAATTGATACTGGTATGCACCGACTTGGCTTTGACAAAGAAGATGTCGAGAGCATTGCTACTGTTTTTTCGTTAAAAAATATAAAAGTGTGCGGGATATATACACATTTGTGTGCATCAGACAGTATTGACGAAAAAGATGTTAGCTTTACGAATATGCAAATTGAGAGCTTTTATAAGCTGTTAAGATTGATAAAGGAAAAAGGTATAGCAATTCCTAAAATACACATTCAAAGTAGCTATGGTTTTCTAAATTATCCAGAGCTTAAATGTAACTATGTAAGGACTGGTGTAGCTCTATACGGCGTCTTAAGCTCACCAAATGATAAAGTCAAATTACAGCTTGATTTAAGACCTGTGCTTTCATTAAAAGCAAGAGTAATATTGCTCAGACAAATTAAAACTGGCGATTGTGTTGGTTATAGTAGGTCATTTGTTGCAGACCGAGATAGTCGAATTGCAATATTATCTATCGGTTATGCCGATGGTTATCCGAGAATTTTATCTTGTGGAAAGAGTTATGTTCTTATAAATGGACATCAAGCACCTGTTGTTGGGAAAATATGTATGGATTTACTCGCAGTTGATGTTACAGATTGTCCCGATGTTACAGTTGGTAGCATTGCCACTTTAATTGGAAACGATGGCAATGAAGAAATATCAGCACCTACAGTAGCTGATAATTCTGAAAGCATTACCAATGAATTATTAAGTCGTATGGGTCGTAGATTAAAGGTTATCCATAAAGACTAAGTACGCAAAAGGAAACCAGAGACTATATGCCTCTGGCTCCTTTGCGTCACACATTCCAATAACTATTGCTTAAACTAAGGACAGTTCTTTATCATTCAGGCTGTCAATTTCTGCATTACAAATGGAGTTTTTATTAGCATTTATTGTTAATGTTTTGTGGATATTTTAAGGTATTTAAGCTCTTGCTATGAAATAGATAATTTCACAAGCGATTTAGTATAAAGCCCACCAAATAAAAAAAACGGTGCTTTGGTGGGCTGCCCTGTCACGCCCGAACAGAATTATCAACGCCCTCTAAACCCGTTTTGAGTTTGGAGGGATTTTTTTATGCGCTGGTCTGCCCTGAGCGCCTTGCTGCTTATTAGAAGCAGCAGTTACCTACATAGCATCACGAATAAGTGAGGATAACCTGTTAAAAAAATCCTAAGTTATTCGTGGTACTATTACGCCCCTAAAACAGAAGCCATATATCTACATAATAGAACTTATATTGCTTATAACCGCAAAGGTATGACAGCCTTTGCGGTTTTTCTTTTGTCGTTATTTGTCGGAATAAAGGACAAGCCTATATCTGGCGTTGGTTGCCGTTCGCCGCCTTTCAATCTGGATTTTTCAAAAATTCAGATTGGAGGTAAAATGGTATGGCTTACAATAAAGCCAAAGAAGAAAAGAAATGGCGGCTCTGGAAAGAAGCCGAAGAAAAACAATTAAGGAAGCTCGGCGTTGATGAAAGTACCATCGAAACGCTCCGTACTCACGATTGGGCGATTTTCAATTCAGACAGACGGTACTATCAGCGTATGCAGGAAGCGGGTACATACCTTGAGGGAGTTGCCGATGATACGCAGCAGCCCGAAATAAA
>CALXKA010000085.1 GCA_944388765.1 uncultured Clostridia bacterium
TGCGATACATGCAAAGTGCTTGGCGAGGTATTGTCGAGCCTAGCACTTTGTATTGTTATGAGCACTTAGCGCCTGTCTTTTAGGCGCTTACGTGCGATACGGACCGATCAGTGACAGTGGACAGAAAGGCGGTGGGAAAATGGCAAAAAGAGAAAGCTATGAAAGCCGGGTGGAGGCATACCTTCTTCCGCTCATGGAGAGGCATGGATTCGAGCTGGTGGACGTAGAGTATGTAAAGGAAGCGGGAACCTGGTATCTGCGTGCCTACATTGATAAGGAGGGCGGCATCGGGGTGGACGACTGTGAGGTCATCAGCCGGGACTTAAGCGATTGGCTGGACGAGGAGGATTTCATCGATGACAGCTATGTGCTGGAGGTCAGCTCCCCAGGTCTGGACCGGCCCTTGAAGAAGGAGAAGGATTATATCCGCAGCATGGGCAGGGACGTGGACGTACGGCTGTACCGGGCGGTTGACAAGCAGAAGGAATTTACAGGAGCCCTGACGGCATACGATGATACGACGGTCACTCTGACGATGGAGGATGGCAGCCAGAGGGTATTTGACAAGAAGGATATCGCGCTGATTCGCCTTGCGCTGGACTTTTAAGCAGCCGTCCAGATACTTTGGCCCGGATGGCGGCATTATGAAATGGAATAGGAGGATAAACATGAACAAGGAACTGCTGGAGGCATTGGAGATATTGGAAAAGGAAAAAAATATCCCCAAGGATGTCATGATCGAGGCAATAGAAAACTCGCTGATTACTGCCTGCAAGAATCATTTTGGAAAGGCAGATAATGTGCGGGTGGCTATGAATAAGGATACGGGGGACTTCGCAGTGTATGCGGAAAAAACGGTAGTGGATCAGGTGGAGGATCCGGTGCTGGAGATCAGCCTGACGGATGCCAAGATGATGAGTCCCCGGTATGAGTGCGGCGACACCGTGCAGATCCCCCTGGATTCCAAGAAGTTCGGCCGGATCGCCACGCAGAATGCCAAGAACGTGATTCTCCAGAAAATCCGTGAGGAGGAGCGCAAGTCACTCTACAATGATTATTACTCCATGGAAAAGGACGTGACCACAGGCATTGTCCAGCGCTATCTGGGTAAGAACATCAGCATCAATCTGGGCCGTGTGGATGCCATTTTAAATGAAAGTGAGCAGGTCAAGGGAGAGTCATTCAAGCCCACAGAGCGCATCAAGGTATATATCTTGGAGGTAAAGGATACGCCCAAGGGGCCGAGAATTTCTGTATCCAGAACCCATCCGGATCTGGTGAAGCGTCTCTTCGAATCCGAGGTTGCAGAGGTTCGGGATGGAACTGTGGAGATCAAGGCCATTGCCAGGGAGGCTGGCTCCCGTACGAAGATTGCGGTGCAGTCCCATGATCCCAATGTAGACCCAGTGGGAGCCTGTGTGGGCTTAAACGGATCCAGGGTCAATGCAGTGGTGAGCGAGCTGCACGGCGAGAAAATCGATATTATCAACTGGGACGAAAATCCCGCATATCTTATTGAGAATGCCTTAAGTCCTGCAAAGGTAATCTGCGTGGTGGCTGACGAGGAGGAGCGGGAGGCACAGGTGATCGTGCCGGATTACCAGCTGTCCCTGGCCATTGGAAAGGAAGGCCAGAATGCCAGGCTTGCCGCAAGGCTTACGGGATACAAGATAGATATCAAGAGTGAAACCCAGGCCAAGGAGATGGGCCTCTTTGAGCAGATGGGTCTGCAGTATGGAGATGCGCCGGAGCCCGAGTATCCTTCTTTTGACGAGGAGGGCCAGGACAATCAGGAAGACTACCAGGAATACAGCGAACAGTAAGAAAAAGAGCTCTGCAGGGATTGGAGTGATATAGGTGAGCATGAAAAAGGTTCCTCTCAGACAATGCATTGGCTGCGGGGAGATGAAGAGCAAGCGGGAAATGATACGGGTGATAAAAACACCTGAAAATGAAATTCTTCTGGATGCCACAGGCCGGAAAAATGGAAGGGGAGCGTACCTGTGCCCATCCATGGAATGCCTGAAAAAGGCGGTTAAAGGCAGAGGTCTGGAGCGTTCCTTCAAGATGGCTATTTCCCCTGAAGTGTACCAGGTATTGGAAAAGGAGATGGAAAAGCTTGGAGAACAGGAATAAAATTTTTGGCCTTATTGGATTGGCGGCCAGGGCCAGGAAGGTGGCCAGCGGCGGATTTATGGTAGAGAGATCCGTAAAGAGCGGGCGGTCCCATATGGTGCTTCTCTCCGTGGAGGCTTCGGACAATACCAAGAAGAAATTTACCAATATGTGCACTCACTATAAAATTCCGATCTATCAATTTGGAACCAAGGACGAACTGGGGCATGCCCTGGGGCAGGAAATGCGCACCTGTCTGTCCGTGGAGGATGCGGGGTTCGCAAAGGCGGTAATGGAACGAATGAATAATGATGGAGGTAGTTTGAATGAGAGTAAGTGAACTGGCAAATGAACTGGGCAGAACCAGCAAAGAGATTATAGAGATTATAAAGAAAAAGGAGGGCGCTGCTGCTCTGTATGCGGCCTCCAGCATGACAAAGGAGCAGGAGGAAGCGGCCCGCTCTGCCTTTTCAGGGAAAAAGGAGGAAAACGGAAGGACAGCCGCTCAGCCTGCACAGAAGGCATCTGAGCCAGCAAAGTCCCAGGCGGAGAAGAGCGAGCCGGCCGGCGGGCAGGGAGCTCGGACAGAGGGCGCGAAGGGCGAGCAGGCAAAGGAGCCGGCGAAGAAGCGCCTGACTGCTGTGTTCCGTCCGCAGAATGCACAGCAGCAGATCAAGAGAAGCCTTCCGCCTAAGCCCCAGGCACAGGCGGGAAGAGGCCAGGCCCAGCCTGC